>JAUNVL010000159.1 GCA_030537675.1 Propionibacteriaceae bacterium | reverse complement strand
TCTGGCCTGCTCCTGGGCTGAGCAGGCTCACTGGGTGAACTGGCGGGCGTGGAGACGGGCGTAGTGCCCGCCGACGCCGATCAGTTCGTCATGGGTGCCTTGCTCGACCACGCGTCCGCCGTCGACCACGAGGATCAGGTCTGCGTCACGCACCGTGGAGAGCCGGTGCGCGATGACGATGGCGGTGCGCCCGGCCCGCGCCACGTCGAGCGCCTCCTGCACCAGGTGCTCCGATCCGGAGTCGAGATGCGCCGTGGCCTCGTCCAGCACGATGACCGGCGGCGCCTTCAGCAGGAGACGTGCGATGGCGAATCGCTGCCGTTCCCCACCGCTGAGCCGGTAGCCGCGCTCCCCCACCACCGTCTCCAGTCCGTCGGGAAGCCGTCGCACGAGATCACCCACGAGTGCCTGGTCGAGCGCCGCGAACAATTCCTGATCGCTGGCCTCTGGCTTGGCATAGCGCAGGTTGGCCGCGATGGTGTCGTGGAAGAGGTGCGCATCCTGCGTGACATAGCCGACGCACTGACGCAGGCTGGCCAGGCGCAGTCCCCGGACGTCGGTGCCCGCCACCTCCACGGCTCCGGAGTCCACGTCGTAGAGCCGTGCGATCAGGTTGGTGATGGAGGTCTTGCCCCCGCCGGAGGCTCCGACGAGCGCCACGGTCTGGCCCGGGGACGCCTCGAACGAGATGCCCCGGAGCACTGGCGCACCGGCCGACTCCTGCAACGCCGCGGCCGGTTCCAGAGAAGGCAGCGACGCCACCTTCGCGTCGGGGTAGGTGAACCAGACGTCGCGGAATTTCACGGTGACGGGTCCGGTCACGTCGACTGCACCCTCGCGGTCGGTGATGGGATGCGGCAGGTCCAGTATCTCGAAGACCCGCTCAAAGCTGACCAGCGCGGTCATGACGTCGACGCGGAGGTTGGCCACTTGCATCAGGGGCCCGTACAGCCTGGCCAGCAAGGCAACGAGTGCCGTCAAAGTGCCCAGGGTGATCTGCTCACGAGCCGCGGCCACACCTCCGAAACCGTAGAACATGGCTGTGGCCAGGGACGCCACCAGCATCATCGCCGTCATGAACACCCGGGACGTCATGGCGATCTTCACACCGGAGTCAGCGACGTCAGCGGCCTGGGCACCGAACCTCTCGTTCTCGGTGTCCAGATTGCCGAAGAGCTGGACCAGCAGTGCGCCGGAGACCGAGAAACGCTCGGTCATGGTGGCGGTCATCTCCGCCTGCTGCTGCATCCGGTTCTTGGTCAGCCCCGCCAACCGCTTTCCCACGGCGCGCGCCGGGATCATGAAGATGGGCAGCAGGATGAGCGCGGCGAGCGTCAACTGCCAGGACAGCGCCACCATGGTGATGACCACGAGCACCAGCGTGGAGACGTTGCTGACAGCCGAGGACAGCGTCGAGGTGAAGGCCTGTTGGGCGCCCGAGACGTCGTTCTGGAGCCGGGAGACGAGTTTTCCCGTGTTGGAGCGCGAGAAGAAAGCCACCGACATGCGCTGGACGTGGTCGAAGAGTTGTTTGCGCAGGTGGAGGATCAGACCTTCACCGATTCGGGCGGAGCACCAACGCTCGATCACGCTCAACAGCGCCGCCAGAACAGCCATGCCTGCCACGACGAGGGACAGCCGGATGATCAGCGATACGTCGCGGCCCAGCACGCCACCGTCGATGATCTCCTTGAACAACAGGGCCGGTGCCACACCGAGTGCGCTGCCGAGCACAACGGTGGTGAGGAACACGATGATGAGCTTCTTGAAGGGGGCCCCGTAGGCCAGGACCCGACGCACGGTCCCCTTGGACAGCTCGTGGTTCCTGATCGACTGGTCGGTGGCCAATCCCCCCATGCCGTAGCGGCCGCCCGCGCCCGCACCACGCATCATCTGGCCACCTCCGTGTTGGTCGTGCTCTTGCGGCTGCGACGGAGCGTTCGCAGCTCCGCGACGCGAAACAGTTTCGCCGTCGGCATACCGACGGGCCGTGCCAGTTGCGCACCGAAGGTGGAACCCGCCGCGAGTCCGAGGCCCACCATCACGGCGTTGCCCAGGCTGATCTGCGCCTGCACACTGATGGGTTCGTCAATCGAGCGGATCAATTCATAGAGCCCGCGATACAGCGCGGAGCCCGGCATCAGCGCCACGACACCGGTGGTGACGAGCGCAATGAGCGGGATGCGGAACCGGCCCACGATGAACTGGGCCATGAATCCCACCACCACGGCTCCCAGTGATGCGGCGGCCGGCCAGTTGCCGACCAGGGGCAGGCTCCACTGGTAGACGGCGAATCCAGTACCTGCCAGGAGCGCCACGAAGGGAAGGGCGCGCAGACCGAGCTGGAACCCGACCGCGACACCCAGGGCGATCAGGATGGCCCAGACGATCTGGAGTGCGGAGGGGTTGGCGTAACCACCCGTGGGGGCGATGTATCCCGGGACGCCCAGCGCCAAGCCCGCCCACAGGGTGATCGAGACTCCCACGATGATGCCAGCCGTCTGCATCACGGCGTCGAATGTTCTCGCGCCCGCGGTGATGAGGTTGCCATCCATGGCGTCCCGGGCTGCTCCGACGACGCCCACTCCGGCCAGTGCCGTCACGATGCCGGCGGACACGATGAGTGACGGCGAGACCATCGAGAACCAACCCAGTTCGCCGGCGCGCACGTGCATGACCCACATCGCCAGGGCGGTGGGGACTGCTGCGCCGAGCGCCTGGATGAAGAACACCGACAGCTGCGTCCGCGTCAGGGCGTACTGCACGAGGAACATCAGGGTGTTCGCCAGCGCAGCCAGCGCCATCTCCCCGGGCCTCCCGCCGAGAATGGCGGCCACTCCCACGCCAGTCACAGTCTGGCCGAGGGTGATGACCCATATCCGGTACGGGCGCGAGTGGCTGCGGAGGGCGTCCAGTCTGACGCGGGCGGCTTCGAGCTCGACGTTCCCGGTGCCGATGTCATCAATGAGGCGGAGGAGCTGCGTCAGCTGGGTGTAGTTGGTGAGGCGCTGCCGCACGCCACGAAATCCGGTGATCGGTTCGGCTCTGCCACGGCGGTGGTAGCTGATGAGGATGGACGTGAACGTCACGTCGACGTCTGCGACAACACCGTAGGCGGACGTGATGGTCAAGGCGTACGAGGTGGCATCCGAGGTGACCGCACCGGTCTGAATGGCCATCTCCGCCGCCCTCAGCGCGAGATCGACGACGGCTGCGGCTCGTCGAGGATCCACCTCCGTTGGCGGTGCCGCCACTTCCTCACGAATGGGTTCGCGGAACAATCGCTCCGCCCACGCCTGCAGTCTCGCCATCATCAGCCTCCCGCCACCAAAGTAGTCGATGCCCATGCGCGTCCATCGGTCAGACGACGGTGACCCGCCTTCAGGACCCCCATCCCGCTGGCTCGAATCGCCCCACCCTCCGCGAGGAGAAACAGCTAGGCTCACACCCATGCTTCTGAGTGACCGCGACATCCTTGCAGAGGTCCGCCAAGGCTCGATCGTCCTGGACCCCTGGGACCCCGCCATGGTGCAACCCGCCAGCGTGGACGTGCGGCTGGACAAGTTCTTCCGCGTGTTCGAGAACCATCGCTACCCGCACATCGACCCCTCCGCCGAGCAGAGCGAACTGACCAGGCCTGTGGAGCCACCTGCTGGCGAGCCATTCGTTCTGCATCCCGGTGAGTTCGCCCTGGCCTCCACCTACGAGCAGGTGAGCCTGGGCACCGGAGTGGCGGCACGGCTGGAGGGCAAGTCGTCGCTCGGCCGCCTCGGTCTCCTGACGCACTCCACGGCCGGGTTCATTGACCCCGGCTTCAGCGGCCACGTGACGCTGGAGTTGTCCAACATGGCCACGTTGCCCATCATGTTGTGGCCGGGAATGAAAGTCGGGCAGCTGTGCTTCTTCCGTCTCAGCTCCCCAGCGGAGTTTCCGTACGGTTCTGCGAAGTACGGCTCCCGCTACCAGGGACAGCGAGGGCCGACGCCCTCACGTTCCCACCTCAGCTTTCACCGCACGGAGCTGTGACCAGCGGCTCAGTGCCGCTGTGGGCGACGCAGCACGGTGAACCAACGGTTCCCGTAGGACACCTGCTGCCCCTCGCGCACCCTGACCTGCGTCCCCACGGGGCACGGTTCCAGTCCACCACCCGTGGTGACGAGCGCGGTGCCGTTCGTGGAGCCCCTGTCCACGACGAAGA
>JAUNVL010000158.1 GCA_030537675.1 Propionibacteriaceae bacterium | reverse complement strand
GCACCACTGACGACGACTCCATGACTCTGTCCGAGGAGCGCGTCAACGTCGGGACCGAAACCCGTGAGTCGGGCAAGGTCCGGCTGCGCAAGTACGTGGTGACGGAGAACGTCACGAAGACGGTGCCCGTCCAGCACGAAGAGGTTCGCGTCGAACGCGTCCCGCTCGACGATGATGCCCGTGGTGGCCACATCGACGACGACGGCGCCGAGGTCGAGGTCACACTCCACGAGGAGAAGGCCGTCGTCGACAAGGACACGGTCGCTGTGGAAGAGGTTCGTCTCGGCAAGGAAACCATGACCGAGGAGGAATCGGTGAGCACCGAGGTCCGCAAGGAGCGCCTCGACACTGACGCCGACGACGTCCGCCGGGACCGCTGAGACCCCCCACAACAGCGAACCGGCCCGCTCCCTTCACGAGGGGGCGGGCCGGTTTGTGCGTGAACGCGGTTAGGACACCAGTGCGATGAGTGGTCCCTGAAGGAAGTAGATGATGAACATGGCCGCCACCACCCACATGAGTGTGTGGACCTGGCGGCTGCGTCCCATCACGACGCGGATGAACACGAACGCGAGGAATCCGACGCCGATGCCCGTGGTGATCGAGTAGCTGAACGGCATCAGCACCATGGTGAGGAATGCCGGGATGCCCAGGGAGACGTCGCTCCAGTCGATGTCCACCACCTGCGAGATCATCAGGAAGCCCACGAACACCAGCACGGGCGAAGCCGCCTCGGAGGGCACCATGTTGATGACCGGCGACAGGAAGATCGCGAGCAGGAACACCGCCCCCGTGACCACGGAGGCAAGACCGGTGCGTGCACCCTCACCGACGCCCGCGGTGGACTCGACGTAGCAGGTGTTGGACGACACCGAGCCGACGCCACCCGCCACTGCGGCGAGCGAGTCGACCATGAGGATGGCGGTGGTGTGCGGCGGCATGCCGTGCTCATCGAGCAGGCCTGCCTCGCTGCCCACGGCAACCACCGTGCCCATGGTGTCGAAGAAGTCCGCGAGCAGCAGCGAGAAGACCAGGACGGCCAGCGCGATGAAGCGGGGCAGCGAGAAGGCGCCCTCGGGGAAGAATGCACCCACCATGTCGATGCGGCCGAAGAGACTGAGGTCGGGCAGGCCGAAGCTCCCGAGTTGCGGCACGTTGAGCGCCCATCCGGTGGGGTTGTCGGGGCCCACGTTGGGTCCGATCTTCGCGATGGCCTCCACGACGATGGCGAGCACGGTGGCCACCACGATGGAGATCAGCATGGCCCCCTTCACCTTGCGGACGTAGAGCGCGATGAGCAGCAGCAACCCGATGACGAAGATGAGAATCGGCCATCCCGCCAGCGAGCCATCGATACCGAATTCGACGGGCGGTGCGCCGGCCGGCTTGCGGATGACGCCGGCGTTGATGAGGCCGACGAAGGCGATGAAGAGGCCGATGCCCACGCTGATGGCGGTGCGGAGCGTCCTGGGGACTGCCTTGAACACTGCTGTCCTGAAGCCGGTGAGCACGAGGAGGGCGATGATGATGCCTTCCCACACCACCAGTCCCATGGCCTGGGGCCATGTCATCTGCGGCGCGATCACGTAGGCGACCAGCGCGTTGAGACCCAGTCCGGTGGCCAGACCGATGGGGAAACGTCCGACGATGCCCATGAGGATGGTCATGACGCCGGCGATGAGCGCTGTGCCCGCAGCAACCATGCCGATGGAGGCACCCACTGCGGCGGTGTCCACCTGCGTCATGGCCTCGTCGAGGAACTTGGGTGCGCCTGAGATCAGCAGCCCACCCTTGTCAGTGGCTGTGCCGATGATCAGAGGGTTGAGCGCGATGATGTAGGCCATCGCGAAGAACGTGACGAGACCGCCACGCACCTCCTGGCCGACGCTGGAGCCGCGCGCCGTGATGCTGAAGAAGCGCTCCAGGGATGTCGAGTGCTGGATGGGGGCTGTTGTAGCGGGCCTCTTGGTTGCCCGGGGGGATTTTGTGACCACGCGCGAAATGATATCGGCGCCTGCCCGGGATCCACCTGTCGGGTCATCTGACAAACATTTTCCTGCTCCACCAATCCGCTGGCTGCGCAGTTCCGAACTACGGGTGAGACCAACGAAAGGAACTCACCATGAACCGCACTTGGAAGTCACTCTCCCTCTCCGCCGTCGCCGCACTCGCGGTTGCCGCGCCGATGGCCCTGGCCGTCAGCCCCGCCCACGCAGATGAGGGCGCCGCCGTGATGTTTCGCCTCGATTCGATGAAGGGCACCACCGCCACCGGTGATGCCACACTGACACCCACCAGCGATGGTGGTCTCACCGTCGAGATCCGGGCCAAGGACATGGTCCCCAACTCTCCCCACGCCCAGCACATCCACGGCGACACCTCCGGTGCGATGAAGCACTGCCCGGCTCCCTCGGCCGACAAGGACGGGAACGGCTTCATCAGCATCGAGGAGGGTTTCCCGGACTACGGCGACATCCACATCTCGCTGACCACCACGGGTGACACCACCAAGGCCAGTGGCCTGGCCGTGGACCGCATGCCGATGGCCGACGCGCAGGGCAACCTGAGCTACAAGCGCACGCTGACAGCGGCGGAACTGCCCAAGGGCACCCTCGAGAACCTCGCGAACCTGCACATCGTGCAGCACGGCGTGGACGCCAACGACAACGACATGTACGACATGGAGGGCCTCGGGGAGTCCACGTTCGCCAAGTCGCTCGGCGTCGGGGGCATCCCGGCAGAAGCCACTGACTCGGCCACCTGCGGCATGATCATGCCCTCCGGTGGAGTCAACACCGGCGGTGAGGCACCGACCGCCCCCAACAGCGGCTTGCTCGCTGCGGGTGGAGTGCTCATGGCCGGCGGCGCCGCAGTCGCCATCAGCCGTCGTCGCACAGCCACCGTCACCGGACGCTGATCGACGATCATGACCAGCACCAAGTCACCGCTGCAGTGGCGGGTGCTGATCGGGGGGATCGCAGGGTTGGTCGGGGTTGGCGTCATTGGCGCCGCCCTGGCCTTCCCTTCGGTCACCGAACCACAGGCGTTGCCCGCCGCAGTGGCTGCTACGACACCCCGCGTGTCCACGAGCCCCACGCCGACGAGCACCACCGTGGTTCCAACCCCGTCAGCCTCAGTCATCCCACTCACCACCACGGCTGCGCCCACCAGCGCAACCCCGACGCCAGATCCCACACCCACCGCGGTCACTCTCGCGGAATCTGCGCCCGTCAGGGTGAAGATCCCCAGCATCGGCGTCGACGCCGGCACCGTGTCGCTCGGCCTCGAGGGAAATGAGCTGGAGACACCAGCCGATCCCGACATCGTGGGCTGGTTCACCGGCGCACACACGCCCGGCGCCCCCGGAAGGGCGGTGCTGGCCGGACACCTGACCTGGAATGGTCGACACACTGTCTTCGCCCGCCTCCCCGACCTCGCCGCTGGCGCCGTCATCGAGGTGGACCGTGAGGACGGGACCACTGCCAGGTTCCAGGTCACCAAGGTGGCAACTTTCGAAAAGGATCAATTCCCCACATCCGAGGTATACGCTTCCACGGACGAACCATCGCTGGTTCTCATCACCTGCGGCGGTGAATACAGCCAGTCGGAGCACTACTACGACTCCAACGTGATTGCCTTCGCCACAGCTCTGGCCTGAGTGAGGAAGGACGTGGTCGCCGCACATGCCCCAGGACGATGCAGCACCCGCTCCACGAAGAGCCGCCGACCCCGGCGCGCATGACGCGCTGGCGGACGTGTTCGGCCGGGTCAGCCAGGGCAGCGAAGAGGCGTTCGCTGAGCTGTACGACATGACCAGTGCCAGGGTGTACGGCCTGATCCTCAGCGTGGTCCGGGCACCGGACCTCGCTGCGGAGATCACACAGGAGGTCTACGTGGAGATCTGGCGGCAGGCGGCGCGCTGGGAATCCGCGAAGGGCAGCGTCCGGGCATGGATGCACACCATCGCCCACCGTCGAGCCATCGACCGCGTCCGTTCCGTCCAGAAGGAGTCCGAGCGAGACGTTCGCTGGGCGGCGACCAGCCGCGACAGCGAACCGGACCACACCTGGGAAGGTGTGGAACAGCGTCTCGACGTCGAGGGGGTGCGCTCGGCCCTCGACGGATTGACCGCAGTACAGAAGGAGGCCGTTTCACTGGCCTATTACGGTGGATACAGTCATCGGGAGGTGGCCGAAATG
>JAUNVL010000157.1 GCA_030537675.1 Propionibacteriaceae bacterium | reverse complement strand
GGTTGGGTTGAGGCTCAGTCCCCCGTGCTGACTGCCAGAAGCCGCTTGCGTTCCATCTCGAGTGCGGTGAGCTCGGCGAACTGGCTGCGGTGACCGGTGGGGTCCTTGACCGGGTCGGTTCGTTGCAGCCGCGACTTGCAGTCGGCGATGCGACGCACTGTGCGAGCCAGTTGCAGCCGGCTGGAGTGGGCCATCGAGTAGACCTCGTCGGATTCGCGCAGCAGCGGCTCCACGAGGAGGGACACCAGGAGTTGGGTCAGAAGGTCGGAAGAGGCATTGGCCCGGAGTTCATCGTTCCACCCCTCCACCAGCGGGGTGCAGAGGATGAGATCGAAGATGGCCCGGTACCCGGGATGGGTGAAATCCTCTGGCTCGACGCCGTTCCAGCCGGCGTCAAAGGTCATGGGGTGCTGGAGCATCAACTTCAGGGTGTCGCGTTCCAGCCGCAGTGACGGATCTGAGGGGTTGGGCCACGACGGATCCGGCTTCTCCACAGCAGGGACGGGTTCCTGCTCATGGGTGGCGCTGCTGCCGCCACCGCGGCGCTGCCGCTGGGAGACTTCGCGACGCACGTCCTCGATGTCCATGCCCAGCATCCCGGAGAGTTCACGCAGGTACTGGCTGACCAGTGACGAGTCCCGGATGGCACTGATCAACTCAGCGGACTCCCGCAGCGCGGCGAGGCGCCCGTCTGCCCTGTCGAGGTCGTAGCCCAGGATGGCGTTTTCCATGACGAACCGGTACAGCGGCACGCGTCGTCCCACGAGTTCCCGCACGGCTGCATCACCCTGCTCCAGTCGCAGGTCGCAGGGATCCATGCCGGTGGGTTCCACCGCCACATAGGTCTGCGCGATGAAATTCTGGTCGCCCTTGAACACCTTGAGTGCGGCCTTCTGGCCGGCCTGGTCACCGTCGAACGTGAAGATGACCTCGCCGTGCAGGCCATCCGTGGTGCCCATCAACCGCTGCAGGAGGCGGGCGTGGTCATCACCGAACGCGGTCCCGCAGCTGGCCACAGCCGTGTCGACACCGGCCAGGTGCGCAGCCATCACGTCGGTGTAGCCCTCCACCACCACTGCTTGCGATCGTTTGCCGATGGCCTGGCGGGCCAGATCCAGTCCGTAGAGAACCTGCGACTTCTTGTAGACCGGCGTTTCCGGGGTGTTGAGGTATTTCGCCGGCATTCGGTCGTCGTCGTGGATGCGGCGCGCACCAAAACCGAGCACACTCTGCCCCGAGTCCCGGATGGGCCACAGGAGGCGACCGGCAAAGAAGTCGCGGCCACCGTCGCGAACGAGTCCGGCGGCCTTGAGTGTCGCATCGTCGAATCCCTTCGCCTGCAGTGTCTGCCGCAGGACACGGCCGTGGCGGGGCGCGTAGCCAAGCCCGAAATGCAGTGCGACGGCGCGGTCGAAGCCACGACGATCCAGGAAGAGCCGGGCCTCGATGGCCTCGGGCGAGCCGAGTTGGGACGCGTAGAAGGACTCGGCCGCCGCGTTGGCCTCCAGAATGCGCTTCCGGAGCCCCGGTGGCTGGCCGGTGCCGTCATCGGTGATGCGCAGCTGGATGCCTGCACGGTCGGCCAACGACTGCACGGCCTCGGTGAAGGCCAGGTTCTGGTGCTTCTGCAGGAAGGTGATGGCGTCGCCACCCTCACCACAACCGAAGCAGTAGAAGAAACCACGCGAGGGCGTGACGGTGAAGCTGGGCGTCTTCTCATCGTGGAAAGGGCACAGGCCCTTCAGGGAGCCACCACCGGCATTGCGCAGCGCGACGAAGTCGCCCACCACGTCATCAATGCGGATCCGGTCGCGGACAGCTGCGATGTCCTCGTCGTTGATCCGTCCCGCCATGGGCGCAGTCTAGTCCCGACCAGCGAGCTGATCAGTCGGCCCCTCGTTGCTCGCTCGACTCTCGGTCCGCAGCCGGTACCCCAAGCCACGAAGGGTGTCGATGCGGTGGTCACCGATCTTGCGACGCAGGTAGCGGACGTAGACCTCCACCACGTTGGACCCCGGATCGAAGTCGAGTCCCCACACCTGGCTGAGGAGTTGTTCCTTGGTCAGGACGTGGCCCGGATGCCGGAAAAAGACCTCGGCCAGCGCAAACTCCCGGGCTGTCAGCTCCACCTCCACCTCACCACCGTCGACCAACACCCGCCGTGTGAGTACGTCCAGTGTGAGGTCCCCGACGCGGAGCATCCGCTCTTCCGGTTGCCCACCGGAGCTTTTCAGGCGGAGCCTCACACGTGCCAGGAGTTCGTCGAAGCCGAAAGGCTTGCGGATGTAGTCGTCAGCCCCGCTCTCCAGACCACGGACCGTGTCAGCAACGCTGTCGCGAGCGCTGAGAACCACCACGGGCAGGTCCACCTTCTCCGCCCGCAGCAGCCTCAGGACGGTGAGCCCGTCGGTGATGGGCAGCCCAAGATCCAGGATCATCAGGTCGAACGCGCCGCTGCGGGCGTACTCATAGGCCGCTTCACCGTCGTTGACGACGGTGACGATGTAGCCGTGACGGGTGAGGCCACTCTCGACAAAGGAGGCGATGCGCGGCTCGTCCTCCGCAACCAGAATGTGGTTCATGGCCTCATCGCCCTTTCCGTGCTTCTCACAGCGGCCCGATCCGGCTGATCGAACTCCACCAGAGGAATTTCCAACGTGAATTGTGAACCCTCGCCCACCTTGCTCTTCAGCCTCACACGCCCGCCATGAGCGTGGGCGATGGACGTGACGATCGCCAGCCCGAGCCCGGCTCCTTCACCTCGCCGACCGCCGTCTCCGCGGTAGCCGGCGCGAGCGAATCGGTCGAAAATCCCCACGCGGTCCTCCTCTGCGATGCCGGTGCCCTCGTCGGACACACTGAGCTTCAGGTGATTTTCCACCACACTGCCCCCAATGGTGATCCGTGCACCCTCTGCCGTGTGCCGAACCGCATTGGCCGCCAACTGCATGAGTGCCTGCGTCAGGCGTTGGCCGTCGGCCATCACCATCTGCTCCGGCAGGCCATCCAGCGCCCATCGCCGATCCCCCAGCGCGCTGGCCTTGGCCAGCACCTCCATCAGGAGGTCGGAGACGTCCACTTCCGAGATCCTCAGGAAGTCGGGCCGCTCGGCGCGCGCCAACAGCATCAGATCATCAACCATGCGGTCCATGCGCTTCAGCTCGTCCAGCACCAATCCCAACGTGTGTTCTCTCTCCGCCGGGTCATCGCCCATCAGTTCCAGATGTCCGCGGACCACGGTGATGGGGGTCCGCAGTTCGTGGCTCGCGTCGTCGAGGAACTGTTGCTGACCGGCGAAGGCGTCCTGCAGCCTGTCGAGCATGGCGTTGAACGTGTGGGCGAGTGCCGCGACGTCGTCGCGTCCGGTGACAGCAATCCGTTGATCGAGGGCGGATTCCCCGATGTTCTCCGCGGTCTGCCGCAAGGTACGGATGGGAGCCAGAACCCGGCCAGCCACCTGCCAGCTCGCCACCCCGGCCAGCACCAGAGCGATGGCGCTGATCACTGCGAGTACCCGCACCGTGGAAGCCGCCCTGGCGCGTGCGGGCGCCGCAAACTCGATCACGGCCAACGAAGCCGCCGAAGTATCCCCCTCCATCTCGACGGGGAAAACTGCCCAGTGGATGGGGCCCGCATCACTGGTGGCGCGGCCTGCCGTGGGTTCAGTCAATTCCGCGATGGAGGCGATGAACGCCTCATCGAGATCCAGCCGGGCGATGGGCTCCTCACGCGCCCGGTGCGATGGGCGACCGTCGGAGATGCTGAAGAGGGTTTCGTCAGAGTTCGGGACGGCCACGCTCAGATAGGCCGTCAACAGCGCGTCGGCGCTCTGGTACGACGACCCGGTGACGGGGTCGACGGATCGCTCCGCAAAATCACGGAGTTTCTCGCCCTCGTGAAACAGCTCCTGATCAAGTTCGGCCTCGGCGCGTCCCGTGAACACCTGGGCGGCAATCACCACTTCCGCGGTCAGGGCCAGGGCCACCAGCAGCATCATCCAACCGATGATGCGGTTGCGGGCGCTGACTGCGCTGCCGCGCTTGTCCCCAACGCGCACGGTACGGCGCGTCATGCCATCAGTTGTCATCGTCGTCGTCCACGTCATCATCAACGTCGTCAACGTCATCAACGTCGTCCGAGTCATCGCCGGCAACAGGTGCGGGCGGCTTTGACACGCGAATCGCTTCCGTGGCGCGGGCGCTCGGGATGGTCGGAGTGCTGCTGACGACGACGGTGGGCGGCTCCGAGCCTGT
>JAUNVL010000156.1 GCA_030537675.1 Propionibacteriaceae bacterium | reverse complement strand
TTCGACACGAGGCAGGCTCGTCCCTCGCCGGCCACTACTCAACCAGCAGGGCTGTTTCGACACGCAGCCGACTCGTCCCTCGCCGGCCACTACTCAACCAGCTGGGCTGTGTTGGGTGTGGCTCAGCCTTCTGTGGAGTACAGGACGTCGATGACGTAGACCAGCGTTTGGCCCGCCTCGATGCCCATGTCGACGTTGCCTTCCGGATATCCCAGCGCCGGGGGAACCGCCAGCATCACGCGAGAACCGGTGGTCTGGCCCACGAGGCCCTGCTTCCAGCCCTCGATGAGGGTGTTCAGCGGGCCCTGCTGTGGCTGCCACGCATCCTCGACGAGCTTGCCGGTTGCCCAGTCCCAGCTGCGGTACTTCACCTGGATGGTGGAATCGGCTGTGATCGCTGCACCGGAGCCCTTGATGAGCGGTTGCACGACGAGTTCGGTGGGAACAGCCGCACCGGCTGGCACGGTCAGCTCCGGCTTGTCAGCCGTCATGACGACGGTGGGCAGACCCTCAACAGCGGCCACCTCGGTGCCCGTCGCTTCCTCGAAGTTCGCCGAGATGATGTCGACGACGAACAGGATGCTGTCGCCCACCTCGATGCCTGCGTCCGGATTGCCGGTGGCATAGCCGTCCTCGCTGGGCATGGCGATCAGGACCCGGGAACCGATCGCCTGACCCGTGAGGCCCTTCGCGAATCCGGGGACAACACCCTGGAGTTGGAAGGTGGCTGGTGCTCCGCGCTCGTAGGAGCTGTCGAAGATCTCGCCGGTGCGGCCATTGAGGCCCGCGTAGTTCAGGGTGACCGTGCTGGTCTCCGTCAGCTTCTGCTCCCCGCCGGGGCGCAGCACCTTTGCCTGGGTCTTGTCGATCCCCCACGGTGTCGGGATGGTGACCTCGGGCTGATCCGTGTCGCTCACCGTGATGGCCGAGAGATCGGTCGACGGGCTGATCGACGGCATCGGCGAGGCCGTGTCGCTCGCGCTGGCCGACGGCGAGACGCTGGCAGACGCAGGCGCGCTGGAAGCAGGATCAGCCGTCGTTGGGGTGGAGTCGTCCCCACACGCGGTGAGGCCGAGACCGATGACGGCGGCGAGGGAGGCTACAGCGAGACGGGGGGCTATCGAAGAAAAACGCACGGGGGGAATAGTACCCGAGGTCTTCGGCCAACTTTTCAGAGCCCCACGAGTTCCATCAGCGCGCCCAACTCCTCAGCCGTGATGTCGCGGGTCTGGCCCAGTGGAAGCTGTCCCAGCCGCACGGGCCCGATGCCGATTCGCGACAGGCGATCAACGGGGTGGCCCACGGCCTCCATCATGCGCCGAACGATGCGGTTGCGCCCTTCGTGCAGGGTGACGTTGAGCAGGCTCCGTGTGTCGGTTCGCGACACCAGCTTCAGCTTGTCGGGCTTCACCGGACCATCCTCGAGGTGCAGGCCCTTCTCCAGCCGCCTGAACGTCTTGTTGTCCATGTTGCCCGCGACTTCCACCATGTACGTCTTCGACACCTCGAACGACGGGTGTGACAGGCGATGGCCGAGCTCGCCGTCGTTGGTGAGGATGATGAGGCCCTCGGTCTCCGTGTCGAGGCGGCCGACGTGGAACAGCCGCTCGCGGGTCCGTGGCAGGTAGTCCGACAACGTGGGACGGCCTTCCGGGTCCTCCATGGTGGCCACCACGCCGCGTGGCTTGTTGAGCACCACGTAGATGTGTCGCCGCGGCGGCGGGATGCGGGACCCGTCGACGCGGATCTTGTCGCGTTCAGGGTCCACACGCATGCCCTGTTCGGTCACGACCTTGCCGTTGACTTCCACACGACCCTTGTCGATCATGATTTCGCTGGCTCGACGGGAGGCGATGCCGGCACTTGCCAACACCTTCTGCAACCGCACACCAGTGGTCTCCTCGACCATCTGTGCCTCCTCTATTGGTGGGTGTCAGGTTCGACCAGTTGGCCGAGCTCAGCTTCCAAGGTTACGGCGTCTGGCAGCAGCGGCGCCAAGTCGGGCAGTTCGGCGAGCGAATCGAGTCCCAGTTTCTGCAGGAACAGCCCCGTCGTGGTGAACGTCATGGCGCCTGTGTAAGAGTCCTCCCCGGCCTCGGTGATCAGTCCACGGACCAGCAGGGTGCGGACGACACCGTCGACGTTGACCCCGCGCACCCCCGCGACGCGGCCCCGGGTGCAGGGTTGCAGGTAGGCGATCACCGACAGCGTCTCCAGGGCTGCCTGGCTGAGCTTGGCGCGTTGATCAGCCACAACCCACGCCTCGATGACCTCGGCCAGGTCGGACGCCGTGGCGAGGCGCCATCCCCCGGCGACCCTCCGCACCTCGATGCCCCGGTTACTGTCCAGGTAGAAGGCCCTGATCTCCTCCAGAGCCTCCACGACCGTGTGCTCGGGCGCCTGGAGGGCCACGGCCACGTCCGCGGCAAGCACCGGTTCCGTGGCCATCAGGAGCATCGCCTCGATGGGACGCGTCAGGCTCGCCACGCTCGCCTCGACGTCGTCGCCAGCGTCTGAGTCTTGTCCTGTCATGCGTCCTCCAGTGCCTCTTGGGATTCGTACTCGTCCACCTCGGGCAGGACGACGTCGTCGCCACCCACCCAGCGGACGTGCAGTTCGGTGAGCGGACCGGCCTGTTCGAAGGCCACCTGCCGGGCGCGGAAGAGTTCCAGGAGCGCGAGGAAACGCACCACAACGGTGAGCCGATCACATCCGGACACGAGCAGCCGGAAGCTGGCGGATCCGCTGTTCTGCAGCATCGCGGCCACTTGGGCACTCTGTTCGACGACGCTGACCCGGCCGCCATGCAGGTGGGCCAACTCCACGTGCGGTACCGGTCTGGGTGTCATCGCTCGGGCAGCGATGTGGGCCAGGTCCGCGGCGCTGATGCCCAGTTCCACCTCCGGCAACACCTGGCGGAACTGCTCCTCCACCCCTCCGGGGCGCCAGTGGATGAGGCTGGCTTCATCCACGTGGCCCTCGATCCACGTGGCCAGTTGTTTGAAGGCGCGGTACTGGAGCAACCGGGCGAACAGCAGGTCGCGTGCCTCGAGCGCGGCGATGTCCTCTGGGTCCGTCACCTCACCGCCGGGCAGCAAGCGCGCGCACTTCCACTCCAGCAGGGTGGCCGCGACGACGAGGAAGGAGCTCGTCTTGTCAAGATCCCATTCCTTGCCACCGAGGCGGACATGGGTGATGAACTCATCGGTGACCTGGCTCAGGGCCACCTGGGTCACGTCGAGTTCATGTCGTCCGATGAGCTGCAGCAGGAGGTCGAACGGGCCCTCGAAGTTGGTGAGGTGGACGTCGAATCCGGCCACCTGATCGGGGCGCTCCTCGCGGCCTCCCCTCCGTGCGCGCTTGGTGCTCACTGGGCCCGCAGGGCCGCCACCACGTCGGAGTCCTCGCCCCGTTCCGCAAGGTCCGCCAGCGCCAGGGCGACGGCCGAGCGCACCAGTCGTCCACGGTCCACGCGGAGGCCGTGGGTTCGTTTGCAGTCCAGCGTTGCGTCCTCGAGCGCGAAGAGTTCCTCGGAGGAGAAGTACACGGTGATCTTCTGGTCATGGCGCACGCGGCCCGACGCCAGCGGCGGCTGAGTTGGTTGCGGGTCCGGGGATTCCAGCTGGGTTTTTGCATCCGGGGTCGACGGTGACTGCGGCACGTCGTCGGTCGGTCTGGTCCGTCGCGGCTGCACGACGGTCGGGTTGGACTGGGTGGTGCGGAAGAGTTCGGCGGCGCCGGGCAGCGAGACGCGCTTGTTCACAGGCTTCGGCATCGCAGCAACACCTCCCGTGCCAGCTGGCGGTAGGCGTCGGCGCCCGGCGAGGCGGAGGCGTAGGTGGTGATGGGTTCACCGGCGACGGTGGTTTCGGGGAACTTGATGGTGCGACGGATGACGGTGTGGAACACGTCCTCGCCGAATGCCTGCACCACGCGCTCCAGCACTTCCCGTGCGTGCAGGGTGCGGGAGTCGTACATGGTGCCGAGGATGCCGAGCACTTTCAGGTCAGGGTTCAGGCGGTCGCTGACCTTGGCGATGGTGTCGGTCAGCAGTGCGATGCCGCGCAGCGCGAAGAACTCGCATTCCAGTGGCATCAGGACCCAGTCGCTGGCGGTCAGCGCATTGATGGTCAACAGGCCGAGGCTGGGCGCACAGTCGATCAGGATGAAGTCGTAGTCACCCCGCACCTTGTTGAGCACGCGCATCAGCGTCTGTTCCCGGGCGACCTCGCTGACGAGTTGCACCTCGGCGGCCGAGAGGTCGATGTTGCTGGGCAGGATGTCCATGCCCTCGACGCTGCTGGGGTGGATGACCTC
>JAUNVL010000018.1 GCA_030537675.1 Propionibacteriaceae bacterium | reverse complement strand
GGCGCGTGGAGACCATTCAGGAACGACACCTGCGGACCCGCGACATGGCACAGGACGCCCTGACGGACCTCATTGCCGACCTCAAGGCGGCCAGGGAGGGTGGCGCCACCGACGCCGACCTTGAGGAGGCGTGGGAATACCAGCGCAAGGCCAGCTTCTACATCGACTGGGTTGTTTCCGAGAACTCGCTCGGATTCCACGCCCCCGGCGAGTCGCTGCGCATCCTGGGCGACGCCACCGACGCGGCCCGCAAGGGACAGCTCGTCCTCAGGGACAGCTGAGCTGATGTCACACCGACACAACGAGTCCGACGCCGTTCCCGCCGAGAGCACACCACTCGGCGGGAACAGCGCCGAGTTCTCCGCCGACGCCACCCCTGACCCCGGCGAGGATCTGCAGGGCGATGATCTGCACGCCCGCGTCCGGGAGTTCCTGGACACCGCCCCGCCCGATCTCACGCAGTGGGCCAGCGCCACCGCCGCCCAACTGGGCGACACATCGCCGAAGGCACCGTTGCCGGCGCGTCCACGCCGACGGGTGCCCACCGCGCTGATCGTGCTGCTGGTGGTGCCGCTGGTGATCTGGGGCGTCTGGAGGATCGGGGTGCCACCCGAGAGCGAGCAGGTGGCCGCGATGCCGTCGATGCCCGCCGAACACAGCGCCCCACCCCTGGACACCGATGCCGTGGCGGAAATGGAAGCGCGCGTCGAGGCCGACCCGGCTGACACGGAAGCCATGAGCGAACTCGGCAGGCTGCACCTGGTGTCCGGCGATTTCAAGCAGGCTGCACAGTGGCAGCAGCGCATCCTGGCTGAGCATCCCGACGACGTCGACGCACGGCTGGCTCTGGGCGTGGCGCTGTTCGACCAGGGCGAGCTCGATCTTGCCCAGGTGCAATGGGAGCGTGCCTCCGAACTCGATCCCGCCAAGGCCGAACCCCACTACAACCTCGGGTTCCTGCACCTGTCGGCGGATCCGCCGGACATGGACCAGGTCCGCGTGCACTGGGAGAAGGTCCTCGAGCTGGATCCCGAGTCGAGCATGGCCAAGACCATCTCCACCCACATGGGTGGACTGGAGGGCCTGGAGCCAACGCCCAAGGATGAACCGTGAGCTGTCCAGCATGACCATCACAGAGACGAAGAGCCCCACACCCCCCACGCGCAGAGCGCGGCGGAACGGCCCGGTAGTGGCGGCAGCACTTGGCGTCTACCGCTTCTTCCACATGAAGAAGGTGGGACTCCTCCTCATCCTCGCGCTCAGCATCCTGGCCCTCATCGGCGTGCTGTTCCCGCAGGTCTCCCCCGCACTTCGCGCCGACCCCGAGGCATACCAGTCATGGGTCCTCGACCAGCGGGTGCGCTACGGCGGCTGGACGGCCGTACTGAGCTTCATCCGGGCATTCTCGATGTTCAGCTCCCCAGCCTTCACCATCGTGGTGACGCTGCTGGCGATCAGCATCATCGCCTGCACCGTCCACCGGCTGCCGCTGCTGTGGCGACAGGCCGTGCATCCCCGCTTGCATGCGTCCGAGCGACTCTTCGACCGGTCACGCCTGCGCGCCACGCTCGAAGTGCCACTCCCTCCGGAGGAGGCCACCCAGCGGGCGCGTCAGCTGCTGTCCCGGATGCGCTTCCGGGTGCTCGATGATCCACGTGGCCCCGGCGCCAACCTGTTCGCGGACCGCAACAGGTTCGCACCCTTTGGCACCGTCGCAGCACACCTCGCGTTCGTCCTCATCCTGTTGGGGGTCCTCGTCTCGGGCAGCTCGGGTTTCCGTGAGGGGCAGTTCACCGTCGCGGTGGGCTCCGACCGGGACATCGGGCACGGAACGGGGATGAACGTCGAAGTCCTCTCCTTCGCCGACACCTACCAGGCCGACGGTCGCCCCAAGGACTACGTGAGCGAGGTGATCCTGCGCCAGGACGGGCAACAGGTCGCCCGCCAGGAGGTGCGCGTCAACGAACCGCTGCGCCACGACGGCGTCAAGATCAATCAGGCATTCTTCGGTGTGGCCGCCGACATGCGCATCGAGTCCGCCGACGGCGACGTCCTGTTTGACCGCGGTCTGCCGCTGGAGTGGACCTCAGAGGATGAGCGGCTCAGTTACTCGAGCTTCCGCCTCGACCAGCCGGACGTGCTCATCTACGTCGTCGCGCCGTCCTCCGGGCAGGTGGTCGACAGCATCGCCCCCGGACAGGTCCGCGTCGAGGTGTACCCCGGCGAAGAGGACGTACCCGCGGCCACCGAGGTGCTCACGCAGGGCCAACCCATGGAGATCGAGGGACTGACATTCACCTTCGAACGCGAGCAGAAGTTCACGGGCCTCATGGTCTCGCGCGATCCGGGCGCCCCCTGGGTGTGGGTGGGCTCCATACTGCTCCTGGTGGGTACCTACCTGACGATGGGGCTGCGCTACCACCGGGTGTGGGTGCGCGTCACACCGCACGGCGACACCAGCATCGTGCGGATCGGCTGTCCTGATCGCATCGACCTGGCTTTCGAACCCCGCTTCCGTCAGCTCGAAAAAGAGCTGGCACAACCCCGTCCCCCCGAAACGGAAGGCTGAGCCATGCTCGACATCTCCAACCTCCTGCACAATGCGGCCCTGCTGATGACGGTCCTGGCACTGATCGGCAACGTCATCGCTGTTGCCACGCGCGCCCGGCTGCGTTCCGTCCAGACCCCGTCCAGACAACGAGTGGCCGTGGGTGCGGGTGGCGCAGACGCCGTCCTGGACGACGCGATGGAGCCGGACGTCGATGAGGGGCGCGGGCTCGGATGGTATTCCGACAGACTGATCGAGCTGTCCTTCGTGACCCTGACCATCTCGCTGGTGCTGCGCTCCCTCGTCACGGGGCACGCACCGTTTGCCAACCAGTTCGAGTTCTCCACGGCCTTCGCCTGGGCGGTGCTGGGCTGCTTCGCCTACTTCGAGTGGCGCTACAAGATCCGTGGCCTGGCGCTGCTCGTGCTGCCCATCGCAGTGGCCCTGCTGTTCTACGCGTCCAACCTCGACAAGGACGTCTCACCGCTCATCCCCGCCCTGCAGAACAGCCTCCTGCTCACGCTCCATGTCTTCACGGCGGTGATCGGCAACGGCGCTGCCGCCGTCTCCTTCGCCGCGGCGGTGCTGTTCCTGGCGCGACCCCACATCCACTGGAAGGTCCTCCCCAGCGAGGAGGTGCTCGAGGAGATTGGCTACCGCGCCGTCGTGCTCGCCTTCCCCATGCTCACGCTCATGATCGTGCTCGGCGCCCTGTGGGCCGACACGGCATGGGGTCGGTACTGGAGCTGGGACCCCAAGGAAACTGCTGCCTTGGTGACCTGGCTCATCTACGGCGCCTACCTGCACGCGCGCGTCATCGCTGGCTGGCGTGGGAACCGTGCCGCGTGGCTCCTCATCCTGGGCTTCGTCGCCGTGGTGTTCACCTTCCTCGGCAATCACTGGTTCGGTGGCCTGCACTCCTATGCGTGAGGCCACGACGACTCGTCAGCATGAGCATCCGGGGTCCCCTGATCCCGGCGACGCCAGAGCGACCGGGAATGCGGGGGCCGCGGTTCGCCCCGCGGGTCGCCCATGGGGAAAGTTCCTCGTGCTCCTGGTGGTGGTGGGTCTCGTGCTGACCGGTTCCTGGTGGATGAACCGGGGAGGCGACGACTTCTCCGAGGTCGACCTCGCCGCCGGGAGTGGAGAGCCTCCCGTGGTGGGACAGCCGGCCACCGATTTCACGGCCGCCACGGCGGACGGGGGCACCTTCAGTCTGTCCGAGCAGCTCGGCAAGCCGGTGTGGCTGTCATTCGTCGCGACGTGGTGTTCCTCGTGCCGCACCGAGGCGCCCGACATCCAGGCCGCCTGGGAAGACTCCGCGGGCGACGTCGCGGTCGCCTCCATCTACCTGCGAGAATCCGCAGCGACGGTCGCCCCATGGGCGCAACGCCTGGGCACCACCTATCCCCAGGTACTGGACCCCGAGGGCAACATCTCCCGGCAGTACCGTGTGGCGGCTGTCCCCAGCCACGTGCTCATCAACCGCGACGGCACCATCCATTCCGTCCACGTGGGAATCCTCACGCGGGACGAGATGACACGCGTCCTGGCCGAGTTGGCACAGGCCTGAGCTCAGCGAACCGAGCCGCGCACCACCAACTCGGGCTCCAGCTTGTGGACGGCCGGCGCCTCGCCCGCGATCGCCCTCAGCAGGACCTCCAGGCACAGCGTCCCCAGTGCTTCGAACGGCTGCCGCATGGTGGTCAGCGGTGGCGCGAAGTACCCGGAGCCGTCCACGTCGTCGAAGCCGATGACGGAAAGGTCATCGGGGGCCTCGAGGCCTGCCTCCCGGAACCCGGCCAGCATGCCGAGCGCCGTCATGTCGTTGGCGCACAGTATCGCTGGCGGCACCTGGCCGCGATCCACCATCTCCCGTGCGATGTCGTAGCCCCGCTCCGCGGTCCAGTCCCCCACCCACGCCTGAGGGGGGTCGATCCCGGCCGCAGCAAGCGCGTCGCCATGGCCTCGGATCCGGGCCAACGCATCGAACCAGTCGAGGGGTCCGGAGACGTGTACGACGGTACTCACGCCACTGTCCAACAGGTGTCTGGTGGCCACTTCAGCACCGTGACGCTGGTCCACGGAGACCACGTGGAACTCCGGATCCGGCTCCATGTCAGCGACGATGACGGTGGGCACCCCACTGGCGGCGCCACGGATGTGCTCGGCCATGTGCTGGTGTGGCGCGACGACTGCAATGCCTTCCACCCCACGGTCCCTGAACGCGGAGAATACGGCCGCCAACTCCTCCTCGTCGCTGTCACTCACAGCCGTCACGAGCGCCGAGTACCCCGCGGCGCGGGCCGCGACCTCGATGGCCGCCACCGTGCTGCCCGGTCCGAAGTACCCGGAGCCTGTCCAGACGATGCCCACCAGCCCACTCAATTGCGTGACGAGTGCACGAGCCGCGAGGTTGCGTCTGAATCCCAGTTCCGCCATCGATGCCTGCACGCGCTCGCGCGTCTGCGGCCGCACGCTGTCAGGTGAGTTCAGCACACGCGACACCGTCTGGTGGGAGACCCCGGCGTGCTTGGCCACGGCCATCATCCCCGGCGGTCGTTCTGCGTTGGCCCTCATGGATCAGTCCTTCTCTTCCGACTTCTCAGATTCCTTGCGTCATGCGGTGCCAGACGGCTTCAAGACGCAGATCCCGCTGGAAGGCCCGCGCGTTGGTGCGGTCATCAATGACCGCCATTTCCATCCCTGCCATGGCTGCGACATCGTCCCACATCTCGCGGGTCGTCGATGTGGTCATCACCGTGTGGTGCGCAGCACCTGCCGTCAGCCAGCACTCGGCGGAGGTGGCAAAGTCCGGCTCGGGCACCCACACCGCGCGTGCGACGGGCAGCTTCGGCAGCGGCGCGTCAGGGGCCACGTTCGAGACGACGTTCATCACCAGACGGAAGCGCTCCCGCATGTCGGAGAGGGCGATGACGAGCGCAGGTCCCGGGTCGGCGTCGAACACCATGCGCACCGGGTCCTCCCGGCCGCCGATGCCCAGCGGATGAATCTCGAGCCTCGGTCTGGTCGTGGTCAGGGAGGGGCAGATCTCCAGCATGTGTGCGCCGAGGATCTTCTCCTTGCCGGGGGTCATCTCGTAGCAGTAGTCCTCCATGAGGGACGCCCCACCCGGCAGGCCGTGGCCCATCACCTTCGCTGCGCGCACGAGGATGGCGGTCTTCCAGTCGCCCTCGGCCCCGAATCCGTAGCCGCGGCCCATCAGGCGCTGCACGGCGAGACCGGGGAGCTGACGCAGCCCCCCCAGGTCCTCGAAGTTGGTCGTGAACGCTCCGAAGTCACCGGCCTCCAGGAAGCTGAGCATCCCCAGTTCCTGGCGCGCCGCGTAGCGCAGCGATTCGTGCCGCCCACCGTCCTTCCGCAACTCGGGGACCACGTCGTAGAGGTCCTCGTAGGTGGCCACGAGGCGGTCGATCTCATCCTCGGGGACCGCGTCAACGATCTCCACGAGGTCGTTGACCCCCCACGTGTTGACCGAGACACCCAGTCGGATCTCCGCCTCGGTTTTGTCCCCCTCCGTGACGGCGACGTTGCGCATGTTGTCACCGAAGCGGGCCAGCTTCAGGTTGTGCAGGCAGTCCCAGCCGGCGGCCGCGCGCGCCCAAGTCCCCACCTTTTCCTGCACCGCAGGCACCGACGCGTGCCCCACCACGGTGCGGCGGGCCTTGCCCAGCCGGGAGGCGATGTAGCCGAACTCCCGGTCACCGTGGGCGGACTGGTTGAGGTTCATGTAGTCCATGTCGATGGTGTCCCACGGCAGGGAGATGGACGCCTGGGTGTGCAGGTGCAGCATCGGCTTGTCCAGCGCAGCCAGGCCCAGGATCCACATCTTGGCCGGCGAGAAGGTGTGCATCCAGCAGATGACGCCGATGCAGTCCGGGTCTGCATTGGCCGCCAACATCTCCGCACGGATGGCGTCACGATCTTTCAGGGTGGGGCGCCAAACGATGGGGACGGGGATGGCGTCGGCGCTGTCGAGGAGCCCCGCGACCTCTTTCGCCTGGGTGGCCACCTGCTCCAGCGTCTCCGGACCGTACAGGTCCTGGGAGCCGGTGAGGAACCAGATCTGCTTGCCCTCGAACGGATTCTTCATCGGGTCTCTCCTGGTGCGCTGGGCCCGGTCGGCTGACCGTAGGCCTTCTGGTAGCGGTTGAACAGCGAGGTCACGTCGGAGTCGTCGATGGGGTGGGGCTCACCCAACTGGAGTGAGATGTGGACGGTCCTGGCCACTTCTTCCACCATGACGGCGGCCTTCACCGCGGCAAGGCCATCCTTCCCGATGGTGAACGGGCCATGGTTGGCCATGAGCACGGCGGGGCTGCGCGAGTCGCGGAGTGTCTCCACGATCCCCGCCCCGATGGAATCATCACCGATGAGTGCGAACGGCCCGATCGGTATGTCGCCGCCGAACTCGTCCGCCATCATGGTCAGTACGCACGGGATGGGTTCACGGCGGGCAGCCCACGCCGTCGCATACGTGGAGTGCGTGTGCACGACGCCTCCCACGTGCGCCATGTGCCGGTACACGTAGGCGTGCGCGGCGGTGTCCGACGACGGTGCGAGCAATTCCGCGGTGCCGTCGTCGATCTTGTTGCCATCGAGCGTGCACACCACCATCACGTCGGCGGCCAGCTCGTCGTAGGACACTCCCGAGGGCTTGATGACGAACAGGTCCAGACCCGGCACCCGCTCCGACACGTTGCCGGCAGTCCACACCACCAGGCCGTTGCGTGGCAGTTCCGCGTGCAGCCGCGCCACCCTCTCCCGGGTGTGGGCCACCGCCTGTTGTTGGTCGACGGGCAGTTCCGCCAGGACGATGCTCACGCCTTCTCCTTCGATGTCGTTGTGTCGTGCGCCTCCCGGCGCAGGGCGCGCAGGGTGTGCATGATGTCGCGGTGGTCGCGGCCGAAGTGGTCGTGGACCGCCACGTAGAGCGCGTAGAGGCGGTCATAGGCCGCCACGGACGCAGGGTTGGGGGTGTAGGCCCCCTCCTGCCGCCTGCCCATGGCCTTACCCGCGGCGTCGACGTCCGGGTAGAGGCCCGCGGCGGCTGCGGCATGGATCGCCGAGCCGAGTGCCGGGCCCTGCGAAGAGGTGATGACGGAGATCGGCATGCCCAGCACGTCGCAGTACACCTGCATCAGGAACGGGTTCCGGAGCAGGCCGCCAGCGGCGATGAACTCGGTGATGGCCACCCCTGCGGTGTTGAACGCCTCCACGATTGTGCGGGTACCGAAAGCGGTGGACTCCACCAGCGCGCGGTACTGGTCTTCCGGCGTCGTCGCGAGCGTCTGACCCACCATGACGCCGGACAGCTCGTGGTCCACCAGCACGGAGCGATTGCCGGAGTGCCAGTCCAGCGCCACCAGCCCATGCGCGCCCACGTCCTGCTGCTCAGCGAGCGACGTCAGGTACTCGTGGACACTCTGCCCAGCGGCGCGGGCGGCATCCTCGTAGGCGCCGGGCACGCAGTTGTCCACGAACCAGCCAAGAATGTCGCCCACGCCGGACTGCCCCGCCTCGTAGCCCCACTGGCCCGCGATGATGCCGCCATCGACAACCCCACACATGCCGGGGACTTCCCGCAGTTGTGCCCCGTTCACGACGTGGCACGTGGATGTGCCCATGATGGCCACCATCTGGCCCGGTGCAGTGGCCTGGGCCGCGGGCGCCGTGACGTGCGCGTCGACGTTCCCGACGGCCACCGCGATGCCTTCGCGCAGACCGGTCCAGGCAGCGGCCTCTGCCGTGAGCCCGCCAGCCCTGGAACCCAACTGCCCGATGGGGTGCTCCACCTTCTCCGCGATGAACCCTCCGAAGCCCGGTGAGAGCGCCTCCAGGTATTCGACGCTCGGGTACTGCCCGTCCTGGTAGTTGCCCTTGTAGCCGGCGGTGCAGGCGTTGCGCACATAGGCACCGCAGAGCTGCCAGACGATCCAGTCGGCCGCCTCCACCCAACGGTCCATGGCGTCGTAGACGTGGGGCGCCTCCTCAAAGAGTTGCAGGCCCTTCGCGAGTTCCCACTCGGACGAGATGAGTCCCCCGTAGCGGGCGATCCACGGCTCGTCACGCTCGTGTGCCAGCGCCGTGATGCGGTCCGCGTGGGGCTGCGCCGCGTGGTGTTTCCAGAGCTTCACGTACGCGTGCGGGTCGTTGGCGAATTCGTCCAGTTCACTGAGAGGCGTCCCATCGTCGGTGACGGGGATCATGGTGCAGGCGGTGAAGTCCGTGCCGATACCCACCACGTCGCCAGCATCCACACCGGCATCGGCCAACGCGGCGGGCACCGCGGAGCGGAGCACGTCGCGGTAGTCATTGGCGTTCTGGAGCGCCCAGTCGGGGCCCAGCCTTCGCCCGTCACCAGCGCTCAGGCGCGACTCCATGACGGCATGGCCGTATTCGTGGACGGCGGAGCCGAGCTCCTCGCCGTCACTGGCCCGCACCACCACCGCACGTCCCGAGAGGGTGCCGAAGTCGATACCGATCAGCAGGGATTGGTCGCGCTCCGCCATGACTTTCCTCCAGATACAAGCTGTGATGCGTGAACGTTCACATTATCACCCGACAACTTCTCGGACGAACTGCCCCTCGTGGCGAGAAGGACTGTGACCCATCCGTGATGTCCCCGGGTGGCGGGTCTGCCCCCCGTCGCCTGTGTGACTACCATGAGGCCATGAATGACGTCATGACGTTGCGTTTCCTGGCTGCACCCAACGATGTGTCCGACGACGGGAAGACAGTCCAGGCGGGCAGCGTGCTCGAGTGGATAGACAAGGCCGGATACGCGTGCGCCGTGGGCTACAGCGGCCTCTACTGCGTCACGGCATACGTCGGCAACGTGCACTTCAAGAGGCCCATCGAGAGCGGGGATCTCATCGAGGTGCATGCCCGCGTGGTGCAGACGGGACGCACCAGCATGCAGGTGGTGGTCACGGTGGACGCAGCCCATGTGCACGAGCGCATCTTCCGTCCTGCCATGGACTGCATCCTGGTGTTCGTGGCGATGGATGAACACGGGCGTGCAACGCCGGTTCCACAGTTCACACCTGCAGATGACGAGGCGGCGCAACTGTCCGCCGGAGCCGTCGAGCGCATCGCCGCACGCAAGGAGATCCGCGATGCGATGCAGGCCCAGGAGTACACGGAAGCGGGAACCCTGCAGAGGGAGACCTTCCAGTTCCTGGCCGCCCCCACGGACGCGAACTGGGCCGGCAACGCCCACGGCGGCACCGTGATGCGATGGATCGAGGATGTGGCTCGCACCTGCGCCATGGGGTGGTGCGGCGCCGAGGCCGTGGCCGTCTACTCCGGAGGAATCCACTTCATGGCACCCATCCACATCGGGGACGTCGTGGAACTCCAGTCCCGCCTGATCCACACGGGAGAGCACAGCATGCACATCGCGGTGCACGTGCGAGCGCGGGACCCACGGGGCACGCAGTGGCGCGAGACCACGCGCTGCATGAGCGTCTTCGTGACCCGGGATGCCAGCGGGCGAGCCGCCCCGGTACCCCAGGCAGTTCTGCGCAGCGATGAGGACTTCCGCCTGGATGCCCACGCACGGGATCTGATCAGCAGGCGGGCCAAGCTCACCCCCATGGAATTTCCCCAACCCCGCGCCTACTGACACGTCACGGAACTGCCTCGAGACGTGTGACAGGATGAACGTCGCCGTGACACCGTCGGGAGGGGACCATGACCACGAGCAACATCTTCCTCCGGCTGCGCGGAGGCGCCGTCGCTTCAGCGCAGGACACCATCTCTGCGCAGGGCGCGGCCATGGCGCAGCCAGTAGAACCCGCGGGAGGTCCCTCTCCCACCACTGGCCGGGCGAGCCACCAACTCGTCGTCTCGTTCCTCACCTCGGGGCGAGTCATCGCCATCCTGGGCTTCTTCCTGCCCGCATCCATGCTGGCCTGGAGCGTCATGACGGGCGCGTCGATCCGCGGCAGCCTGTCGGAGTACTACTTCACACCGATGCGCGACCTGATGGTGGGGACCCTCACCACGATGGCGGTGTTCCTGTGGAGCTACCGGGGATTCAGCGACCGCGACGCCGACCTCCGCGCCGACCGTCGCGTGGGCAAGATTGCCGCCATCGCCGCCCTGTGCATTGCCTTCTTCCCCATCACCCCGCGCAACGACGACAGGTGCACCCTGGCCCAGTGCATCGTCGGAGGCAGGGTCTCCGACCTGATCCACGCCGGCGGGGCCACGGTGTTTTTCCTGTGCCTGGTGGCCTTCTGCCTGGTCCTGCTCCCCCGCAGCGTGGTGAACAGTGATGGTTACCGGCGCCGGGTCGTCCTCTATCGCATGTGTGGCGTGGTGATCGTGACGGCCCTGGTGGTCATCGTCGTCTGGAAGTTCCTGCCCATCGAGGTCATCTTCAGCCTGGGCCGCTACCGCCCCATCTTCTGGTTGGAGAGTCTGGCAATTTGGGCTTTCTCCACGGCCTGGATCGTGCGCGGGCTGGCCCTCGAAAATGCGATCAACGACAGTTTCACGATGAATCAGCCGGCCCAGGGCACACCGCGGCTCAACCGGCCAGATGTGGCGCCAGCCGCTCCCTGATGGAGTCCGGCAGCGGGACGGGGCGCAGCTCGCGGTCCGCACACACCAGCACGGTGCGACCGCGGGCGAACACGGTGTCGGCCTGCGGGTCGAACACCTCGACGGACAGGGTCATCGAGGAGGTTCCCAAAGCCACTGGCGCCGTGCGGACCGCATACGGGGCCAGGCGGTGGGACAACTGGGCGACGTAGTCGACGTCCTGGCGTGCCACGAGCCACATGTACTGGGAGTCCCCCGCGCCGGCCCGCGCCATCGTCGGATCCCATTGCGAGGTGACCTCGATGCGGGCCTGCTGGAAGTAGTCGTACATCTTCGCGTTGTTGACGTGAGCGTAGGAGTCGTGGTCGGACCACCGGACGAACAGGTCGGTAACGGTCCCCTGCCCGCCCAGCGGCACCTCGGGGATGGCGCGCATCGGCGGGGTCTCCGCCTGCACGGACGCCAGGAACTGGCGGTCGGCGTCGCCCAGTCGTGCGGGCCGCCCCCGTTCGAAGTCAAAGGGACACAGCACGGTGCGAGCCCGCGCCACAGGCCGGGAGTCCTGCCTGACGTCGTAGGCCACCTCGAAACGGGAACCACCCAGTGAGACGACGCTCAGGTCAATGTCCACGCCGTCAGTGCTGTACTCAACGGCGGAGAGGTACTCCACCTGGTGCCCCACCACCACTATTCCGGAGTCCAGCAGGCCCGAGGTGGACCCGCTGCGGAAGAAGGCGACGCGTGCCTCCTGCATGTAGTCCACGATGTGGGCATTGTTGACGTGGCCCTGTGCGTCCAGGTCGGACCAGCGCAGAGGGCAGGAGAACCTGAACACTCAGTCCTCTTGGTCGTACAGCGACTCGACGAGGTCGGCGTACTGCTTGGACACCACGGAGCGTCGGATCTTCATGTTGGGCGTGACCCCGTCGTTGTCGACGGTCAGTTCGTCGTCCAGGATGGCGAACCGCTTCACGGTCTCCCAACGCTCCAGACGTGCGTTGGCCCGCTCGATCTGGCGTCCGATGGACTCCCGGATCTCCGGCAACTGCGTCAGTTCGGCGTAGGTGAGATGTGTCAGGGAGCGCTTCTGTGCCCACTTCTCCAGCAGCACCGGATCCAGCACCAGCAGGGCTGCGCAGTACTTGCGTCCGTCACCCACGGCCACCGCCTGTGAGATGTAGGGGATGTTGGCCGTGATGGCCCCCTCCACCTTCTGCGGGGCCACGTACTTGCCGCCGGAGGTCTTGAAGAGGTCCTTCTTGCGGTCCGTGATGGTGAGGTTGCCGTTCGCGTCGAACTGCCCGATGTCGCCGGTGTGGTACCAGCCGTCGACCAGCACCTCGTCGGTCAGTTCCTGCAGGTTGTGGTAGCCGGGCGTGATGATGGGGCCGCGGATCAGGACCTCGTGGTCCTCGGCCAGTTTGGCCTCCGTGCCGGGCAACGCCTTGCCGACAGTGCCGAACTGCGGATCGGTGGGGACGTTCAGGAAGGCGATGGCGCTCGTCTCGGTGGTGCCATAGCCCTCGACGATCAGGATGCCTGCGGAGTAGAACCACGCCTGGACCTGGGACGACAGCTTGGCGGAGCCCGAGATGAGGAACCGGATCCGTCCTCCCAGCTTCTCCTTCAGCTTGCTGAACACCAGCTTGTCGGCCACGGCGTACTGGGCGCTGAGGAGCTTGGGCATGTCCCTGCCCTCGAGGCGGTAGGGGCGGCTCCTGGCACCAACGCTGAAGGCCCAGCGGGCGATGCGGCCCTTCAGCCCGGTGCTGCCCGTCAGCACCGCGGCGCGCACCTTCTCGAAGATCCGCGGCGCACCGCACATGAAGGTGGGCTTGACCTCGCCGAGACCGGCAACGATCCGTTCGATCCGTCCATCGACGGCCGAACCGAAGCCGTACGCCAACTGGACCGCCAGCAGTGCTTTGCCGAAGACGTGACTGAGCGGCAACCAGAGGTACTGCAGATCCTCGGTTGAGAGCAGGTCCCAGTGCTTCGTCGCTGCGCCCTCGTACACCCACGATGCATGGTTGAGCCGCACGCCCTTGGGTTGTCCCGTGGTGCCGGAGGTGTAGATCAGGGTGCTGAGGCTGTCGTGGTGGGTGCTGGCGATGGCATCATCCACCAGCGTGGGGTTGCCCTCCAGTGCCTCGCGTCCGAGCCGCTTGAGCGTGGCGTAGGTGATGATGCGGTCTGTCTCCTCCACGCCGTCGGCATCCAGCACCACGATGGTGTGGACCGTGCCCTCGAGTTCCTCGTTCCCGCTGACCTTGGCCAACTGTTCCGCGTTCTCGGCGACGACAACGACGGATTCGGAGTCCCCCAGGATGTAGCTGACGTCACCCGCGTGAGTGTTGGGGTACACGGTGGTGGTGGCACCGGCGGCGCACGCGATGGCGAGGTCGACGATGATCCACTCGAGACGGGTGTTGGAGATGATGCCAACACGTTCCTCGTGCTTCAGCCCGCGGGCCAGCAGCCCGGCGGCCACGAGGTCGACGTGCTCGCGAGTCTCCGCCCACGTGTACTTCGTCCAGGTGTTGGGCCCCTCCGCCCTGTCGGGCTCCATGAAGGCAAGGACGTCGGGCGTCTCCGCCACGCGATTTCGGAACATGTCGCCAACAGAGGTGGCGAAGCCGAGCAGTTCATTCTGCAGACCCATGGTGAACAATCCCCCTAGTTTTGTCGCAGCCTATCCAACGGTGGGTCTTCGGGGGGCAAGGCGCAGGACGCGTTGAGGAAAATGTTGGCGTCCGGTGCCGTGGGCAGGAAAAAGGGCGCGCGACCGATCACATCGGCCAGCGCGCCCCTTTTCGTACCACGGGTCATCCAGCGATGAGGCCCATCGCCTTCGGTAGCCACAGTGATAGTTGCGGGATGAAGACCACCATGAACAGCGCCACGAGGATGGCGATGAGGAAGGGCCAGAGCTTCCCGATGACCGGCTCGATGCGGAGCCGTGCAACTCGTGCTCCCACGAACAGGACGTTGCCCACCGGCGGAGTGATGACACCCAGCGAGAGGTTCATCACCACCATCGCGCCGAAGTGCACGGGATCCACGCCGAGTTCCAGCGCGATCGGCAGGAAGATCGGAACGAAGATCAGGATGGCGGGCGTCGGGTCCATGAAGGTTCCGATGACCAGCAGCACCACCATCATGATGAGCAGGACCACCACCTTGCTGTCCGTGACGCCCAGGATGGTGTCGGAGATCAGGTCCGGGATGCGCGCGAACGACATCACGAACGAGAGCGCCGTGGAGACCGCCACCAGCAGCATGACGATGGCCGTGGTGCGGCCTGCGTCGATGAGGATGTCCGGCAGTTCGCTGACCTTGATCGACCGGTAGATCGCCGAGAGGATGAGGCAGTAGACCACGGCGATCGACGCTGACTCCGTCGCCGTGAAGAATCCGGCCAGGATGCCACCCACGACGATGATGATCATCAGGAGCGACGGCACCGCGCGCCAGATGACGAGCAGCCCCTGGGTGAACGAGACATGATCGTCAGACTTCAGTTTGCCGGGCTGCCGGCGGGCGTACAGGTACGTCACGATCATGCAGGCGAGGGCCCACAGGATTCCCGGGATCAGGCCCGCCATGAACAGCGCGGCAATCGACGTGCTGGAGACCAGCGAGTAGACGATGAACGTGTTCGACGGGGGAATGAGCATGCCGGAGGGTGCCGAGGCGACGTTGACGGCAGCCGCGAAGCGTCTGTCGTACTTCTCCTTGACCATGCGCGGGTTCATGACAGTGCCGACGGCGGCGGCTGCCGCAACGGCCGCACCCGAGACCGCACCGAACAGCGAGTTGGCCACGATGTTGGTCTGGGCCAGGGAGGCGGGCATCCTGCCCGTCATGACCTTGGCGGCATCCACGAGCCTGCCGGCGATACCGCCGTTGTTCATGATGACGCCAGCCAGCACGAAGAGCGGGATGGCGAGCAGCGGGAAGGAGTTGATGCCCGTGAACATGCGCTGCGCGGTGGCCAGGACAGCTTCTTCGAGGCCGAGCAGCGTCACCGCCGCGAGCAGTGACACGCTGCCGATGACGACGGCAATGGGCACCGAGAAGACGATGCCGATGATGATCCCGAACAGCAGGATGAGCCCAGCGAGCGTTGAGGGATCCATCATGCCTCCTTGTCGTTCTCGCGTCCGGAGACATCCGGGCGGGTAGCGGTGGAGCCACCGTCCTGCGTCGAAGCCTCGTCGGCATCAGGCAGCACGAGTGTGTCGGCGGCGTACTTGTCCATCTGGAGCTCGGGGTCATCCGCCATCTCCGGGTACGGCGAAATCTCGCCGCGCGCGATACCGAGGATGTAGTAGACCGAGTAGAAGGCCATCAGCACACCGGATACTGGCAGCGCCAGATACATCTGGCCGAAGGTGAACGGCAGTGCGCTCAGGCCCTGTGTCCAGGCGTTCTGCGACGCGCGCCAGCCGCCCCACACGAGGACCACCAGGGCGAAGAGCAGCACGATCACCTGGACGACGATCGCGATCACCTTCTCCTTGCTGGCGGAGAACTTGCGGACCACGAACTCGACCGCGACATGCCCCCGCTCCCCGAAGACGAACGCGGAGGCAAACAGACCGAGCCACACGAAGGTCACCCGTGCCCCCTCGTCGGTCCACGTGGCAGGAGCCTGCAACACCTGTCGGCTGACGATCTGCCACACGACGATGACCACGAGGACTGCGAACAGTGCCACGGTGATCCAGTACAGGACCTTGTCAAGAACATTCTTGACTGCGTTCACCGCGTTCCTCCCTTCCTGTTGTCCGGCATGGCCCGTGGGCTCACTTCGCGGCTGCGCGAGCGGCGTCGTAGAGGCCCTGCTGGGTGTCGTTCGTGATGTACTCCGCGGCCAGAGCAGTCAACGCTTCGGTGAAGGCGGCATCGTCAACCTCGCTGAACTTTGCCCCTCCCGCCTTGGCACCGTCGATGGCTTCCTGGGTCGCTTCTGCCCAGAGCGTGGTGTGCTCCTCGTAGGCGGCGGTCCAGCCCTTGTCGAAGGCAGCGCGATCCTGCTCCGACATGCCGCTGAGGACCTTGCTGTTGATGATCAGGTAGTCCAGGCCCACCAGGTGCTTCGTGGAGGACCAGTAGGGCGCCACCTCGAAGTGCTTCTGGGTGAAGTAGGACACTTCGTTGTTCTCGGCGGCATCCACGACGCCCGACTGGAGACCCGTGTACAACTCGCCGTAGGCCATCGGTGTTGCGGCAGCACCCAGCGCCTCAGCCATGGAGATGTTCAGTTTGGACTCCTGGACACGGAGCTTCTTGCCGTTGAGGTCGGCCGGGGTGGTGATGGGGCCGAAGGATGTGTAGACGCTCCGTGCGCCCTGGGTGAAGCCACCGAGGACGGTGATCTTGTTGCTGTCCTCGAGGGAGGCGTACAGCTCTGAAGTGATTTCGGGGTTGTTGATGACGCTCATCTGGTGCTCGACGCCGTCGAACACCTTGGGGAGGTTGAACACGGTGAAATCGGCGTTCAGGTTCTCGAGCTGCGGGCCGGAGACGATCGCCATGTCGACGCTGCCGTCGGAGACGAGCTGGAGCGCTTCTGCCTGGGCGCCGAGGGTCTCGTTCGGGAACACATCGATCTCCCAACCCTCGGTGTTCTCCTTGAGGTAGTCGTTGAAGTGGTCCAGCGCAACGTAGGAGGGGTGTTCCTCCGTCTGGTTGAGCGCCAGTCGCATCTTCTTCCCCGTGGAGGGGCTGCCATCACCGCTGCCCGAGTCTCCGCCGCCGCAGGCAGACAGCATCAGCGCCGCCGCTGCGAATCCCGCGATGGCCATCGTCTTCTTGCTGATCCTCATGAACCATTTCCAATCTTTGTCGAAGAGCACTGACGTTGCGCAGTGCGTCGGGTGGTTGCCTGGGCGCCACGTCCCCAGCTGTGCTGCTGGGTGAAAGCGGATAGTAGGTAGGGGGTACCTGACCCGGTCGCCCCTGTGAAACCGAGGTCAGACAGTCGACGTTGACTGGTCGTCTAGTGTGTCCTGACCCTAACGCTGATTAGGCCAGATGTGGGCCGTTGACGCGCAGTAATTGCCAACAGTTGCCGAGGGATCATGCTCCGGTGGGGCGTTGGTCTCCGGCGGTTCGACCGATTGCGCTCCTGGTCAGCACCGGTCCGCCGATCGGGCCCAGCCCATCCCGGTATTTGATCATTCAACCAAAGGTCTAGGATGACCCCATGGGAGAAGACGAGACACCATGGCTGAACCAGACGGAGCAGGGCATCTGGCGCGACTGGCTGCGTGCCACCGAGCGCATCCACTCCCACCTCGACGCGGGGTTGCGCGAGTTCGGCCTGGACCTCGCCGAATACGAGATCTTTGTCACTCTCTCGGAGTCTCCCGGGCGGCGTATGCGGATGAGTGAACTCGCTGGCGCAGCGCGCCACTCACGCTCCCGCCTGACCCACACCATCTCGCGGATGGAGAAGCAGGGGCTGGTCACACGCGAGACGTGCAGCGCCGACGGCCGCGGCGTGTGGGCGACCCTCACCGAGGGTGGTTACGAACTGCTGGAGCAGGTTGCGCCCCACCATGTGGCGGCGGTGCGACACATCTTTGTCGACGCGATCGACCCCGAGGACTTCACGGCGCTCGGCCGGGCGATGGCGAGTGTGGTGGCGGTGGCAGACTAGCCCCATGTCCGCTGCGCCCACTGACCTCCTGCACCAACTTCGCGTCGAGCTGGGATCAACCGCGGACGTCCTCGACGATTCCAACCTCGTACGGGCGATGTACTCCAGCGACGCCTCGATCTACCGCATCCCACCGGCTGTCGTGGCGCACCCCCGGACACGGGAGGAACTCGTCGCCCTGGTGCGTGCCGCGCTGGCCGTCGGGATGCCCATCACGGCTCGTGGTGCAGGCACTTCCTGCGCCGGCAACGCCGTGGGACCGGGCCTCGTCATCGACGTCTCGCGTCATCTCACCGCGATCCACTCCGTCGATCCGGTGACGCGAACGGCCGTCGTGGATCCCGGTGTGGTGCAGGAGTCATTGCAGCAGGCGGCGAGACCGCATGGACTGCGGCTCGGCCCGGACCCTTCCACCTCCAACCGCTGCACCGTCGGCGGCATGATCGGCAACAACGCCTGCGGCCCCCGTGCGCTCGGCTATGGGCGGATGTCGGACAACGTGGTGGCGCTCGAGGTGATCACCGGCACGGGGGAGATTCTCCATCTGGGCGCCGACGACATGCCAGCGCTCCGTGACCTCGTCGCCGGCAACCTGGGCATCATCCGCACACAGTTCGGCCGCTTTGGCCGCCAGGTCTCGGGGTACTCCCTGGAGCACCTGCTCCCGGAGAAGGGCTTCGACCTGCCGAAGTTCTTCGCCGGCACCGAGGGCACGCTCGGCATCATCCTGTCCGCGACGGTCCAACTCGTCCACGATGCCCCGGAACGCGTGATGGTGGCGCTCGGCTACACCACCATGGCCGATGCGGGCGACGACATCTCCCGGCTGCTGCCGTTCAGGCCCACGGCCTGCGAGGGACTTGACCGTCGGATCGTCGACGTGGTCATCGCCAAGCGTGGGGCCGACGCCGTCGGGAAGCTCCCGGCGGGCGATGGCTGGATGTTCATCGAACTCGTCGGCGACGACCCGGCCGAGGTCAGGGGTCGCGCCGATGCGCTGCTCGCCGCAGCCGACACCGTCGAGGGCTGGGTGGTCGAAGATGCTGCGCACGCCGCCGCGCTGTGGCAGGTGCGCGCCGACGGCGCGGGCCTCGCCGGCGTGAGCCTGGCTGATCCGGCCTACCCCGGCTGGGAGGATGCGGCCGTGCCCCCGGCACATCTGGGTGACTACCTCCGCGACTTCGACGCACTGCTCGAGGAGCACGGCCTGCACGCGCTCCCCTACGGACACTTCGGCGACGGCTGCGTCCATGCCCGCATCGACTTCCCACTGACCAGCGAGGGCGGCGCCGCGAAGTACCGCGCGTTCGTCGTGGAGGCTGCCCAACTCGTGGCGCGCCACGGCGGCTCCATGTCCGGCGAGCACGGCGACGGCCGGGCGCGCTCCGAACTCCTGCAGTACATGTACACCCCCGAGGCGCTGGACCTCTTCGGCGCCGTCAAAAACGTCTTCGACCCCCAGAACCTGCTGAATCCCGGCGTGCTCGTCGATCCGGCACCCGTGGACGCGGACGTCCGGGTGGTGGCGATGACGTCGTCGCCGCTGAACCTGACGCATCCCCACTTCGTGAAGGAAGTCCACAAGTGCAGCGGGGTGGGCAAGTGCATTGCCGACAATGCTCCCTCAGGTGGCGTGATGTGCCCCAGCTTCCAGGCGACGCGCAATGAGAAGGACTCCACCCGCGGCCGCTCCCGCGTGCTGCAGGAAATGGTCAACGGCACCCTCATCGGCGGATGGCGCAGCCCTGAGGTGCACGAGGCCCTCGACCTCTGCCTGTCCTGCAAGGGCTGTGCCCGCGACTGCCCCACCGGCATCGACATGGCCGCTTACAAGGCGCGCGTCACCCACGAGACCTGGAAGGGCCGGCTGCGTCCCCGCAACCACTACGCGCTCGGATGGCTCCCCCGCTGGGGCCGGATGATCACGACCATTCCCGGGATGGGGTCACTCGTCAACGTGGTGGGGCAGGCGCCCGGCCTGGGTCGGCTGCTGCGCTGGGGCGCTGGCGTCGACGCCAGGCGCGACATCCCCCGTTTCGCCCGGACCAATGCCCGGGGCCAGCTGGGTGCACTCACGGAGGCGGCCACGAAGGAACTCGCCGCCAGTGGGTCCGTAGCCCCGATCCCCGACATGGTGAGCGCGGCTGCCTCCGCCCCGTCCAAGGGCCCGGTGTTGATCTGGGTGGACTCGTTCTCTGACTGCTTCGAATCCACCACCTTCGCCGCCACCGTTCAGGTGCTCGTGAGGCTGGGCTGGGAACCCCAGGTGCTGGAGCGCACGGCCTGTTGCGGCCTGACGTGGATCTCGACGGGACAGCTCGATGGCGCCAAGCGCCAACTGCGCAAGGCCGCCGCTGAACTGGCGCCGGTGGTGGCTGCGGGGATCCCCATCGTCGGGCTCGAGCCGTCGTGCACGGCCGTCTGGCGCAGCGATGCCCCCGAGCTGCTGCCGGAGGACCCCAACGTCGCGGCGCTCAACGGCACTGTGCTGACCCTGGCGGAGTTCCTGTCGCGGGACGCCGACTTCGTGGCCCCCGACCTCAGCGGTCACACGATCGTCGCGCAGCCCCACTGCCACCACGCCTCCGTCATCGGTTGGCAGGTGGACGCTGCGCTGCTGGCAGCCACGGGTGCCGACGTCGTGCGCGTCGGCGGCTGCTGTGGTCTGGCCGGCAACTTCGGCGTCGAGATCGGCCACCACGAGGTATCGGTGGCCGTCTTCGAACACGACCTGCTGCCTGCCATCCAAGAGGCGGGTGCGGACGCCATTGTCCTGGCCGACGGGTTCTCCTGCCAGACCCAGCTCACGTCGCTCGCGGACCGGGATTCGATGTCGCTCGCGGAACTGCTCGCCACCCACTGAGGCATAGAACTTGGGTGACGCCCGGTGTGACGGATAAGTCCGGTGTGACGGATAAGTACTGTCACATCCCAGAATCGCTCGCCCACCACCGCTGTGACCGTTCCAGCAGCACTTATCCGTCACGATGGTTGTCCACAGACTCTGCCGAATACTGTGCCCTTGCCCGCTGTGCGCCCACAGTCCAGAACATGCACCAGATTCTCGCGACGGAATTCCACCAGCACGGTGTGCTCAGCCGCCGCCGGCACCCCACCCTCATCGGCCGCATCGATGCTGCGGTCAAGAAGGGCACCCTCGTACCGCTGATGCCCGGTACGTACGCGCCGGAGAACACCTTCGAGTCCCTCGTCCTGTCCGTGGCGGACTGGGATCCCCACGCGGTGTTCGCGTCCGGGACCGCCGCCCGGCTGACGTGGTGGCCCGACATCCGGTTCGACGCCGTCCACGCCCTGACCCACCGATGCCCTCGGAGGAAGGTAGCCGGCGCCCAGCTGTCCCAGACGCCCCTTGATGCGGATCTGGTCATGGATGTGGGGTCGTTGAGGATCCAGCATCCAGCTGCAAGCACCGTCGATCTGGTCCGGATCCTGGGCGCCGATGCCATCGACGAAGCACTGCGCCGACGCGCGACCAGCGTCGCAGCGATGCTATGGGCACTCAGACTCATGCCCGGCCGCGCCGACAACCCGCAGATTGCACAACTGATCCATGAATCCCGGGACGAACCGTGGTCCGCGCTGGAACGCAGGGCACACACCATGCTTCGAACTGCTGGGATCAGGGGCTGGCGGACGAACCTCCAGATCCGGGTCCCCTGGGGATGGGTCTACGCGGACATTGCCTTCCCGGCGGAGAAGGTGGTGGTGGAACTCGACGGGTGGGAGTTCCACCAGGCCCGAACGAGCTTCGTGGCTGACCGGCGTCGTGACGTGGCCCTGCACCTCAAGGGTTGGACCGTGCTGCGCTTCACGGCCGACTCGATGGAAGAACTGGTGCCGCAACTCCGCCAACACCTGACGACGAGGCGTCGCTCATCGTGACGTAGAAGTCATCCCAGATCCCAAAATCGGGGCCTTTCGGGGCGGATGTCGAATCTGACAGCACTTATCCGTCACGAGGCACGGCAACGGCCCGGCCGCCCCATCGCTGGGGTGACCGGGCCGTCGATGTGGGAAAGCGTCAGCGGGTGAGGCGACGGTGTGACGTGCGGTGCGGGCGGGCCGCTTCGTCACCGAGCCGGCTGATCTTGTTCTGCTCGTAGTCGGCGAAGTTGCCCTCGAACCAGAACCAGCTTGCCGGGTCCTCATCCGTGCCCTCCCAGGCGAGGATGTGCGTGGCGACGCGGTCCAGGAACCAGCGATCGTGGGAGATCACGACGGCGCAGCCGGGGAACTCCAGCAGAGCATCCTCAAGACCCTGGAGTGTCTCCACGTCAAGGTCGTTGGTCGGCTCATCGAGCAGCAGCACGTTGCCGCCCTGCTTCAGGGTCAGCGCCAGGTTCAGCCGGTTGCGCTCACCGCCGGAGAGCACTCCTGCGAGCTTCTGCTGGTCGGGACCCTTGAAACCGAAGGATGCGACGTAGGCGCGCGACGGCATTTCGAAGTTGCCGACCTTGATGAAGTCGAGACCGTCGGAGACCACCTCCCAGACGTTCTTCTTCGCCTCCAGGCCACTGCGGTCCTGGTCGACGTAGCTGAACGACACCGTCTCGCCCACGCGGAGCTTGCCGGCATCGGCCTCCTCCTGGCCCGTGATGGTCTTGAACAGGGTGGTCTTGCCGACGCCGTTGGGGCCGATGATGCCGACGATGCCGGCGCGGGGCAACGTGAACGACAGGTTGTCAATGAGCACCCTGTCGTCGAACCCCTTCTTCAGCTTCTCCGCCTCGATCACCGTGGATCCCAGGCGGGGACCGGCGGGAATGTTGATCTCGCCGAGGTCGATGCTGCGGTCACGCTCCGCCGCAGCGGCCATCTCCTCGTAGCGCGCGAGCCTGGAGCGGCTCTTGGCCTGGCGTGCCTTCGGGTTGGAGCGCACCCACTCGAGCTCGCGCTCCAGGATCTTGGCGCGCTTGGCGTCCTTCTTGCCCTCCACCTGGAGACGTGCCCGCTTGGTCTCCAGGTACTTGGAGTAGTTGCCCTCGTAGCCGTGGAGTCGGCCACGGTCGACCTCGCAGATCCATTCGGCCACGTTGTCCAGGAAGTACCGGTCGTGTGTGACGGCGAGCACGGCGCCCGCATAGGACTTGAGGTGGCCCTCGAGCCAGTTCACGGATTCCGCGTCGAGGTGGTTGGTGGGCTCATCGAGAAGCAGCAGGTCGGGTGCTTCGAGGAGGAGCTTGCACAGCGCCACGCGGCGGCGCTCACCGCCGGAGAGGATGTTGACGGGGGTGTCCCCGGGCGGACAGCGCAGGGCATCCATGGCCTGTTCGAGTTGCGCGTCGATGTCCCAGGCCTGACGGTGGTCGAGTTCAGTCTGCAGCTTGCCCATCTCGTCGAGCAGCGCGTCGAAGTCGGCGTCGGGGGCGCCCATCTCCTCGGCGACCTCGTCGTAGCGCTTCATGAGGCCCTTGGTCTCGGCGACGGCGAGCTGAACATTCTCCAGCACCGTCTTGTCCTCCGCCAGTGGCGGCTCCTGCAACAGGATGCCCACCGTGGCGTCCTTGGCGAGCGCCGCCTCACCGTTGTTGGGCCGGTCCATGCCTGCCATGAGCTTGAGCAGCGTCGACTTGCCTGCGCCGTTCGGACCGACGACGCCGATCTTGGCGCCGGGAAGGAAGGAGAGGGTGACGTCGTCCAGGAGGACCTTCTCACCGACGGCCTTGCGGACCTTGTACATGCTGTAAATGAACTCTGCCATGGGGATGCCTTTCAAACGTTTCTGACCGCGTGCCAGTATGCCAGTCATCCGCGAAACCCCTCGGGGTGGCCCGTGCGTCAGGCGGTTCTGAGACACACGGGTGGGGAGCCACGTCAGGAACACGCCAGCGACCCGCGCCACGCCGTTCTGGAGCATGACGTCATGGAGATGACCGGCTCACCCTTGGTCGGGGCCCTCATTGGGCATCGCGAAGACTGACAGTCGGAGGTCTTTGTCGAGGAGGGCAAACGTCGAGCCGTCGGCTGACCATGCCCCCGCTTCGGGTGCCATGGCGAGGTCGATGGTTTCAAGAAAGGCCTCCTCGTCCACGTCGATGACCGCCATGTCGCCAGGCGGCTTCAGCATCCGGGGAAGTACGGCGAACCACCACGGATGGGCCGCGGTGCGGGCCAGGACCAGGCGATCCGCTTCACCGTTCAGTCCCATCAGCGTCGGCTCCCACACAGCCCTGTGCGGGTAGCTCAGCGTGGTTTTCCGGTCCCACGATTCCCGCCTGAAGTTGATGGCCCCGTCGAACCTGGAGTCCACGTTGTATTCCACCATCAGTGGCCAGACCGGATCATCTGGCGATGGTGTCCAGGCAGCCCGTCCGAACACCGAGTGCCGACCGACGTCCAGGTCGTTGAAGTCTCCGTAACGTGCACTTTCACCAACACGGGAGGCTGACGATGCGCCCTCGTCGCGGACGTACGCGGTGGCGCCGCAGGAGATGGCCTCGCCATCCAACGAGAAGCTGAGGTCTGCTCCAAGAGGGCACGCAAACGCTTCCGGCTCGACCGCGTACAGGAGACTCCCGTTGTGGGCGTCGAAGACATGCACCTCTGAGGGTGCGACCACTCGCAACTCGGCGGGGTCAACCGTCGAGATCCAGACCGCGATCATCCCGGCGTCGGTGGAGTAGTGCGGACCGGTGGGAAGGATTCCCTCGCCCTGAACGATGGTGTTGACCTGCGTGCCGGACTCGACGTCGAAGACGAGCAGCGCACCGGAGCGTCTGCCTGACGTGCCTGGTTCGTTGCTGCGAAACGCCACGAGCACTTGAGCGCCATCCGGCGACAGGGCGATATCGTCGACGGCGGACGTCTTTGGATCAAAAGCGAGGTCGACCGGTCGGAGTGCGACGGTGTCCACGCACGTGCTGGCGTTGTCGGCCCATCCGCAGGCCCAGGTGGGGGATGGCAGTTGCCATGCACCCACGAGGAGCGCAACGGCGATCAGCAGGATTACGGCTCGACGGGCGTGTGGTCGGCGATCCCGGTCTCCCCGGATGCCGCGTGTGTTGAGCGCCTGCCATGACAGATCCGCAGGCCGCGGCTGATCAACATTGTCGGCAGGGGCTGCCATCGTCTCACCTCGTCTCCCTCGATCACGACGCTGCCTCAGCAGCGGATCCAGCGGCGTCAACCGGTGAGCCGCGCGACGAGGCGTCGGGACTCTGTGAGCCGGTCGAGTTCGGCGCGCGCAGGCTCCACCACCTGGCGTTGCGCCACCTCCGCCACCCGCTTGTGGAGGACGGAGCGTGCACGCCTGGCCTTGGACCTGGCGCCCAGCCCCACGAAGACACGCGAGACCAGTGAGAGCACCAGCCCGAGCAACAAGCCCCCGCCCACCAGCAGGGTGGGCAGCGGGAACGGGATGTCTCTGATCATGACGCGCGGCAGTTGCGGAAGCTGGAAGTACGCCAGCGCTACGTCGATGGTGAGCCAACCCAAACCCACCACCACGGCAGCTATGAGCAACCACTGCAGGATTTTCAGCACCTGCCACCACAGCGGGGGCGCTTCGGTGCGCAGGTTGGCGGTGACCACTGCCCGGTCCAGAATATCGGGCAGCACGGGGACGCAGGCATGGACTCTCTCGTGGATCGACTGCTGCCACGGTGTGGGGAGCCCGTCGGAGAGTTCGGTGGCCAGCGTGCGCAGGCCGGTTTTCAGCCGAGCCTCGGCGATGCTGCCCCGGTTGGGGAGCGAACTGCGGGGCGCGACGTCGGGCTCCAACTGAGCATGCCTGGCACCGGAGCCGATCCGCAGTCGACGCAAGGGGTCGGGCTTGAATCGGCCCAACCACTTCACGAGCGGCCACCCGGTGGCCAGCGAGCCGCGGTGCAGCATGGAGATGCGGACGGCGTCCACCACGTACGGCACACCGGCCGAGTCGGCCAGGCTGCGCTCAAGGGCAGCCACGGATTGCCTCGATGGTGAACCCACCGGTGGGCCCTCGACAGCGAGCGCCAGTTCAGCGGCGAGGACGTCGACATCGGCTGACAGCCGCGCCGCGGCGGCGGTCTTTCCGGATGCCAGAGTCGCGAGCTGTCCGCGGAGTTCGTCGAGCCCCGTGCCGGTGGTGGCGCTGGTGGTCAGCACCTTCACGCCGTGCAGGCCGTCGTCGTCGAGCAGGCGGCGGAGGTCAGCGAGACAGCTGCGCAGTTCGTCGGGTGAGAGCCGGTCTGCCTGGTTCAGCACCACGGTGATGACGTCGCGGTGTTTCGCCAACGGCCGCAGGTAGCGCTCGTGGACGGCGGCGTCGGCGTATTTCTGCGGGTCCAGCACCCAGATGAACTGGTCCACCACGGGCACCATCTTGTCCACCTCCTGCCGGTGGGCGGCAGCCGTGGAGTCATGGTCCGGCAGGTCCAGCAGCACCAGATCCTTGAACCCCTCCAGCGGGGGCGGCACCTCGTTGCGTCGCTGGATGCCGAGCCAGTCGAGCAGTTGCACGTCGCTGGGCGCGAAGGCGACTGCGCGGGTCTGGGACGTGGTGGGGCGACGTGCCGCCACTTCTGCAAGCTGCTGCCCCGCCAACGCATTGAACAGCGACGACTTGCCCGATCCTGTGGCCCCGGCCAGCGCGACGACGGTCTGGGTCCCGAACGACATGCGCTGCCCTGCGTGCTCCAGCACCCGTCGTCCACGCGCCTCGACGGCCTCGGGCAGCCGGCCCTCGGCCAGCACCAGCACTTCCTCCACGAGCTTCAGGCGCTCCGCCAGGGTTCGCACGTCAGAAGCCCTCTGGCCGGGTCAGGTCGTTGAACGCCTCGCTGCCCGCGAGTCGCAGTTCCGCGGCGACCGCGTCGAGACGCTCAGCCACGGTCGTGTCCACCTCGAGCTGCTCAGTGATGTGGAAGAAGCGTGACAGCTGGGTGGCGAACAAGGCCTGGACGCGAGCGTCGAGGTCACCCTTGGCGCGCTGGGCCAGCCGCCGTACCGCGTCCTCCCCGAACACACCTTCCAGCAGTCGCTGGGCGAGCAGTGAGGTGCCGCCCGCGATGCCCACCTCTGCGGTGGTGAGTCCGCCTGTGGTGGCGAAGACGACGATGATGAGGGCTGCGCCCACCGCGTTGGTGCCGAGCGCCAGGACGCGTGCCTTGGTGCGTTTACCACGCCCCTGTTCCTCGACGAGGCGCAGCACGTCGGCCTGCCATTCCCTCACGGCGCGGGTGGCTTCGGCGTCGAAGTCCTTGGTGGTGTGGGCCAGGCCGGGGTTGATGTCGATGATTTCCCGCCCCCATGACGTGATCATCCACTGGTTGACGGCCGACTCACAGGCAGCCTGTCCATGCTCCACGATCAGCGCGGCGAGGCCGTCGTTGATGGCGCCGCGGACCCCTTCGGCTTCCTGCCTGCCCGTGAACCAGCCGGTGATGCGGTCACGGAAGCGGGAGATCTGCTCCTCCACGCCCCGCATGAATTCGCCCGTGCCGACGAAGTCCTGCCACCTGCTGAGCACCTCACCACGCAGCATGGTCCCATCGCTGGTGGCCAGTGCCACTTCGTCGGCGGCGAGGCGGAACTGGTTGGCGGCCTGCCTGCTGAGTTCCTCCACGGCGTCGTTCTGGCGGCGCATCCCATCAGCCAGTTGTTGGAGCTGGACGTCGAGTCCGCGCACCGCCCCGGCCAGGGTCTGGAGCGCGACGTCGGCGCGCGCCCCGGATTCCGCAGCAAGGCCTGCCAGCCACGCGCGAATCGGTTGTACGTCCTCGAGCGGCAGCATCCCTTCAGCATCAAGGTGCCGTTCCGCGACGGCGAACAGCCGGGCAGCCGGGAGCCCCCGCTGGCTCAACATCTCGGCCAGGTGTGAGCGGAGATCCACCACCGATTCGGGTGGGCACCGGTTCAGTACCACCGACACGACGGCGTCGCGGGCAGCCGCCTGCTCCAGCAGTTCCCATCCGACGGCATCGGCGTAGCGTGCCGCAGAGGTGACGAAAACCCACAGGTCGGCAGCGGCGAGGAGTTGGCGTGAAAGGCGGCGGTTGGCGTCGTCGATGGAGTCGATGTCCGGAGCATCCAGCAATGCCAGTCCGGGCGGGAGGGCGTCGTGGGCCACCACGTGCAGCGCCCTGGAGTCGTGCACCGGCGTGGAACTGCGCACGAGGTTGGGCAGCACGTTGCCGGAATCGAACCACGCGAGGTCATCGGGATGGGCGACGAGAACCGGGGACGTCGTGGTGGGCCGCAGGACGCCGGGTCTGGTGAGCCGGGCACGGATCAGGCTGTTCACCAGCGTGGACTTGCCGGATCCGGTGGATCCACCCACCACCACCAGCAGTGGCGCGTCCAGCCGCATGGCGCGTGGCAGAAGGTGGTCGCGCACCTGGTTCGCCACGGCTGCCGCGGTGCGGCGCATGCCGTCGGCCTCGTCGAGGGGAAGCGGGTACTGCGCCTCCGGCAGGAGGGCGTCGAGCCTTCGCAACGCAGCGGCCAGTGGCTGTTCTCCGGCGGTCATGGCGCGGGCCAGTTCCCGCCGAGGCCCGAGGGTCCCGGAGACTGAGGTGGCGGGGCCGAGGCAAGCCGCTTGCGACGCCGGGGCGGGAGCAGTTTCAACCCCACGGTCTCGGTGAGCGCGGATGGACGCAGTTCCTCCAACTCCAGGAGGATTTCCTTGGCGCGATCGTCGCCGCCGTCGCCGATGGTCCCGCGCGTCATGCCCTCCCGGACGTAGGCGAGCTCGGTGATGCGTCGCATGAACTTCGCCGTCGGCCACCACGTCCTCCGGGGCCCCCGCAAGAGCGACGCGACGTGCAGCTTGGTGCGCTTGAAGGGTGAGGAGAAGATGATCGGATCGCGGTCGGTGAGCCAGCCCACGCGCCGATAGTCACCCAGCCGCCGACGGATCAACCGGGCCTGGGCCACCACGGTGAACACCAGCATGATCACCAGCATTGCCACGAGGCCGAGGGACATGAACCACTGCGGCCTGAGGTCGGCAGCTCCGCCGGATGAGGCCACTCCGTTGAAAAGCATGTGGCCGCCGGCGCCCACGACGAATCCGGCCAGGGGTGCCACGACGCGCACGATCTTGCTGCGCGCGCCCAAGGCGATGGCCAACCCCAGCGCCGTCATCATCGTGAAGAGCGGATGGCCGAAGGAGGTGTAGATGCCCCGCAGCTTGACCAGTTGGACCATCTCGGCGACGGGGTCCTCGATGTCGATGGTGTTGGTGGCGTACACGAAGGCGCGGGCGTAGTAGATGATGTTCTCGACGAACGCGAACCCGATGGCGGAGAGGCCTGCCAGCGTCACGATGGACAGCCGCGACACGATGCCGGTGCGGAACAGGATGATGAGCAGGAACAGGACGGTGGCCTTGCTGGCCTCCTCCGCGAACGGCGCGATGAAGATGGCGGCGCGGGTGCCGGTGTCGGCGTTCGCGCTCGTGGTGTTCATGGCCTCGCCGGCCCAGCTGTTCACGTGGATGGAGATCCACGTCGAGGCGCACGCCCCCCACAGGAAGGTCAACAGCCACACCAGTGGGCGTTGCGGCCTGAACCTGTCGAGCCAGATGAACAGCAGGACCCACACCAGCGCCGTCCACATGGCGTAGTAGGCGCCCATCCGCAGCGACTCCATGTTCAGTCCCAGGGCGACCGTGCCGTCGGGGTACTCCGTGTCGGGGTGCAGCATGTTGAACTGCGAGACGATGCAGTAGACATAGAACGGCAGCAGGACCGCGGTCAGCCAGAACAACGGTGCACGCATCATCCGCCGCCACCACGTGGGCGGACGGGTTGCGGGCGGCAGGCCGGAGAGCCGCCGTTGCCGGTCGAGGAGTTGCGGGCTGGTCATGATGCGAGCAAGAGTACCGGGCAGCGCACGCAGCGCTCACGTTGTTGTGCGATGACCATACTCTCGGGGTTTGGGTGATCGCCCACGATCCTGCAGATGAAAGAGAGACCGGCATGGAGAGCTTCTTTGCACGCATGGAACCGTGGCGCAAGCCGGAGGGCTCGCTGCACCTGTACGTGCTGCCGGGTGAGGACGAGACGGAACGCTTCACCGCTGCCCAGAGCACCCTCACAGATATTGAGCACTTGCCCCTGATGCCGGAGGCGTACCTGCACTGCACTGTGCAGCGCCTTGCGCAGTTCGACGACGAGGTGTCCCAGAGCCAGTACACCCGCCTCGGGGAAGCGCTGGAGGCCTTCTGCTCCGGAATGCCTGCCTTCGATCTGCAGTTCAGGTCCCCGCAGGCCGACGACGTCGCCGTCGCGTGCTGGGCTGCCGACTCCCCCGCTTGGGACGCGTTGGTGAGCGGCTGCCGTGACGTCGTCACCGACACGTGGGGCGTGGCCCCACCCGCGCCCCCCGCGTCCCCGCACCTGAGCCTCGCCTACGCCAAGGGCGCCGTCCCGCATGATCTCGTCGAGTCCCGGGTGGCCGACGTGACACCTCTCGGCACGGTCCATGTGTCCCGGCTCCATCTGGTGTCAGTAACGGTTCGCCCCGAGCGGGGGACGTTCGATTTCACCTCGCTCGCCAACTGGGATCTGGCCCCCACGTCCTGACCCGACCACGACCGGGCGGCTACGACTCGCTTGGCCCCAGCCGTGCGGGGCTGCCGTCGCCCATGCCGTGAGGTTCCTTCAGCTCCACGAAGATGGCGTGCGTGGGCGTGATGCCCGTGTTCTCCCCGGAGTGCTCCTGAGCGTCCAGCCACCGCGCCTGAAAAGCGGGCATCTCGACGTCCACCTCATGATCCTTGCTGCGGAGCCGACGCGTGAAGGCGCTGAGCGTGACCATGACGCTGTCCGGGTGCCTGTGGGGGAGGGTCGCATCCCCCGGACCATCGAGGTATTCCAGGACGCGGACACGATCGTTCTCGAACATCACCCGGTAGAACTGCGGATTGTTGGTGATTGGATCCGTCATCGCGACTCCTATGGGCACGGGGCACTCAACGCCTCAAATGTCCACAGTAAATCCGGGATCGACGGCTGACAAGAGGTGGCGGGAGCCTCAACGATGGCCCATGCAAGATGCCAGGGACCCAGGATGTGATCCCGGGCCCCTGGCGGGCTCGTTGCCGAGCCGAGCGCCCCAGGCAGGAATCGAACCTGCGCGCGACAGATTAGAAGGCTGTTGCTCTATCCGCTGAGCTACTGGGGCTCTGGCACATGATTCTAGTGATCATCGCCCCACCGGTCACGTCCAGCCTGTCGGGCTTGGGTCGTAGGGTGGGGTGTGTGAACGACAAACTGGTGTGGATCGACTGTGAAATGACCGGGCTCGACCTGGAGAACGATGCCCTCATCGAAGTGGCGGTGTTGGTCACCGACGGCGAGCTGAATGTTCTGAGCGAGGGCGTCGATGTCATCATCAAGCCCAGCGATGAGCAACTGGAGAACATGGGCGACTTCGTCCGCGACATGCACACCAAGTCCGGACTGCTGGACAGGCTGGCCGCAGGCGTCACGATGGCTGAGGCCACGCAGCGCATCCTCTCCCACGTGAAGGAGTTCGTCCCCGCGCAGCGCAAGGCACCGCTGGCGGGCAACACCATCGGCACGGACCGTGCGTTCCTGGCACGGGACATGGCGGAACTGGAATCCTGGGTTCACTACCGCAACCTCGACGTCTCTTCCATCAAGGAGTTGGCTCGGCGCTGGTACCCCAAGACCTTCTACCAGGCGCCTGCCAAGGGCGGCAATCACCGTGCGCTGGCCGACATCCAGGAGTCCATCGAGGAGTTGCGCTACTACCGCGAGACTCTCTTCGTCCCCTCCCCCGGGCCCACCTCTGCTGAGGCCCGCCAAGTAGCAGCGCGGCACCGCGGGTCCCTGACAGGCCTCACAGACCCCTCGTGATCTCCCAGGGCGTCGCAGATCTGGTGCGGCGCCCTGCGCCCGGTCATCTCGCTGTCCTGCCCGGCTGTACCCCTGTCGTGTTCAGGGGTGACCAACCCCATGCCCGCGTCGCCACTATCGGGATCAACCCAAGCATCCGGGAATTCCTCACGCGCGGGGACGAAGAGCTTGCTGGCCCTCAACGTCGGTTCGAGACGTTGTCCTCCCTCGGCATCGCCTCACTGAGCGAGGCCACCGACGACATGGTCGATCAGGTTGTGCAGCGCTGCCTCGACTACTTCGTCAGCAACCCCTACCGCGTGTGGTTCGATCCGATGGAGTCACTCGTGAACGAGCTCTTCGGAGCCAGTTATTTCGGATCCACGTGCTGCCATCTCGACGTCGTGCAATGGGCCACGCGTCCACTCTGGGGGAACCTGGACCCGAGCGTCCGGAGCCAACTCGTCGCTGGGGGTGTGGAGTTCGTGCGCCCGCAGCTGTCCCACGACAGCCTGGACGCGGTGTACCTCAACGGCAGAACCGTGTGCGAAGCGCTCGCCACGATCATTCCACTGTCCGCCCGCACAGCACGTTTCCGGGACACGGGACCCCCGCGCGGATTTTTCCGTGGCCTGTACGACGGTGTTGCTGTGGTGGGCTGCAGCGCCAACCTCCAGGTGGAACGCGTGCGCGCTGAGGACCGGGCGGCCTTCACTGCTTGGGTCATCGGCGAGTGCCGGCGGGACCTCGCGGCAATCGACGTGGGGAGCTGATCCCGGAAAAACTTGGCCCTGCTGGGGTGAGTCCCCATAGATTTCGACGAAGCGGCGGCCATGCGCTATCGTTGCTCACGCGTTGATCCCGGTCGGCGCAGTTGCAGTGGTGGCATGGTGGGTATAGCTCAGCTGGTAGAGCACCTGGTTGTGGTCCAGGATGTCGCGGGTTCGAGCCCCGTTACTCACCCCACACCACGTCAGTTTGGCGTTCTGGGTTTTGGCCCATTACATTTGACCGGCACGCACCGCTAGCTCAAGTGGTAGAGCAATTGACTCTTAATCAATGGGTTCAGGGTTCGAGTCCCTGGCGGTGTACAACAAGAAAGAACAACTGGCCTTCACCCCTCGCGGGGTGGAGGCCAGTTTTGTTCGCATGCGCCAACCCTTGACAGCGCAACCGGCGCCTCCGTACGGTATGCGGCACTGGATGCAGCGTTGCAATCGGTGCGACGCATGGTCCCCTGATCAGAAAGGGTCGCCCATGCGCAGATCTCTTTCCATCGTCGCCATCGCCGCGCTGGC
>JAUNVL010000155.1 GCA_030537675.1 Propionibacteriaceae bacterium | reverse complement strand
CGCAGGCACCATCGACCTGCTCGCTGAGTGAGCCGTCCATGTCGTCCTTGCTGGCCTGGGACAGAACCCAGCCGAGCGGCGCCTCCACCGCCGGGGCGCTGCCCTGCGCGACGACGAAGATCTTGGGCTCCATGACGTCGTCTCCGCCCGACAGCGCCTGGGCACGCTGAAGCCAGGCGGCCGTCGAACTCTGTGTCTTTCCCGCCGTCAGGGAACCCATCGGCGGTATCAGCAGTTCGGATCGGGTCTGGGGCGGAATGGGCAGCAGGTCCCCGCCCCGACCGTTGTCCAGGAAGACGATGATGGGCAGGATCGGCACCCCCGCGCGCGCCTCCGCCAGCAGCTTGGGCGCCATGTCCACGATCGAGCCCAGTCCGCTCCCTTCGGCGTAACCGCCGTCGATCAGCTGGGCACGGGGTGTGTCGCCACACGGTCCCACCACACCCGAGGGTGTCACGTAGGGGAAGCGGGCCGACAGCATGGCGGCAGTCGAACCCCGCAGGCCCTCGAGGCAGCGGTCGTCCTTGTCCGGCACCATGTCCTTGCTGGGCATGTAGGTGCGGATGTCGCGACTGTAGGCCAAGGGCGCCCCGGCATCGGTGCAGCGCATGGCGGCATCGGCGTCGCCACCCACTGCCAGGTGCGTGACGAGCACACGACACCCTGAGGTGGCGTCGGTGGAGTTGAGAACCAGTGGGGCGGCGAGACCGCCTTCCGCAGGAGGTCCGTAGAAGTCCCCGGCAAGACCCGGTGCCTTGGCTTCCCACGCTGTTTCCATGAGACCTGCGCGGTCCAACCAGCCGCCCTCGATCAGCGGGGGCACGCCGGTGATGGTGAACATGGGGTCGCGGACGAGCATCCCGAGGCTGGCCTGGGACAGCGCGTCCCCGTCACCCATCCGCCACACGGCGTCCGCAGCCTGTTCCACGGGCGAAACCCGAGCCACTTCCAGCCCGACCGAACCTCCGCTGACACCGGAGGCCACAGCGATGGACCGAGTGCCGCAATCCGTCTCCTCCGTCAGCACCTTGAGAACGGCGGCAGTCCAGTAGGCCGCTCGAATCCCGCCGCCCTCCGCAGCGACCAACAGCATCGGACGGACCTGAGAACCATCGACCGTGACGAGGCAATCGATGGTGCGAGCCTCCCACTGCGTCATGGCGTCGGCATAGGACGTGGCGGCACTGACTGTCCCGGCGCTGGACCGAACGCCGTGGACCGCAGGCGTGCTGCCCCCGGCAGACGCAGCGATGATGGCGATCGCCATCAGAGTGACGACGGGCGTCTCCCGCATTCGCAACCAACGGGTCCAGAAGATTTCCGGCGGCGCCCACAGTGCGTGCACTGCTGCCGATGCGCCCACGAGAAGCATGAGGAGTCCGAGCGAAATCATGAGCGCCCCCAGGACCCCCACCTTCGCTGCCACCCACGCCGGCCACATGGCCAGCACCACGAGCAGCGCTGCGCTGAGCACGATGCACATCCAGGCCAGCAGCCACGGCCGACGTTGCTCACGGACCTGGGGAAGATGGGCGCTGCCATCGGGTGAGCTCTCAGCAGGCTGTGAGAGGTTGTCCCCCTGACCCGGTGTGATGAGTTCCCGCACCAGTGGAAGCTGCCTACCGGTCCACATCAGGGCACGTACCCCGTACTGCCACGCCACCAGTGCCGCCGCCAAGCCCAGAAAGGGCACCGCCGCCTGCAGGAGTTTCAGTACGCCCATCTCGCCCTGCAGAACGCGGTCGGGTCCCAGCATGAGCAGCACCGTGAAGGACCGCACCAGACCCAGCGATGCCACGACGACGATGGCCAACGCGAGCATGTCGCCCACACGCCAGATCTCGGAGATCGGGGGCGCTTTGATGACTTCGGCCGGAGGAATCAACGTCGGACGATGCACTCGAATCCACCACGACACCGCGAGGATGATCAATGGAATGGCGCAGAACACCAGCAACGGACCGATGCGGATGAGGTCGCCCAGCCCAGACACCACCAGCACCAGGACTCCCATCCCCACCGCCACTGGCCCGAACAACCACTGCCACAACAATGTGGGAGGCCGGTCGGCAACGTCGGAGCTTCGGATCGCCTGGTCGGTGAAGAGTCTGCCGAGGACGAACAGCCAGAACGTCACCGCCACCAGGAGAATCGTGGCAACAGTTGCGTGGAGGAGCCCCGTGTAGCCCCGACCACCACCGACTTCGAGCCAGGACCGCTGGACGTCGGGCAGTTGATCGAAGATCCCGGGGCCAGGAACCAGTGCCAGCGCGGCGATGGGCAGGACCGCCACCAGGGAGAACCTCTGCCGGTAGATCGCACGGCCCCAGCGTCCGGCCCATTTCCTCCCCCGGGGGATGGCGACGATGGCGTAGAGCATGGGGGTGACCGCCAGGAGCAGCGCCACCCACTTCAGAAGGGTGATGACGCACGCGACCAACGCCATGATCCAGCTCATGTCTGTGTCCGGGGAACCGGTGAGGACGATCGCGAGCAGCACGATGTTCTCCGTGACGTCGAGTGCAACGGCTGCCACGACCAGCCACGGCCGCGGCCTGGTCAGCATTCTGACGGGAGCGTCGTCAGGGATGACATCCCGCCGACGCAACGAGACGAGCAACATCCACAGCAGTGCGCCGTAGGCAAAAGCCATGCCCCAGTCGGCGACGGTAAAGGCCCACACGAACCCGTCAGCGCTGGGCCCAAGGTTGTGGAGCGTCAGCCACGGCGGCGACGTCGACGTGGGGAGCGGAAAAGGGGATCGCGGCAGGCTGGCATCAGCCATGCTCGCCGCATAGCCCTTGCTCGACACCCGTGAGATCAGCCGATCGATCTCACCGAGCGCGATGTACAGCCCGAGAACAACGGTGATCAATATCAGTGGGCGCGTGGGAAGACGACTCTTGGCCTCTGCGGCCAAGGCCTTCGCCGACCTCACGTTCATAGGGCCATCATGGTCCGTAAAGAGCAGTCGCGCACTGATTGTTTTATTTGTGATGGATACCCTCTGGTGTCATTCACCATTTGGACGGAGAAACAACCATGGACCTGTGGCACATGATTCACGCCGCCCGCGCAGACCTCGCTGACGACCTCACGATCCTTGACGAGGACCAGTGGGCCGCGAGATCGCTGTGTGGCAACTGGAGTGTCAGGGAGGTCGTCGCGCACCTGAGTGCTGCGGCGAGCGTGGGACGTCTGCGGTGGTTCCGCAGCGTCGTCGAGGCCCGGTTCGACTTCGACCTGCACAACCAGCGACGCCTCTCCGAGCATCTCGGCGCCACCCCCGCCGACACCTTGCAGGAGTTCCGCAGGATAATTCCCAGCACGACGGCACCCATGGGCCCCGCGGCTGCGTGGCTGGGCGAGGTCATCGTCCACTCGGCTGACATCCAGCGCCCGCTCGGCATCGACCGCACGCCTGAAGTCGCCGTCGTCGAAGAGGTGGCACGCTTCTACGCCAGCCGCGACTTCGCTGTCCCAAGCCACAAAGCCATCCGGGGTCTACGGCTGGAGGCCACGGACGGAACCTTCTCAACCGGGGACGGTCCCGTGGTGAGCGGGACGACGCTCGCCCTGACCATGGCCATGGCCGGCCGGACTGCCTTCTGCGACGACCTCACCGGAGATGGCATCGCACTGCTGCGCAGCCGCTGCCCAACCCCGTGATTCGCGGCGCAATCCGCCCTGACGGACGGACCCTCCCTGCGCGAATCCCCGACGAGGTAATTGTCCCGGGGACGAAGTTCCACCCCGCCGCACCCCAAAGCACTGCCGGGCGTAGCATCGAGCCCAAACAGGCGGCAACGACGCCGTCGGTGGACCTCATGGGAGTGGACACGATGGGCGTGACACCGCGGGCAATTCAGCGGACGACAGCAACTCGACGGCGGCCTCGTTGGGCGGTGATGGCAGTTGCCCTGGGCGTGGCAACCCTGACGTCCTGCTCCTCGACACCCCAGTCCCCGGGGGAGGCGGCCGGCAGCGGCGAAGCCAACCTCAAGCTGCCTGATCTGGGCTCCGTCGACTTCCTCGGACTGCCTGGCGACATCTTGCTGGGCCTCGGCCTGATCGTCTGCGCGTTGGGCTTGGCATTCGGCATCGCCACGTACCGCCAGCTCAGCAGCCTGCCGGTCCACCAGTCGATGCGCGAGATCTCCGAGCTGATCTACGCCACCTGCAAGACGTACCTGAAACAGCAGGGCAAGTTCCTGCTGGTGCTGTGGGCGTTCATCGCGGCCATCATCGTGCTCTACTACCTGTTCCTGGAACAGATCGGCATCGGCCGCACCGCCATCGTGGTGCTGTTCTCGCTGATCGGCATGG
>JAUNVL010000001.1:101657-114169 GCA_030537675.1 Propionibacteriaceae bacterium | reverse complement strand
CGGGTCCACCAGCGCCTCGGTACTGACCCCGTCGAGGCGTCCGGCCCTACACTCAGGGGCAGAGCGGTCACGACGCAGTTGCTTCTTGTTGCCGGATCGCGGCACGCGTGGCGTGCAACAAGCGGCAATCCGCCACACGAGCAGGGCAATGCACGACATCCTGTGATCACACCCCGAAGAAGGAGTACTTGATGGCCATCGCCACCCCCACCCCCGCCAGCGCCGACATCGGTGTCACCGGTATGGGCGTCATGGGCTCGAATCTTGCGCGCAACTTTGCGCGACATGGTCACAAGGTGGCCATCCACAACCGCACCTCGATGAAGACGGAATCCGTGTTCGTCGAGCACGGACATGAGGGCACCTTCATCCCGGGCGAGAGCCTCGACGACTTCGTCAGCTCGCTCAGCAGCCCCCGCGTGGCCATCATCATGGTCCAGGCCGGCCCGGCCACCGACGCCGTGATCGAGGACCTCGCGTCCCGCATGGATGAGGGCGACATCATCGTCGACTGCGGCAACGCACTCTTCTCCGACACCCGCCGACGGGAGGCCGAACTCCGGGTCCGGGGTCTGCACTTCGTGGGCTGCGGCGTCTCCGGCGGCGAAGAGGGTGCCCTGCTGGGCCCCTCGATCATGCCCGGTGGCTCCGTGGAGTCCTACAAGCGCCTCGGCCCCATGCTCGAGTCGATCTCCGCGCAGGTCGACGGCGAACCCTGCTGCACCCACATCGGTCCCGACGGCGCCGGGCACTTCGTCAAGATGGTCCACAACGGCATCGAGTACGCCGACATGCAGGTCATCGGCGAGGCCTACGACCTGCTGCGTCGCTCGCTCGGCCTCTCCCCCACCGAGATCGCCGACATCTTCGCCGAGTGGAACAAGGGCGATCTGGATTCCTACCTGATGGAGGTGTCCGTCGAGGTGCTCCGCCAGGTGGATGCCCGCACCGGCAAGGCACTGGTCGACGTGATCGTCGATGCTGCCGGCCAGAAGGGCACCGGCTCATGGACCGTGCAGACGGCACTCGATCTCGGCGTGCCCGTCACCGGCATCGGTGAGGCGACGTTCGCCCGCGGTCTGTCGTCGTCGCCCGCCCAGCGTGCAGCTGCTCGCGATTTTTCCGGCGAGGCCACCGAGTGGGACATCACCGACCGCGACGCCTTCATCGAGGATGTCCGCCAGGCGCTGTACGCGTCGAAGCTGGTGGCCTACAGCCAGGGCTTCAACGAGATCCAGGCCGCTGCCGACGTGTACGAGTGGGACATCAACCTCGGTGACCTGGCCCGCATCTGGCGAGGTGGCTGCATCATCCGGGCACGGTTCCTGGACGAGATCACCAACGCCTACCAGGCCGACCCCAAGCTTCCGCTGCTGATCGGCCACACGTTCTTCTACGACAAGGTGATCACGTCCCTTCCGTCCTGGCGTCGCGTGGTCAGCCTCGCCGCGCTGCACGGCGTTCCGACCCCCGTCTTCTCCTCGTCACTGTCGTACTACGACGGCGTCCGCGCCGATCGCCTGCCCGCCTCCCTCATCCAGGGTCAGCGTGACTTCTTCGGAGCCCACACCTATCGACGAGTGGACAGTGACGGCAGCTTCCACACCATGTGGGGCACCGACGAGCGTGCCGAAGTGGTGAGCTGAATGCAGCTACGCGAAGATGCCACGTGGTCCCTGGTGGTCCCCACCTCCATGGGTGTGCGGATGACCCCCGAGGACCGCCAGGCGGTCCACACCTCCCGACACTTCTATGTGCAGGCCACCTCGGCCGAGACCAACGTCGCCTCCGTGGCCTCCCACCTCGGCCTGCCGACGAAGGTGCTGACCAGTTTCGTGGAAGGCTCCCCCATCTCCGCCCTCATCAAGGCGGACCTGCGTGCGCGTGGCATGGCCTACGAGGGCAGGGACGTGCCACAGGGCGACGCGTGGGGCCACCGCCACCAGTTCAACATCGCCGATTCCGGTTTTGGCGGACGGGCACCGCGGGTGTGGAACGACCGCGCCGGCGAGGTGGGTCTGAACCTCTCAATCGACGACTTTGACCTGGACCGGCTGTTCGTCGACGAGGGCGTCAAGATCATGCACATGTCCGGTCTGGTGGCCGCCCTGTCGCCGGACACGTCCAAGTTCTGCGTGGAACTGGCTCACAAGGCCAAGGAGAATGGCACCGCCATCAGCTTCGACCTCAACTACCGCGCCACCTTCTGGAAGGGCCGCGAGGACGAACTGCACGCCGCATTCACCGAGATCGCCAGCTTGTGCGACATCCTCTACGGCAACGAGGAGGACTTCCAGCTCTGCCTCGGCATCACCGGTCCTGAGGCGGGCGGCGACGACATCGACGAGGAGATCGAGAGCTTCAAGACGATGATCGGCCGCATCAGCGCGGCCTACCCGGGAGCCTCCTACATCGGCACATCGTTGCGTGAGGTGGTCTCGGCCAACCTCCACCGGTGGGGCATGATCCTGTGGGGTGAGGACGGGTTCAACGTCGCTCCACTGCGCGACATCGACGTCATCGACCGCATCGGAGGCGGCGACGGCTCGATCGGTGGCGTGCTCTACGGCCTGCTGAAGGGCTGGACGACGGAGCAGTGCATGCAGTTCGGGTGGGCGACGGGCGCACTCGCGGCCACGTCCCTCAACGACTACGGCGCCCCGGCCGACGAGGCGCAGGTCTGGTCGATCTGGGAGGGCAACGCACGTGTCCAGCGCTGACCAGGGACGCAAAGCATCCGCGTGGTGTGAGAGGTAGCGTGACAGCCATGACGAAGCTCTATCCGGACGTGCCCGACGCGGTCACCGTCGGCGGCGCCGAAGCCACCCTCACCGACGAACAGATCCGCGAATTCGTGCTGGAGAACCTCCGTGGGTACGACTTCGACGGCAAGCGCGTCACCCTGGTGGTTCCCGACGGCACCCGGCACGCGCCGGTGGCGATGATGGCCCACGTCATCCATGAGGCGCTGGCCGACAGGCCGAAGGATGTGCGGGTCGTGATCGCCCTGGGCACGCACGACTACATGTCCGACGTGGCCATCGGCGCCCTCATGGGGTGCCAACCAGGCCGCTTCGAGGAGGAGTTCCCCGGATGGAGCATCCACAACCACAACTGGCGCGACCCTGAAACGTTCGTGAACCTCGGCACCATCACGAAGGAGCGCATCGGAGAGCTCTCCGACGGCCGCCTGACCGACCGTGACATGACCGTGCACGTCAACAACATGGTGGTCGACAATGACATCACGCTGATTCTCGGCCCCGTGCTCCCGCATGAGGTGGTGGGCATCTCCGGCGGCAACAAGTACCTCTTCCCCGGCCTGTCCGGCCACGACGTGATCGACATGTCCCACTGGCTGGGTGCGCTCATCACCTGCATGGAGATGATCGGTACCCGCGGCATCACGCCCGTGCGCCAGTTGATCGACGCGGCAGCCGAGCTGGTGCCGTCGAGCAAGATCATGTTGGGAATGATCGTCAAGCCGGGCGCCGACAGCCTGCAGTTCGTCGCCTTCGGTGATGCCCGCGCCGCGTGGGAGGCGTGCGCCGAGGTGTCGAGTCAGGTGCACGTGAAGTACGTGCCCAAACCCTACAAGCGCGTGGTCTCCGTCATCCCCGAGATGTATGAGGACATGTGGACCGCCGCCAAGGGTTTCTACAAGATGGAGCCCATCGTTGCCGACGGTGGGGAACTGATCATCTATGCACCGCATGTGCAGCAGATCGCCGCCATGCATCCCGGCCTGGAGGACATCGGTTACCACAACCGCGACTACTTCACAGGCCAGTGGGACCGGTTCAAGGACCACCCCTGGGGTGAACTGGCCCACTCGACGCACCTGCGGGGTCTGGGCACCTATGACTCGGCCACCGGCGTGGAAACCAACCGTGTCCAGGTGACCCTGGCCACGGGCATCACCCGTGAAGTGGTCGAGCAGAAGGCGCACCTCGTCTATCTGGATCCGGCCGATGTGGATCTGGCGGCCATGGAGGCCGACCCCGACACGTTGGTGGTTCATCGCGCCGGGGAACTGCTCCACCGTCTGGAGTCGCAGCGCCACAACCTGCCTGCCTGATCAGCCCTGCGGGAGGCCCGTCACACCGACTGATGAGATCCGGAAAAGGAGCGATGACCGTGCACCACGACGACCTGCCCGGGCAGGTGGATCTCCACGCTGTCCTGCCTCCGGCGCTCCAACTGATCGCCGACGGCGTTGCCACCGATCTGCATGTCTTCGGAGAACTCCCCCGCGTGGGAGTCGCGTTCTCCGGCGGGGTGGACTCCACCGTCCTGGCGGCGCTGGTGGCCCGTGCCGTCGGCGAAGCCAACACCGTGCTGCTGATGGGCGTCTCACCGTCGCTGGCCAAGCGTGAGCGTCGTCTGGCCCACCGGCAGGCGGAGCAACTGGGCATCCAGCTCTCCGAGGTGGCCACCCACGAGTTGGAGAACCCCCACTACGCTGCCAACCCGGTGGACCGCTGTTACCACTGCAAGGACGCACTTTTCACCGTCCTCGCCTCCGAGGTGTCGGAGGACCTGCAGCTGGACGTCATCGCCTACGGCGAGAACAGTGACGACGCCGTCCGCCCCGACCGTCCGGGAAGTCTGGCCGCGAAGAAGCACCATGTCCTGCACCCACTGGCCGCTGCCGGTGCATCGAAGGACGATGTGCGCGCCATCGCCGCCCGCCTGGGTCTGGGCAACGCCGCGAAACCCGCGGCCCCCTGCCTGGCCAGCCGGATCCCGCACGGCCAGGAAGTGACCGCGGAGAAGCTGGCCGCGGTGGATGCCGCCGAGGACGCAGTGCTGGCCGCCGGGTTCACCGACTGCCGCGTGCGGCACCACGGCATCATCGCCCGCATCGAAGTGCCCGCCTCCGAATTTCACCTCATCGTGGACGAGCACCTGCGAGCCACCCTGCTGGCGTCGGTCCGCGCCGCCGGCTTCGCGCACGCCGTACTGGACCTGGCAGGCATCCAGTCCGGCGGGTTCACCTTGACGCTGCTCTCCCAACGCCCGGAGGCGCTCCTGTGACGCAGAACAACGTTGCCCAGCCGGACTACGAGCGCTACGGCCGACGCGGCTACGCGGAGGCCGTTTTCTGCCTCGGCAAAACCGTGGACCAGGTTCGCACCATCGCCAGCATGTGGCGGCAGCGAAGCGTCGACAGCGATGAAGCGCTGGGCGCCGTCCTGTTCACCCGGGCCAGCACCCCACAGCTCGACGCCATCCGGGAGGAGTTGGGTGAGGTGTTCATCGATGCCACGGCCTCGTTGGGGGCCTGGCCCGCCGAGCCTCCCGCCAGCAGCGGGGGTCGCGTGGTCGTGGTCTGTGCAGGCACCTCTGACCTGCCCGTGGCCCGCGAGGCCGCACTGACCGCGTCCTTCCTCGGGCGGGCGGTCACCGAAGTGGTCGACGTGGGCGTCGCTGGCCTCGACAGAATCCTCGGCCATCTCGACACACTCCGCTCGGCCGACGTGATCGTGGTGGTGGCCGGTATGGACGCGGCGCTGGTGCCCGTGGTGTCCGGACTCGTGTCCTGTCCGATCGTCGCGGTCCCCACATCCGTGGGCTACGGCGCGGCCTTCAGCGGGGTATCCGCCCTGCTGTCCATGCTCAATTCATGCTCACCCGGAGTGGGAGTGGTCAACATCGACAACGGCTACGGCGCAGGCCACCTGGCCGCGCAGATCTCTGCACCGCGGAGCCACCATGCATGACATCACCACAGGCGGACACCACCACCCCGGCATCGCCACCGCCGATGGCAAGCGGGTCCCGGAGGGGATCCGCATCGAGGCGACCGCAGTGCTGGAACACGCCCCACGACCCGACCGCAGGATCTGGATCGACGCGTCCCAGGGTGCATCCGGGGACATGCTGCTGGGCGCCCTCATCGACGCCGGCGCCGACGCGGGATCCATTGCCGCTGTGCTCGACCTCGTTGCGCCCAACAAACTTCATCTGCAGACCCGGCGCGTGCCGCGCGGCCCGTTCAGCGCGATGAAGGTCGACGTGATCGCCGACGAACCAAATCCGCCGGCCCGTCACCTGAGCGACATCGTCGCCATGCTGAGCGTCCCCGGCATCCCGCAGTTCACGGTCGAGCTTGCCCTCGCCGCGTTTCGTCCCCTCGCTGAGGCCGAGGCCGCCGTGCACGGCACCACCGTGGAGCAGGTGCACTTCCACGAGGTGGGCGCACTCGATTCGATTGGCGACATCGTCGGCGTGGCCGAAGCCATCCGCACGCTGGGTGTCGAACACGGCAGCAGCTCGGTCGTCGCGGTGGGCTCCGGCACCATCGCGACGCAGCACGGCCTGCTCAGCGTTCCTCCGCCCGCGGTCATCGAATTGTCGAAAGGTTGGCAGGTGGAGGCCGGCGGCCCGCCGGAAGCCAGTGAACTGTGCACACCCACCGGCATGGCACTCATCCGCGCACTCTGCGACCGGGTGGAGGGCCTGCCTGCCATGACGGTCGACAGCATCGGCACCGGTGCCGGCAGCCGCATCCGTGCTGACCGCCCCGGAGTACTGCGCGTGGTGGTGGGCTCGTCCGTCAACGACCCCCGTCCAACAGACGACGAACATGCAGACGTCGGTACCCAGATGGACACTCCCCGTGAGGTGTCGGAGGTTGCAGCGAACATCGACGACCTCGATCCCCGCCTCTGGCCCGCCGTTCTGGACCGGTTGCTGGAGGCAGGCGCCGTGGATGCCTGGCTCACCCCCATCATCATGAAGAAGGGCCGCCCGTCCCACGTCGTGACGGCCCTGGTGCATCCCTCCGGCACCGCAGACGTCATCGACGCCCTCATCACCCACACCTCCACCATCGGCGTGCGGGTGTCAGCACCATGGCGGCGGCGGGTTCTGGAGCGTGCGTGGGTTCCAGTGGACGTCTCCGGACATCCGGTGCGGATCAAGGTCGCGGGCGACGGCCCGGGCACCGGCATCCGCCAGGCCACCGCCGAATTCGTTGATGTCGAGGCCCTGGCCACAGCTCTCGGAGTTCCCCAACGCGTGGCCCTGGCCAACGCCCAGGCGGCAGCATGGGCGGCCGGGCTGCATCCGGGCGGATCCTGGCCGACGGAAGCCAACGATGGTTGACGAGACCCCCCAGCACCGGAAGCCGGTGACCATCTACGACGTGGCCCGCGAGGCCGGGGTGGCAGCGTCGACGGTGTCGCGCACCTTCTCGCGACCGGGACGGGTCACCGCAGCCACCAATGAGCGCGTCCACCGGGCGGCTGCGAAGCTGGGTTACCGCGCCAAACCGATTTTCCGCCCCGAGAAGGGTGTGGCGACGAAGATGCTGGCGTTCGTCGTGGCCGACATCGCCAACCCGGTGTATTCCCACATCATGAAGGGCTTCCAGGAGGAAGCCACCCAGAACGGCTACACCGTGCTGCTCATCGATTCGACGGAGGACGGCCAGGCCGAGCACCAAGCCATCCAGTCCGTGCTCCACCTTGTCGACGGACTGGCGCTCACCGCGTCGCGCCTCAGCGATTCAGCCATCAACCAGGTGGTGAAGATCACCCCCGTCGTGGCGGTGAATCGCATCATCGCCGGACTCCCCTCCGTGGTGCCGGACACGCCGCGCGGAATGCGCCGCGCCGTCGAGCACCTCGCCACTCTGGGGCACACCCGCCTCACCTACCTGTCGGGGCCAGCGGCCTCCTGGGCCGACGGCGTGCGGTGGAGAGCCGTCTCCGAGGCCTGCTTTGAGCTGAATCTGCACGCGCGAAGGGTGGGGCCCAACGTGCCATCCATCCAGGGCGGCTTCGACGCCGCAGCCGCGTGGCGGGAGCATCCCACCAGCGCCGTCATGGCCTTCAACGACATCATGGCGATCGGCTTCATGAAGTCCGTGCAGAGATCAGGACTGCGGGTGCCGGACGACGTCTCGGTGATCGGTGTGGACAACTCGATCTCGTCGGTACTCACCACCCCCACCCTGACCACCGTGGCGTCCTCCACCAGCCTCATCGGCGCCCGCGCTGCCCGCGCCCTCATCGGCCAACTCCAGCGTCGCTCGGCAGACACAGCAGAGATCATCGTGGCCCCGATGGATCTCATCGCACGCGAATCCTCCGGCCCACGCTCAGAGAATTTCCCCCCTCAACCCTCGAAAGGTGACACAGATGTCCCCCGCTCCCCTTGACCCGCATCCCGACAGGCTCTTTCCCGCCGAACCGGGTGTTCGCGACATCGCGCGTCAGCTGTACCAGCAGATCGCCGACGCCCCCATCATCTCCCCGCACGGCCACGTGCCGGCGGAGTGGCTGGCCGACGACACCCCCTTCAGTGACCCCACCACGCTGCTGTTGACGCCGGATCACTACACCAACCGGATGCTGCACGCGGCCGGTGGGGTGGACCTCGAGGATCTGGGTGTCCCGGTGGGTACTGAGCTCACGGAGGCACAGGCACGCACCGGCTTCAGGAAGCTGTGCGAGAACTGGAAGGTGCTGCGCGGCACGCCGGTGCAGTTCTGGTTCGAATCGGAATTCCACGACGTGTTCGGCGTCAAGGTTCGGCCTTCAGCCGAGACGGCCGACCAGATCTACGACCAGATCGCCGACTGCCTCACCAAGGATGAGTTCACGCCGCGCGCGCTCTACAAGCGGTTCAACATCGAAGCCCTTGCCACTACCGACGACCCGTGCTCGGACCTCTCAGCACACCGGAAACTGGCAGAGGACCCCACGTGGGACGGCCGCGTCGTCCCCACCTTCCGCCCGGACGCCTACCTCGAGCCGGCGCGCGCCGGCTGGCGCGACCTGACGGAGAACCTCGCCGGGGTGACCGACGTGGACATCGTCGACTACAGATCCCATGTGGAAGCCATGCGGACCCGCCGCCTGTTCTTCAAGGAGCAGGGCGCCGTCTCCACCGACCATTCCCACTCCGACGCCGGTACCGCACGCCTGTCCGATGCGCAGGCTGACCGCTTCTTCCAGGAGGCCCTCCGCGGCACGATCTCGCCCAGTGACGGCGACGCGTTGCGCCGTCACATGCTCAACGACCAGGCGCGCCTGGCCTGCGATGACGGCCTGGTCATGACGCTGCACCCCGCCGTCTACCGCAACCACGACTCCGCCACGCTGCAGCGCTTCGGTGCCGACGTCGGCGGGGACGTGCCGCACACCGTCGAGTTCACGCGCGCCCTGCAGCCGATGCTCGACGCCTACGGCAACGCCGAGGGCTTCCATCTGGTGGTGTTCACGATGGATGAGACAACCTTCTCCCGTGAACTGGCCCCGCTGGCCGGCTGGTACCGCGGCATGTTCGTCGGCGCACCGTGGTGGTTCATCGACGAGGCGGACGCCATCATGCGTTACCGCCGCGCAGTCACCGGTTACGCCGGATTCTCCAAGACCTCCGGTTTCATCGACGACACGCGTGCGTACTGCTCCATTCCCGCCCGCCACGACGTCGCGCGGCGGGTCGACTCCGGCTTCCTTGCGAATCTGGTGGCGGAACACCGCCTCACCTTCGATGAGGCCGCCGAGACCGCGGTCGATCTCGTCTCCACCCAGCCACGAAAGGTATTCAAGCTGTGAACACCCCCACCCTCACCCGCGCCCAGTTCGGCAGGCAGGCGGCCCCCGTCCGCATGGTGCATCTCGGACTCGGCAACTTCACACGTGCACATCAGGCCTGGTACACCGAACACGCCTCCGACGCCGACCAGTGGGGCATTGCCGCTTTCACCGGGCGTCGACCGCTGATGGCTGACCTGCTCACCCCGCAGGACGGTCTGTTCACACTCATCACGAAGGGGACCACGGAGGACACCTTCGAGGTCATTTCCTCGATCTCGCGCGTGCACCCGGCCTCGGATTTTGCGGCGCTCGTCGGCTATTTCGCGACACCCGAACTCGCCGTCGTGACGTCCACCATCACGGAGGCGGGCTACCACCGCGCGGCCGACGGCGCCCTGGACACCACCGACGCTGGCGTCGCCGCCGATCTGGCCCGCCTCCGTCAGATGGTGGAGGAAGGTGACCTCAGCACCGATCACGTCGGCAAGGCCGAGTTCGCCACGGTGCCGGTCCGGATACTGGCGGGACTGCTGGTGCGTCGTGCGGCCGGCGCAGGGAAGATCACCATCCTTCCCTGCGACAACATCCCGGACAATGGTGCCGCCTTCGCCCATGTGGTCACCGAGGCTGCCCAGGCCGTCGACCCCACGCTTCTCAGCTGGATGGACGACAACGTCGCGTGGGCCACCTGCATGGTGGACAGGATCACCCCGGCCACCACGGATACCGAGGTCAGCGACGTGGAGCGTGAGCAGGGTTACTGCGACGTGACTCCCGTGCCCACCGAGCCGTTCAGCGAATGGGTCATCAGCGGTGATTTCCCCGCAGGTCGCCCCGACTGGGAATCGGCCGGCGCCCAGGTGGTCGACGACGTCGAGCCCTACGAGCGACGCAAGTTGTGGATGCTGAACGGGTCGCACTCGTTGCTCGCCTACGCCGGACCCATTCTTGGGTGCACCACCGTGAGCGAGGCGATCGCCAACCCCACCCTGCGCTCGTGGGTCCAGCAGTGGTGGACCGAAGCCGGCAGTGGGTTGAGCGTGCCGTGGGAGGACTACGCGGCGGCGCTGCTCGAGCGCTACGAGAACCCCAACATCAGGCACCTTCTCGCGCAGATCGCCCACGACGGTTCACTGAAGCTCCCCGTGCGGATCGCTCCGGTCCTTCGCGCATTCCGTGGACGGGGTGAGATGCCGAAGTCGGCGGTGCTGGCCATCGCGGCCTGGCTGTTGCACCTCCGCGGTCTCGGTGCCCCGGTGCATGACGCTGCTGGCGACAAGGTCACCAGCCTCGTCGTGGGCCAGTTGCCTGAGGACGTCGCGGCCGTGATCGGCTTCGTAGCCCCCGACCTGGCAGGTGATGAGGTCCTGGCGGCCGCCGTCGCTGAGGCTGTTGGCGAGATCCAGGACCTCAGCATCGTGAAGCCGAACACCGCCGGCTGATCCTCCCAACCTCGGTGGCCCGCGCCGCCGGCAGGGCAACGCGGAGCCCATGCGCCTGCGCCCCCCGAACGTCCCCGGACGTTCGGGGGGCGCGGCTTCGCGTCTCATCCAGAGTCATGGTTCGTCACCCCCCGGTTCGTCGCCCCCTGTCGTAGCCACTGCCGGGTTGGCTGGATGCCATCGCGTCCACGGACGTCTTTGATGAGGACCGCACCGCCCTGCCTCCCGCACTGACATGATTCCTGGCATGACCACGGCAGGGAATCCACCGAGCGCTGCATCACCGCCGCGTGGCTGGGCACCGCTGTGGGCCAAAATCCTCGCTTGGGTGGTGCTGGTGCCCTCTGTTCTGGCGATGGCCCGGGGAGTGGTCTACTTCATCCAGGGATTCGGCGACGAGACGCTCGCCGCCGTGGGCTTCATCGTCGGTCCCATCCTGTTCGTTCTGGCGCTGACGGTCGTCGTGCCCTCGGTGCTGTTCCTGACGCGGCGCGGTAAACCCGCGTTCATCGTGGCCATGTCCTTCGCTGGATTCTTCCTGATCTTCGTGTCCTTCACGTTCGTGTCCTTCACGCTCGTGTAGACCGACGAGCAGTCTGCTGACCTGCAGGCGCCGCGGTCGGTGGAACCCCGGCAGGATACGGTGAGCGAACGCGGACCAGGAGTCGATCGATGAGCACTCGCCCCACACCAGCACCACCGTCCCGGCTGCAGATGGTGGCGACGGCCATGGCCTCCAGCGTGTTCCTGTTGCCGCTGGTGCTCGGGAAGCTGTTCGAACTCGTCCTCAAGAGCATCAACCCCGACGACATCGACGTCACCGTGCCGCTGGCCTATCTGCGTCAATTGCTGGCAGTGAGCTTCTCCCTGCTGGCGCTCTGGCTCGTCGCCACCGTGGCGGCCACCGTTGTCCTCCACCGACGCGAAGGCTCCACGGCCGCACGCCTGGTGTGGGTCGTGCTCGGCGTGCAGGTGGCACTTGGGCTGGTCTATCTACTCCTCCAGGGAACCCTGAACGGCATCAACGACGGCGCGTCCTGACGCCCCATCGCCCATCCAGCACTGTGCGGTGGGACCACGGACGTCCACCACACTCGTTTCGCCGGCAGAGGCGTGGTTCCCCACGCCTGACAGCCGTCGTCGACGCTGGGTTGATCAGCCGCCTGACTTGCGGCGGAACTGACGCTTGCCGCCCAACTGGCTGTGAGCACGGCCACCCTGGCTGCGGTCAGCATTGATTCCCTGGGCAGCTGAGAGGTGTTCGTTCGCCTTCTTGCGCTCCAGCGCCAGCCGCATCGCTTCCTTGGGATCCATCGGTGCGTCGGCCTGCTCGGACTCGGCGGGGTCCAGCGGCGCGTCGGTCTGTTCTGGCTCGGTCATGCAGCGACTCTAGTGCCCTCGGGCCACGCGGGGGGCCAACAACCAGTGCACTTCGTTGGCCAGGAGACGCCGTCGGTCCTTCGACTCATAGGAGCGGGCGTCATGCCCGAGGCCGTCGTAGACCACGTTGCGGCCAGCA
>JAUNVL010000001.1:93948-101557 GCA_030537675.1 Propionibacteriaceae bacterium | reverse complement strand
AGGATGCGAGCCATGAACGTCCTTTCCCGACGAAGACCTGACAGGGGTTCCGCATCACGATAACCCCACCTCAGCACCGATGCCGGCCCCATCGCGCCCCGCTTGTTCAACGGCACACCCTGGCCCGGTGCGATTTCCGTCAGCGGCGTCGAGCACTCGGCACGTCCGGATACGGGCGGGGCGACGGATCTGCGACGGGTTGCGTGGCTAGGGTGGGATTCGTGCGGAACATGACAGCGGAGCAATTGGCGGAGAAGGTCCTGGAGAACTCCCGCGGCCACGTGGCCCGGGCGATCACGCTGGTGGAATCCACCAAACCCATGCACCGGCGCATGGCACATGAACTGATGCAGCGACTCGCCCCACACACGGGCAAAGCATTCCGCGTCGGGATCTCGGGAGTCCCCGGCGCCGGCAAGTCGACGTTCATCGACGCCATGGGCGTCAAGCTCATCACGGAGCACCACCACAGGGTCGCGGTCCTGGCCGTGGACCCCAGTTCGTCGCGGACCGGTGGTTCCATCCTCGGCGACCGCACCCGCATGGCCGATCTCTCCAACCGCGAGGGCGCCTTCGTCCGGCCCTCACCCTCAGCCGGTCATCTGGGCGGTGTCGCACGCGCCACACGCGAGTCCATGCTGGTGTTGGAGGCGGCCGGGTATGACGTCGTGATCGTGGAAACCGTCGGGGTGGGGCAGTCGGAGGTGGCCGTCTCGGGCATGGTGGACACGTTCCTGATGCTGCAGGTCGCCCGCACCGGTGACCAGCTCCAGGGCATCAAGCGGGGCATCCTGGAACTGGCCGACGTCATCGCCGTCACCAAGGCTGACGGGGACAACGAGGTGGCCGCCCGGGTCGCTGCCCGCGAACTGACCATCGCGATGAAGCTCATTTCTGGTGAACCTGACAAGCGCCGCGCTCCCGTCCTGACGTGTTCCTCCTACACCGGAGCCGGCCTGGATGAGGTGTGGGAGACGGTGGCCAAACACCGGGCAGCCCTGGAAGCCGACGGCGACCTCGTGGCCAGGCGGCTGACCCAGCAGCGGGACTGGTTGTGGAACATGGTGCGCGAGGAGGTGCTCGATTCCTTGCGCACTGCTCCCGAGGTACGCAGGGTTGCCGCGGAAGTGGAGGCGCGCGTCGCGCTGGAGGCAACCAGTGCGTTGGAAGGTTCAGCCGAGATCCTCGCGGCATACGCCGCGGCTGTTCCCACGCTCCCGTGGGCGAACCCGCTGAATCTCGCTTCGGGCCCTGACAAGGCATAACGCACAATTCGAGCGCCTCGGTGGCGCACGGAAGTGTTCTGCGCGAGCCTGCTCGGTAAGCTGATCCCGGTTCATGGTTGGGGAAGGAGGTCAGATGGGAGTCTTCGACCGAGCGGAAAAGCGGATCGGCGCCGCCGTAGACAAGGTATTTGCGCGCGCTTTCAAGGGCGACGTTCAGCCCGTGGAAATTTCGGCGGGCATCCAGCGCGAGCTGGACGCAGAGGCCAAATTGCTGAGCCGCGACAAACGCCTCGTCCCCAATGAATTCACCGTCTTTCTCTCCACGCACGACCACGCACGCCTGTTCCCGTACTCCAAGACGCTCAACACCGAGATCATTCCGGGACTCCGCGAGCACGCCCGCGAGCGCAACTACGTCTTCAACGGACCCATCGGCATCACCTACGACTGCGACGAAACCCTCCCCACCGGACAGTTCAAGGTGGCGAGTGAGGCCGTCGCCCGCGACAATGTCACGCCCATCACCACCTCGCGCCGCCCGGCCCGTCCCCTGGTGATCGAGGTCGGCGGCGTTCGGCACCCCCTGGTGCCACCCGGACTCGTGGTGGGACGCGGCACCGAGGCGGACCTGCGTCTGAACGACCCCGGCGTCTCGCGCCGGCACGCCCTGATCACCGTTACCGGTACCGCTGACGCACCCCAGGTCAGCATTGAGGATCTGGGGTCCACCAACGGCATCGTCGTCAACGGTTCCCGCGTCCAGCACGCCCGGCTTGCCGAGGGTGCACGCGTCGAAATCGGTAACACGCGGATGCTGGTGCACTCTCCCTCGGAGCAGTGACGTGTCGGAACTCATCGTCGCGGCGATCAGGATCGCCTTCCTCGCCCTGCTCTGGCTGTTCATCGCGTTGGTGGCCGATGTCATCCGCAAGGACATGTTTGGCCGCAAGGTGGCCGCAGCGAGCCTCCCCGCAGTCGAGAAGTCGCGCCGCAAGCGCGGCAAAGAAGTGTTGCCCAGCCGGTTCGCCGTCAGTCAGGGCAACCAACAGGGGTTCTCGGTGCCGCTGGAACCCACCATCAACCTCGGGAGGGCGGCTGACAGCACGTTCCTCCTCGACGACGACTATGCCTCCGCCCGACACGCCCAGTTGGTCCAGCGCGACCCACGAACGTGGGTGGTCAAAGACTTGAACTCCACCAACGGCACCTACGTCAACGGTCAACGCCTCACCTCCCCAGTGGCCATCTCGCTGGGTGACGTGATCCGCATCGGCAAGACCCTGATGCGTCTGGAGGCGTGAGCGTGGCCTATTCCCTGCGTTTTCAGGCGCACTCCGAGGTCGGCCGCATCCGGAAGAACAATCAGGACTCCGGGTACGCCTCCCCCACGATGCTGATGGTCGCCGACGGCATGGGAGGTGCCGCGGCCGGCGATCTCGCCTCTGCGGTGGCGGCCACCATGGCACGTGATGCGGACGAGTACCTCAGCGGCGAGGAGATGCTGACGCACATGGAGGCCCTCCTGGCGGAGGCCAACAACAAGCTGACCGAACTGGTGTCACAGGACCTGACGCTGGATGGCATGGGGACAACGTTCTGCGGCGCCATGTTCGACGGCAACCAGTTGGGACTCACCCACATTGGTGACTCCCGTTGTTACCTGTTGCGCGACGGTGAACTTCGCCAGCTCACACATGACCACTCCTGGGTGCAGCAACTGATGGACCAGGGGCGCCTCACCCCCCAGCAGGCAGCCACCCACCCCCACCGCTCGCTGATCATCAAGGTCCTGAACGGCCAGAACAACTCCAGCCCCGACCTCAGCCTGGTCGACGTCGCCCTCGGGGACCGGATCATGTTCTGTTCCGACGGGCTCTCGGGAATGATCGACGATGACCGCATCCGCGAAATTCTCGGCCAGCAGGACCTCGACGTCACAGTCGATGACCTCACCGAAGCCGCAAATGAGGCGGGCGGGCACGACAACATCACCGTGGTGGTGGCAGACGTCGTCGAACAGGATGACGCACGAGACGCTGCCCGTCCCCAACTCGTCGGTTCCGCGATGGAGCGCGAGATTCCCGACGTCGGCAAACCCGTTCCGCCTCCTCCCGCCCCCGCCCCAACCCGGGCTCCAGCTCCGGCCCCGAAGCAGTCCGGTGCGGAGGCGTCCCGCTACGCGCCTGAACCTGCACCCCGCCGCTGGCCCGGCATGATCGCAGGCGCGTTGGCAGTGCTGCTGGTCATCGGTGGCGCAACCTGGGGCGTCGTCGCCTACACCGCGTCCCGCTATTACATTGCCGAGTCCGACGGTGTGGTGGCCATCTACAACGGCCTGCCCGGTTCAATCCTGGGCTACGAGCTGAGCTCCCTGACGGAGCGCACCGACGTCGTCGTCACGGACCTTCCCCGCTTCTACCAGCGCGGCGTCGCCAACACCATCGGCGCGTCGGGTCTGGATTCGGCACGCGAGACGGTGGGAGAGCTGCGCTGGAAGGCGGAGCGCTGCGTATCCGTCCGTCTGGAGCGCCTCGGCCAGCAGCCCCCCGGTCTTCCGACCCCCACCACCTCTCCGTCCGGCCTGTCCACCTCCCCGCCCAACTACCCCACCTACCTGGCGCCGATCACCCCCACCACCACTGAGGAATCCGATCCGGAGGCCTGCTGATGTCGGTCCCCCGTCAGCCGGCCGCCACTGGCGAGGTGGTGGTCCACCTGAAGCGCCGCAACGTGGAGTTGCTGCTGATCCTGCTGGCCTGCACGTTCGGTCTGGCCGGCTGGGTCATGACGCACTTCTCGCTCTACGACGAACTGCCCCCAAACCTGCAGGTGGTGGCGGCGCTCTGGTACGGCATGGCGGTGGTGGCGCACATCTTCGTCCGCATCCTCACCCCGTGGGCAGATCCGGTGATCCTGCCGTGCGTCTTCCTCCTCAATGGGCTGGGTCTGGCCATGATCGCGCGCATCGACCAGATTCCTGACCCCGTGCGTGATGACGCCTCGTCCCAGCTGCTGTGGACAGCGCTCGGCATCGTGTTGTTCATTGCCGTGTTGATCGTGGTGCGCGACCACCGACGTCTGCAGCGCTATCCCTACCTCCTGTTCATGGCTGGCGTCGCGCTGCTGCTGCTTCCCCTGATTCCGGGGCTCGGCATCTCGCGCGGTGGCGCACGGATCTGGATCAGCGCATTCGCGTTCAGCTTCCAGCCCGCGGAGGTTGCAAAGATCCTGCTCGCCGTGGCGTTCGCCGGCTACTTCGACGAGAAGCGCGACGTCCTGGCGCTCGCCGGAAAACGCTTCATCGGACTCGACTTCCCGCGTGCACGCGACCTCGGTCCGATCGCCGTGATGTGGGTGGCGGCACTCGGAATCATGGTGTTCCAGAACGACCTGGGCACGGCCCTTTTGTTCTTCGGGCTCTTCACGGTGATGATCTACATCGCGACGGAGCGCCCTGCCTGGCCCCTTCTGGCTGGCGTGTTGTTCATCGCCGCGGGGATCATGGCCTACAACTTCACCAATCACGTGCCGCGTCGGGTGAACGCCTGGCTTGATCCGTTCAGCAACTTCGACGCCAACCTGCAGGTGATCAGCGCACAGTTCGGCTACGCCTGGGGCGGACTCTTCGGCCGCGGCTGGGGGCTCGGCCGTCCCGGCCTGACGCCGTTGGCCAAGAGCGACTTCATCGCTGGCGCCCTGGGTGAGGAACTGGGCATCCTCGGGCTGATGGCCATCGTGATGATCTACGCCATCATCTCCGCCCGCGGCATGAAGGCGGCGCTGTTGTGCCCCGACGGCTTCGGGAAGCTCCTGGCCGGCGGACTCGCCTTCGTCTTCTCCCTGCAGGTGTTCGCCATCATCGGTGGCATCACGCGGCTGCTGCCCCTGACGGGTCTGACCACGCCCTTCATGTCACAGGGTGGGTCCTCCATGGTGGCGAACTGGATGATCATCGGGATTCTCATGGTGATCTCCCACCGGGCACGGATGCCCCAGGTGGACACGGCCACACCGCAGGAGCTCATCACCCTCGACGACTCGACAGCGGTGATCAGCCGATGAACGGGCCCCTGCGCAAGGTCAGCATCTTCGTCGCCCTCATGATGGCGGCATTGCTGGTGAACATCACGTGGATCTCCGTGGTCCGCACGGATTCCCTGAACGAGGATCCGCGCAACCGACGTGTGCGTGACGCGGAGTTCGCGAGCGACCGCGGGGCCATCCTCGTGGGCAACACCCCCATCGCCATCACGAATCCCTCAGAAGGCAGGTTCCCGTTCGCACGAACCTACCCGGAGGGCTCCACCTGGTCGTCGGTGACCGGTTGGTACTCCTATGACTACGCACGCAGTGAACTGGAGAAGCAGTACAACGAGGAACTCTCGGGTACCGGCTCCATCCAGGCGGTCAGCCGGATCATCGACCTTCTCGTGGGACGCAACCGCCAGGGCGCCAATCTCTCCACAACCCTGAACCCCGCTGCGCAGGCTGCCGCAGTGCGCGCCCTCGGCGACAAGCAGGGGGCGGCCATCGCCATGAACTGGGAGACCGGCGAAATCCTCGCGCTCGTGTCCGCTCCCACCTATGACCCGAACCGCCTCTCCACACTGGATCTGAGCGCTGGCCGCGACGCGTGGAGCAGTCTGCTCGACGCCCCGAACGAACCGTTGAAGAACCGGGCCGTGCGCGAGGTGTTCCCACCGGGATCCACGTTCAAGCTGGTGACCGCGGCCGCCGCCCTCGACAGCGGCATGGTGCCCTCCACTGAACTGGACGCACCACAGTCGCTGCCGCTGCCCAACTCGAACCGAACGATGGGCAACTCCACCAACTGCGGGGGCACCACGGTGACGCTCGAACAGGCGCTCATCACCTCCTGCAACACGGCCTTCGGCAATCTGGGTCTGCAACTCGGCGGAGAACAGCTCCGCGCCATGGCAGAAGCCTTCGGCTTCAACGCGAAGTCGACCATTGACATGCCGGCGGCCGAGAGCCGGTTCCCGTCCGAGATCGACCAGGCCCAGACTGCACTGTCCGCCATTGGACAGTTCGACGTCGCCGCCTCCCCCCTCCAGATGGTGCAGGTGGCCGCCGCCATCGCCAACGACGGGCACATGATGCAGCCCTACGTGGTGCGCACCGTCACAGGGGCGGACCTCAAGGTCATCCGCTCCACAGAGCCCCATGAACTGGGCCGGCCGCTGAGCGAGGCCAACGCCAAGCTCATGCAGCAAATGATGGAGTCCGTGGTCAGCGACGGCACAGGACGTCCTGCCAGGATCGACGGCATGACCATCGGCGGCAAGACCGGCACCGCCCAGTCCGACCCCGACCGTCCGCCGTATGCGTGGTTCGTCGGGTATGCCCAGGACCCCAAGGTGGCCGTGGTGGCGTTCGTGCAGAGCGCCGACGTGGAGCGCGACGATATTTCGGGCGGTCGCGTCGCTGCCCCCATCTTCAAGGCCATACTGGAGGCCCTCCAATGATTCTGCTCAACCACTTTGATGCTGCCCTGCCCACAATGGGCTCTGTTCGACCGAAAGGATCCATTCGATGACTCAGCGGGGAACGCTGCTCGGAGGACGCTACGAGCTCGACCAGATCATCGGCCGTGGCGGCATGGCGGAGGTGTGGCGCGCGAGGGACACCCGTCTGGAGCGCGACGTGGCGGTCAAACGGCTGCGTATCGACCTCGCCAGTGACCCCACGTTCCAGGCCCGTTTTCGGCGGGAGGCGCAGTCTGCCGCCGGGTTGAACCATCCCAACATCGTGGCCGTCTACGACACCGGTGAGGAACTGGATCCCTCATCCCAGGTGTCGGTTCCCTACATCGTGATGGAACTCGTGGAGGGTGTCACCCTGCGCGACGTGCTGCGCGACGGACGCAAGATCCTGCCGGAGCGCGCGCTGGAGTTCACCGCGGGTGTCCTGGACGGACTCGACTACAGCCACCGCGCCGGGATCATCCACCGCGACATCAAACCCGCAAACGTCATGCTCACCCCGGACGGCGCCATCAAGGTGATGGACTTCGGTATCGCCCGCGCCGTCGCCGACACCTCCGCCACCATGACGCAGACGGCCGCCGTCATCGGCACCGCGCAGTACCTGTCCCCTGAACAGGCGCGCGGCGAGAAGGTGGACCATCGCTCGGACCTGTACTCCGTCGGATGTCTTCTGTACGAACTACTCGTCTCCGAGCCCCCGTTCAAGGGCGACTCCCCCGTCAGCGTCGCCTACCAGCACGTGCGGGAGGCCCCCGTGCCGCCCAGCCACCTGGATGCAGAGATCACGCCCGGCATGGATGCCGTCACGTTGAAAGCCCTGGCCAAGAGCGCGGACGACCGCTACCAGAATGCGCGCGAGATGCGCGCCGACGTGCT
>JAUNVL010000001.1:0-93848 GCA_030537675.1 Propionibacteriaceae bacterium | reverse complement strand
CCAAGAGCGCGGACGACCGCTACCAGAATGCGCGCGAGATGCGCGCCGACGTGCTGAGAGCCAAAAGCCACGAGCCGGTTCACGCCATGCTTCCGGTGGCGGGCGCCAACGACGCCACCACCGTGATGACGGATGACCACACCGCCACAGCCAGCCGCGCCGCTGTTCCCGCCGCCGTTCCCGCCGCCATCGACACCCTCGACCCGGCCGACGAGCTGGAAGAGGACGAGAAGAAGTCACGCAAACCGCTGATCATCCTCCTGGTTCTGGCGGGGCTGGTGCTCATCGGCATGGTCGTGGCCATCTGGTTCGTCCTCCACCCGCCGCCGAAGGTCGAGGCCATGGCGACGGTGCCGCGGGTCACCGCCCTCTCGGAGGGGGCCGCGTCCAACCTGATCCTCGACAACAAACTGAAGCCCAAGGTGGAGACAGAGGCGGGGACCGCGGAGAACGCAGGAACGGTCCTGCGCCAGGATCCCGAAGGCGGCAAGCAGGTGGTGGAGGGCAGCACGGTCACCATCTACGTCAGCCAGGGCCCGGACACCAAGGCCATCCCGGATATCAAGGGAAAGACGGAGGCCGAGGCCAGAGCTCTGCTGTCGGCCGAAGGGTTCACCAACGTCCGACCAGTTCCCGACGACCCGAGAACTGAGGACACCACGGCGAAGGCGGGCACCGTGACCGACTCGGAACCCCAGTCCGGCGCCCAGTGGCTGCCCGCTGATCCGGTCGAGATCACCATCGCCACCGGCAAGTCGCTCGTGCCGGACCTCTACGACGCCACCGAGGCCGAGGCCAAGGATCTGGCCAAACGGGCGGGCTTCAACGAAGTGCTCGACGTCAACCCGGTGGAAACCGACGAGCAGCGTCCCGGCCGCATCTTCAGCCAGTTCCCTGCTCCCGACATCCAGCTCGAGCGCGCGAGCGGCAAGATCAGGGTGGACGTCGCCGTGGCACTGCCGGAGACCCCGACGCCGCCGCCGCCGCCGAGTGAGGATCCGGTGAGTACACCCCCGGAAACCACCCCCACACCCACACCCACACCTTCGCCTTCTCCGTCGCCTTCTCCATCACCTTCGCCCAGTGACACATCCACTCAGGGCGAGGGGGACGGCTGAGTTTCAGCCGAGGCTGGTCTCCACGAGCGGCGACTTGCCGAGTGCCCGCAAAGGCGCCTCGGCGTCGCCGCAGACGGCCAGCCAGTTGGCCAGCATCTGGTAGCCGCCTTCGGTCAGCACGGACTCGGGGTGGAACTGGACGGCTTCCAGGGGCCACGATCGGTGCCGCACCGCCATGATCACCCCTGATTCCGTCCGCGCGGTGACCTCCAGTTCGCGGGGAAGCGACGCGGGGACGATCGCAAGCGAGTGGTAACGGGTGGTGCGCACAGGCGACGGCAGTCCCTCGAACACTCCGCGGGAATCGTGGAACACGTCGGAGACCTTGCCGTGCAGCAGTTCCGGCGCACGATCAACCACTGCGCCCAGCGCGACGCCCATCACCTGCAGCCCCAGACACACGCCGAACAGCGGTGTCCTGCCGCCCAGTTGGTGCACCACGTCGACGCAGACGCCGGCGCGCTCGGGAGTTCCCGGACCGGGGGAGATCAGTACTCCGTCCCAGCCGCTGGCCCAGTCGTCGGCGGTGAAACGCGGGTCATCGTTGCGCCACACCTCCACGCTCGCGCCCAGCTCCGCCAGGTAGGAAACGATGTTGTGGACGAACGAGTCATAGTTGTCGATCACGAGGATGCGTGGCACGCGGCAATTGTCGCACGCACGAACCCATGATCAGTTGGAACGTTGCGCCTGCCGCAGGCCGATCGCACCGCTGAACGCGGGCGCCTCGATTTCCGTCACCTTCTGGAAGGAGTATCCGAGCCCGTAGGCGGAGACGTACTGCTGGTAGATCCGCACCTGTTCGGATTCCTCGATCGAGCGGGTCATCCGTTCGGTGTCCCCGATGGCTTCAATGACGTAGGGCGGGGCATACGGCACACCGTGCAGGACCACGGAGTTGCCGACGCACTTGATGCCGGTGGTCGCCACGACGCGCTGGCCCTGGATGCTCATCGCTTCTGCCCCACCGCGCCACAGCGCATTCACCACGGCCTGGATGTCCTGCTGGTGCACGATGAGCGCGTCGTCGTCCACACCTGCCGGCTTCACTTCGAGAGGCGCGTCGTCCAATGTGACTCGTACCCCCGGACCCACGACGGCGATCGTGGAGGCATCCATGCCCGCACTGCGCAGCGCGTCGGAGACGTCCTCGCCCCCTTCGAGCTCGGTGGTGAGGTCCTCCACGTCGTTGCGGAGCTCATCGGCGGTCAGCCGCAGTTCCTCGTTGCGTTCCGTTTGCGTTGTCACCAATTCACGGACGCTTGCAGTCCGGTCCGATCGCAGGTCGGTGCCACGCGCATTGATGGCGCTGACGGTGATCATGAAACCCGCCAGCATGCAGATGGTGATCGTGACCAGACGCCCCCGCAGGGACCGCGGCTTTCCGCCGGCGCGCGACGACGCCCGCGACGCGTGCGCCGTCAAACGTGCCAGAGCGTTGCCCATGTGCACAGCCTAACCCGCGTGGACGGCATGCCGATGATGGGGTTTTGCGCTGGCTGGATTACCCTTCTGACTGAGTCAGACGAAGGAGGACCAGTGGCCGAGTCCAGGGTTCGCAAACAGGCGAAAGCCAAAAAGCAGCACAAGCGCGGCGTCGAGACCGCTGAGCGACGCAGCGACGAGAACCGCCTGTCCAGCACAAATCGCGACTGGGTGCCGTGGGTGTTCATCCCGACGGGCCTGCTCGGGGTGCTGTGGATGGTTGTCTACAACCTCGCCGGCAACTCGATCGGCTTCATGCAGGCGCTGGGCAGCTGGAACGTCGGCATCGGCCTGGGCCTCATCGTTGCCAGCTTCTCCCTCATGACCCTCTGGAAGTGAGCGAGCTCCCCATCGCCGCACTGGTGGGTGCTTCGTTCGACGCTGTCATCTTCGATCTCGACGGCACGCTGATCGACTCCTACGTGGCGATGATCCGTTCCTACGAGCGGTGGGCGCAGGAGTTCAAGATCGATCTGGACCTTCTCCCCTCACATCTGGGGATGCCGAGCGCCGCCGTCTGCGAGGCATTGCTGCCTCCCGAGCTGGTCGAGGCGGCTGCCGAGCGCATCGAAGTGCTGGAAGTGACGGACACCGAGGGGATCATCGCCCTCCCCGGGGCGCTGGAAGCGTTGCAGGAACTCCCCCGGAACCGCGTGGCGATCGCCACCTCCTGCACCGCCGACCTGATGCGTGCCCGTGTCACCGCCGCGGGGCTGCCATTCCCCGACGTGATCGTCACCCGCGACCAGGTTGCCGAGGGAAAACCCGCCCCCGACAGCTTCCTGCGGGCAGCCACACTGCTGGGCTTCGATCCTGCGCGGACGCTGGTCGTCGAGGACGCTCCGGCCGGTATCGCTGCCGCACGAGCCGCGGGCTGCATGGTGCTGGGGATCGCCTCCAGCCAGCCGGCCGAGAACCTGGCAGCCGACGCCGTGGTGGCCGACCTCTCCGAAGTGGCCTGGCAGGTGGCCGACGATGGCGTCGTCACCCTGCAAACAACCACCGTGTGACCCCACCCACACGGATCCGTTTCGCCTCGGTCAACCCGGAAGTCACGAAGCTCCTGGGACCATGCCCTCGCACCCGTGTGGACCCAGGCGCCGGGTCCGGATGATCGAGCACGCACTGTGGCCGGCGCCCGCGCACCTTCCCTGAATGCCCGGCTCGCTTCTTGACTACCATTGCGAGACACACTCACGTCACCGTCGACTTGAAGGGCAGCACCATGGCATCACGCACCGCCACCATCGCCTCCGCCATCGGGCTCCACGCCCGCCCCGCCACGCTGTTCACCAAGAGGGCCGCTGCTGCCGGCATTCCCGTCACGGTGGCCAAGGGCGACACATCTGTCAATGCTGCCTCCGTGCTGGCCGTCATGGCGCTGGGCGCCAAGTTCGGTGAAGAGGTGGTTCTCACCGCCGAGGGCCCCACCGCCGACGAGGTGCTCGACGACCTCGTGGCGTTCCTGGAGACCGACCACGACGCAAAGGCGTGACGGCATGACGACGCTGCACGGACTTGGAGTCAGCGGCGGCAGCGCCGTCGGGGTCGTGGCGCTCGTCGCCCTCCCCGCCCCACTGCCGGACGAGGACCCCTCCACCGATCCCGCTGGCGACCTGTCCCGTGTCGGCGACGCGCTGGACGCCGTCGCGACCCGGCTGGAGGCCACCGCTGCCACGCTGACCGGTGATGCCGCCGACATGATCGCAGCAGCGGGCGCCATCGCCCGTGACCCGGGGCTGCTGGATGCGGTGAAGGAGAACCTGGCCACGCTCGGTCCGGCGCATGCACTGCACGCGGCTGTCGAGGGCTATGCCCTCCAGTTCGAGGAACTCGGCGGCTACTTCGCCGAGCGCGTCACTGACCTGTTGGACGTCGGCGCTCGCGCAGAAGCGCTCCTTCTGGGCCGGCCCATGCCCGGTGTGCCGGAGCTGACGGAACCAAGCGTCGTCATCGCGCACGACCTGGCACCTGCGGACACCGCCGTCATGGACCCCGCCATGGTCGTGGGCATCGTGACGGAAGCCGGGGGCCGCACCAGCCACACCGCCATTCTCGCCTCACAGCGCGGCATCCCAGCCATCGTGCAGGCCAAGGGTGCCCTCGACATTGCGAGCGGACTGCGGGTGGGTATCGACGGCGACTCCGGCGAGCTGGAGATCCATCCCGACGAGGCCTGGTTGGACGTCAGGGCCGAGAAGAAGCGGGCACGCGAGCGCATCTCGCAGCGCACCGGTGCGGGCAAGACGTCCGACTCCCACCCCCTGATGCTGCTGGCCAACATCGGCAACGTTGCGGACGCGGAGCTCGCCGGCGCCGCCGACGTCGAAGGCGTGGGACTCTTTCGCACCGAGTTCCTGCACCTTTCAGCCACCACCGCCCCCACCGTCGAGGAGCAGGCCGCCGAGTACGTCCGCGTCCTCGCCCCCTTCGGCAATCGACCCGTCACGGTTCGGACCCTGGATGCCGGAGCGGACAAGCCCCTGGCGTTCGCCGATCTCGGCCCTGAACCCAACCCAGCGCTCGGGCGCCGTGGACTGCGACTCATGCAGGAACGCGAGGATCTGCTGGACGACCAGCTTGCCGCACTGGCGCTTGCGGCCACCGAAACGGGAGCCGTGGTGAAAGTGATGGCCCCCATGGTGTCCACCAGGCAGGAGGCCGCGTGGTTCACCGAGCGCGCCCACGCCGCCGGTCTCCCCATCGCGGGCGTCATGATTGAGGTGCCCGCCGCAGCGCTCCGGGCTCACCAGGTGCTGCAGGTCACCGACTTCGCCAGCCTCGGCACCAACGACCTCGCGCAGTACACCATGGCCGCTGACCGCATGGTCGGTGAACTCTCCGAGCTGCTGGATCCGTGGCAACCGGCCGTCCTCGACGTCGTCGCTGCCGCCTGCGACGGAGGTCAAGCCAACGGAAAGGCCGTCGGTGTGTGCGGCGAATCTGCCGGAGACCCCCTGATGGCTCTCGTACTCACGGGCCTGGGCGTGACCAGCCTCTCCATGGCCCCACAGCGGGTTCCCATGGTTCGCTGGGCTCTGTCCCAGCACACGGCCGCGGACTGCGTGTCGCTCGCCGAAGCCGCGAGAGCTGCCGACTCGGCGGTCGGCGCACGTGAAGCAGTGCGCTCCGCAGCATCGAAGGAGCTGACGGACCTGCTCTGAGCGGGGTTCGAGCGCGAAGAACGCACCCGCTGGGGTCTTCGCGCTACGCCCTGCGTGACCTCAGGGCGTACGACGTCGCCAGCACCAAACGGACAACGCTGATGCATCCATGCCTGCACCGCGCCCTGACTAGACTCGGGAGGAATGCCGATGAAGGAGTGAGCCATGACTGATCGCCTCAAGGAACTCAGCGACGCAGGAGTGTCCATCTGGTTGGACGACTTCTCGAGGGAGCGCCTCAACACAGGCAGCCTGCAGGAGCTGATCGACAAATCCCACGTCGTGGGAGTGACCACCAACCCCAGCATCTTCGCCAAGGCGATGTCCTCCGGCGACGCCTACACGGACCAGCTTCGGGACCTCAAGGCCGCGGACACCAAGCTCGCCGACGTGGTCACGACACTGACCACCGACGACGTTCGCGCCGCCTGCGACCTCTTCCTGGACATTTACACCGCCACCGAGGGCATTGACGGCCGGGTCTCCATCGAGGTGGACCCCCGACTCGCCCACGAGACGCAGACCAGCATCGAGGAGGCAGAGCGGCTCAGCGAACTGGTGGACCGTCCGAACGTGCTCGTGAAGATTCCCGCCACCGCCGAAGGGCTTCCTGCCATCACCTCCACGATCGCGGCCGGCATCAGCGTCAACGTGACCCTGATCTTCTCGGTGAAGTCCTACACCGAGGTCCTGGATGCGTGGATGGCCGGGCTGGAGCAGGCGCACGAGAACGGCGTCGACCTCACGGACATCCAGTCCGTCGCCTCCGTGTTCGTGTCCCGCACCGACGTCGAGGTGGACAAGCGCCTCGGCGCCCTCGACAGCCCCGAGGCCCGCCAGTTGAAGGGCAAGGCCGCACTCGCCGTCGCACGGCTGTGCAACGAGGCCTATGAACACGCCATGTCCTCCGAGCGCTGGGAGACGTTGGCCGGCTACGGCGCCCGTCCACAGCGTCCCCTGTGGGCCTCCACCGGCACCAAAGACCCCGGCTACAGGGACACGCTCTACATCGAGGAGCTCGTCACTGCCGGCACGGTCAACACGATGCCGGAGAAGACCATGCAGGCGTTCGCCGACCATGGGGAGGTGCGCGGGGACACGGTCGTCGGCACCTACCACCAGTCGCGCGAGATTCTCGACGCCGTCGAGGCGGCCGGAGTGGACATGGCCGATGTCTTCGAGGTCCTGGAACGCGAAGGCGTCGCGAAGTTCATCGAGCCCTGGGAAGAGCTGATGACTACTCTGCAGGAGCAGCTCGACAAGCTCTGACCCTCCATGGGCGCTCCGCCACGAAATCGACGTACGGGCGCGGACCGGTAGGCTTGTGGCCCGTGACTGACCAGACTGGACCCCCGAGCGACTCCGAGCAGACCGCCATCCGCAAGGAGAAGCGCGCCCGCATACTGTCCTGTGGTGCCGAGGCCTACCCCGCCGACCTGACACGGACCCACACACTCGGGAAGATCCGAGCCGCCTGGGGCCACCTCGAGGCAGGTGAGGAGACCCAGGACGAGGTCACCATCGGTGGCCGCGTGGTGTTCATCCGCAACACCGGCAAACTGTGCTTCGCCACGTTGCAGGACGGTTTCACCCCCGAGGACAACGGAGAGCGCCTGCAGGTCATGCTGTCGCTCGCCGAGGTCGGAGAGGAGGCCCTCGCTGGCTGGAAGGCCGACGTCGACCTGGGTGACCACATCTGGATCCATGGGCGCGTCATCGCCTCCAAGCGCGGCGAACTCTCCGTCATGGCAAGCGAGTGGCGGATGGCCAGCAAGACACTGCGGCCCCTGCCCGCACTGCACAAGGACCTGTCCGACGAGGCGCGGGTGCGTCGCCGCTACGTCGACCTCATCGCCCGCGACGAGGCCCGCGCCATGGTCCGCACACGCGCTGCGATCACGCGGTCGGTCCGGGAGACCCTGTACGCGCAGGGCTACATCGAGGTGGAGACACCCACGCTGCAACTGATCCATGGCGGCGCCGCTGCGCGACCGTTCAACACACACCTCAATGCGTTCGACCTCGACATGACCCTGCGGATCGCACTGGAACTGCACCTCAAGCGCACCATGGTGGGCGGCGCAGACCGTGTGTTCGAGATGGGCCGCATCTTCCGCAACGAGGGCATCGACTCCTCCCACTCGGCTGAGTTCACCATGCTCGAGGCCTACATGAGCTGGGGCGACCAGCGCACCATCGCGCGCCTCATCCAGGACGTCATCGTGAACGCCGCCGATGCGCTTGGCAGCCGCCAGGTGCAGACGCAGGCCGGTGAGATCAACCTGGACGGCGAGTGGCTGTGGCTGAAGTTCTTCGACGGACTATCAGAAGAACTCGGCACCACGATCACCGTCGAGACGTCCGTGGAGGACCTCCGACGGCTCGCCGACGACCGCGGGATCGAGTACGACCCGGCCTGGGAGAACGACAAGCTCGCCATGGAACTCTTCGGGGACCTCGTGGAGCCGAAGCTCATCCAGCCGACGTTCGTCTACGACTACCCGTCACTCGCGCAGCCGCTGGCCCGCCCGCACCGCGAGGAGCCGGGCAAGGTGGAGGCGTGGGACCTGATCATTGGTGGCATGGAGCGCGGGACCGGCTTCACCGAACTGATTGACCCGGTGGTCCAGCGCGAGGTGCTCGTCTCCCAATCGATCAAGGCCGCTGCGGGTGATCCCGAGGCAATGCAACTGGACGAGGACTTCCTCGACGCCCTGGAGCACGGCGCACCCCCGATGGGTGGCCTGGGTCTGGGCATCGACCGTCTCGTGATGCTGTTCACCAACGCGGGCATCCGCGAGACCATCCTGTTCCCGCTCCTGCGTCCCCAGGCCTGATCCGACGAACCCTTCGGCTGCGGCTGGCCCGTCAGGAGGGTTGGCGGTTTGCGCTCGCGCACGACCGTCGTCAGGCCCGATTGGCGGATACTGGAGTGGTGACGGGTCGCCCAACGGCGGCCAGGGTGGTGTCGCATGGTTGACCGCTCCCCGGGGTTGGTCGTCGACGGATCAACTGATTCCTTCAAAGGAGGCCGGGTGGCACTGGAAGCAACGGACGCGAGCCCGGCAGACACTCAAGCGGCGGTGACACCCGCTCAGGCTGCCCACCGGTGGGACCTGGACCTGCTGCGCATCGGAGCGATCCTCGGTGTCGTCGCGATGCACACGTTCGGGCTGATCCTCAGCAACCCGGAACTGGAAGGCACCAGGACATGGTGGTTCGGCATCATCATGGACTTCGGTTTCACCTTCTGCCTGCCGCTGTTCGTCATGATCAGCGGCGCGTTGCTGCTGCAGGCACGTGCCCACGCCCGTGGACCGGCAGCATTCCTCAGGCGTCGAGCAGGCCGCCTCGTCCCCGCGCTGATCTTCTGGCACGCGTTCTACGTGGTCGTCGTCCGCATGTGGATCCTGGAGGAGGACGTGACGCCGAAGATGGCACTGATCGGCGTCCTCGATGCTCGCGTCTACACCGCCCTGTACTTCCTGTGGCTGATCCTGGGGCTCTACGTGCTGGCGCCCGTGCTCAGCGCCTTCCTCGTGACCGGAGATGACCGTCGGGCCAAGATTGCCGCGGTGATCGGCATCGTTTGGGCATCCGTGGTGTGGGCGCTGCCGTCGGTCTTCGCGCAACTCGGTGAGTCACGTCCGATCAGTCTGGGCGCGCTCACCAGGTTCATCCCCTACGTCGGGATCTTCATCGCCGGCTACGCCTGGCGGAAGCCACGGCCGGACAGCAACCGCTGGATGTGGGCTCTGCCCACCGCCGTGGCGCTGCTTGGCTTCGTCTGTTGGCAGTACGGCAACTCCGCTGAGCACCCGTGGCTGTTGGCGTTCCTCCCGGTCTCCTACCTCAGCGTCACCGTGATGGTCCCCACGATCCTGATCTTCTTCAGCGTCGGCGATCTGTGTGCCCGCTGGAGTCCCCCAGCCTTCATGCTGTCCGCCCTGCGCCACCTCAGTGCCGCCACCTTCGGCGTCTTTCTCACGCACCTGGTCTTCATCGCCGCGATCACCCGCTGGATGCCGGAGTTCTACGCCGATCCAGCACCGCTGGCGAAGATCCAGATGTACCTGATGGTGGTGGCGGCCTCGTTCGCCGCTTCCCTGGTGCTGTTGCGAATCCCGCTGATCCGTCGCCTCGTCTGAGCCGCCTCGACGACGGTCCTGTTGCAGAACGCCAACCCAGATCGACTTACCGTTGGCGTTCCGCTCAGTCCTTCGACTTGCGCTCCACCTCGTGTTCACCGGCGCGGGCGCTCCGGCGTGCGAGCATCCGCTGCACCGCTTCTCCGACGGTGGCAGCGTCGTCGCCCTGTGGCAGCGCCCAGTGCTTGTACTTCGACAACAGCACCAAACCCGCCCCGACGAGTGTGGCCACCACGGACCCCAACGCGGTCTGCCCCAGTTCGGCACCCACCACCGTGATGCCGGCTGCGGCAATGGCCCACGTGGCGTAGAGGGTGTTGCCGCCGAGTATCGCCGGCACCTGACGCAGGACCATGTCACGGACGAAGCTGCCGCCCACGGCCGTGATGGTCCCCATCAGGATGGCCGGCAGCCAGCCATGCCCCAGACCTACCGTTTTGGCAGCGCCGGCCGCGGCCCAGCATCCGACGGCGAGAGCGTCGATGGGCGGGTAGAGACGTTCCCACCAGCGTCCCTCGATGTGCACGAGCGTCACGATCAGTGCTCCCGCGATGGCGGTGGTGAAATAGCGCCAGTCGACGATGGCCAACGGCGGCCCGGCCTGGAGCAACGTGTCGCGGATCAAACCCCCACCCAACCCGGACATGATGGCCAGCACGCCAAATCCCATGGGGTCCAGGCGCGCGTTGCGGGCGATGACAGCACCCACCATGGCGTTGAAGAGCACGCCGATGAGGTCCAGGTACTGCAGGAAGCTGGTGAGTGCGACGTCCGTCACGAACGCTCCTTGCTCGAGCCGTGGTGGCCCCGGGTGCGGGTGCGCGACCACTGGTGAGTGTAGTGATGACGGTCGGGTTGCTGCCACCGGACGGGTTCGCTTCCTGACGTCAGGGAGTCAAGGCGCGCGATCCCCCGAGTCGAGCAGCCGTCCCAGCTCGGCGGCCCCAAGATGGAGGACACCCTGACGAGCAGCCTCTCGCGCGCCCGACACCGCGCCGGTCACAACTGCGTCCGCACCCAACCGGGACCCCACGAGTTCGGGCGGCGGGAGTTCATCCTCGCGTGACAAATGGGTGAGCGCCGATGCCAGCACCTCATCGAGGTCCTCAGCCACTGCACCGGCGACGATGACGCGTGCGGGGTCGTACAGGCTGCTGAAGACGGTCGTGATTCGTGCGAGCAATGCGCCAGCACGCCCCACGAGTCGTTGCGCCCAGACATCACCTGAGCGAGCCAACCGCAGAACTGCACGCCCGGTGATTGCCTCCCCGGACAGGCGCGTTACCGTCTCCGGAGGAACCGCACCCGCCGCCAACTCCTCGCGTGCCCACTCGGAAAGCCTGAGACCGATCCCGTCTGCCGACCCGACGCCCCGGACATTGGCGAACGCCCTCATCTCCCCAGCGCCGCCGTGGTGCCCACGCAACAGATGCCCCCCGGTCACGACGCCTGCGCCCAGACGTGCACCGGCCAGGAGCACCACGAAGTCACGCATCCCCGCGGCCATCCCCACCGACCCTTCGGCCACGGCGGCGAGCGAGGCGTCGTTCTCGATGCGGACGATCGGCACCCATGGGGTGAGTAGCCCTCGCAGGTCCGGATTCATGAGTTGCCAGAAGCCCTCCCGTTGCAGCGGGGAATCCCCCTCTGCGTTCACAGGCGCGGGCACGCCGATGCAGGCCGCCAGCACACTCTCCCGGCCTCTTTCCAACTCGCGCAGCGCAGAGTCCATGGCATCGAGGACGGCGGCCCGACGTCCGTCCCGCGTGTCCTGCGCCGGGGTGAGTTCCGTGACCTTCCGCACCAACTCCACGCCGCGCAGGTCGGCGATCTTGGTGGTGATGTTGGCACGCCCGGCGTCCATCCCGACGAGGACTGCCGCATCGGCTCGCAACACGAACCGCCTCGATGGCCGCCCCTTGCTGTACTCCCCGGCCGCACGGGCGTTCGGCAGTTCCCGGAGGAGCCCCAGGTCGATCAACTCATCCATGGCCTCGATGGAAGTGGATCGCGTCAATCCCGTGGCCGCCATCGCATCGGTGGCCACGAAGACGTCGGCGTTCCACGCGAATCCGAGCATCGCGTCGACACTCGCCCGCAGTGGTCGTACCCGCTCACGCCCCGATATCGGCATGTTCCTTGACTCCTTCACTCAAATGATGGATGATCATCAAAGGCAGTTGATTTGCTCTCTAAATCTAATCTCCCGACTTGATCGCAGAACACCCTGACGGTACCCGAAAGGACAATGATGTCTCGACGTCCCCGCCGCACGCACCGCGTGTTGGCCTCACTCATAGGTCTCGCTCTGGCCTGCTCGACGCTGGTCGGCTGTTCCTCCGGCAGCAGCCCGGAACAGGTGCGCTTCTACCTCAGCAAACCCGAAGCCATCCCCTACTTCCGGGACCTCATCAAGTCCTACAACGCATCTCAGGGCGACGTCGAGGTGGTTCTGGATTCCTCAGCCAACCTCCAGGCAGGCTTCTTGCGCGGCAACCCGCCGGACCTGGGCCTCCTCAACTACAACCTGGAGATGGGCCGCTTCATGGAGCGTGGCGCCCTCAGCGACCTCTCCGACATGCCGGAGGCCGACCGGATTCTTCCCGAGGTACAGGACCTGGTCGACCAATACGCCACCTACCCCGGCCGCACCAGCGTGCTGCCGTACTCGGTCATGGCGGCATCGGTGATCTACAACAAGCAGATCTTCGACGACCAGGGCATCGACGTCCCGAAGACCTATGACGACCTCATCGCGGCATGCGACAAGTTGCAGACCGCCGGCATCACACCGTTCTACGCAACCCTGAAGGACCCCTGGACGGTGGCCCAGGGGTGGTTCGACTACACCGTCGGCGGGCAGGTGGACGTGGCTTCGTTCTACGACGGGATGAGGGACGAGGGCACAGCAGTGGGGCCCGATTCAGACGTCTCTTTCCAGAAGGCGATGCTCGAGCCGACCACCACGATGCAGATGTTCGTCGAGAAGTACGCGAACAAGGACGCGGCCAGCAAGGGCTACGGGGACGGAAACCTGGCGTTCGGCAAGGAAGAAGCGGCCATGTACCTGCAGGGCCCGTGGGCTCTGGGTGAGATCGCGAAGTCCGCCCCCGATCTCAAGCTGGGCACATTCCCCCTGCCCATGACGGACGACCCCAAGGATCTTCGGGTGCGGGTGAACATCGACTTGGCGGCCTGGATACCCGAGGCATCATCGCACAAGGAGGCGGCCCGCAAGTTCCTGACCCACCTGTTCCAGAAGGACGTGATGGACGCCTACAACGCGGCCCAGCTGGGGTACGGCACCACCACCGACTCAGCACCCGTCACCGACGATCGCATCGTCGGCATGAAGGAGTACTTCGACTCCGGCCGGTTCTACCAGGGGCCGTCACAGGCGGTTCCACTCAACATCCCCATGGCGAACTACATCCAGTCCATTGCCCTGGGCGCAGACGTCAAGCAAACATTGGCCGTCCTCGACGCGGATTGGGCGCGACTCGCGCTCCGCCGGTGAACACAGACCAGAGACAAGGAGCTGAAGCCATGACAACGACGACAACGACGTCGACGGGTGCGGCGTCCGTCGGCACCCCAGCCGCCGCGCCACCACCTCGACAAAGGCGCAAGGTGGAGGGCATCTACTACGCGTTCCTCATCCCGACCCTGGTGATCTTCACCCTGGCGATCACGGTGCCGGCCATCATCGGCATCTTCTTCAGCTTCACGAACTCGATCGGGTTCGGCGACTGGAACTTCATCGGGCTCACCAACTACCGGGCGATGTTCTCCGACCCGGCCGTCGTCTCCAGCTACCTGTTCACCTTCGGGTTCGCCCTGGTGTCCGTGCTGCTGGTGAACCTCATCGCGTTCCTGCTCGCTGTTGCCCTCACTTCGAAGATCAAGCTCAAAACTGGGCTGCGCGCAGTGTTTGTCATCCCCATGGTGGTCTCGGGCATCATCATCGCCTACGTCTTCAACTTCCTGTTCTCCAACTCCCTGCCTGCCTTCGGCCAGTCCGCCGGCATCGACTGGCTGAGTGAGAGCATCCTCGCCAACCCCGATCTGGCCTGGGTGGGCATCGTGATCGTCACCGTCTGGCAGGCGGTGCCCGGCACACTGCTGATCTACATCGCCGGTCTCCTCGCCATTCCCGGTGAGGTCTACGAAGCGGCCGACATCGACGGTGCGAGCAAGAGCCGTCAACTGATGTTCATCACCCTCCCGCTCGTTGCCGGGTACGTGGTCATCAACGTGATCCTCGGCTTCAAGAACTTCCTCAACGCCTACGACATCATCGTGGGCCTGACCAACGGTGGACCGGGAACGGCCACCCGAAGCATCGCCATGACGATCTTCACCGGTTTCAGCGGTGGCGACTACGCCTACCAGATGGCCAACGCCACCCTGTTCTTCGTGATCGTCGTGGCCATCTCGGGCCTGCAACTCTGGCTCACTCGTGGAAGGAACGCGGTCTGATGTCAACACAACCAGCTCTCGCCGTCGAGACCGTCGACGCCGCCGTCACCCTCAAGGACGGTTCAACCCGGAACTCCACAGCCAGTGTCCGTCGGCGCGGTGAGCGTTACAACTGGCCGCTCACCCTCCTGCTGGTCCTCGCCTCTGTGTCGGTCCTCGTCCCGCTGTACGTCACCGTCGTCATGGCCTTCAAAACGACAGCGCAGGCAGTCGACGGCAATGCATTCTCGCTACCGGCACCCTTCAGTATCGACGGTTTCGTCGAGGCATGGAGCCTCACAGACTTCCCCAGGTCCTTCACCATTTCCATCCTCGTCACGGCCGGCACCGTCATCGGATCCGTCCTGCTGGGAGCGATGGCCTCCTTCGCCATCTCCCGCAACTGGAACCGCCGCCTGTTCAAGTGGTCGTTCTTCTACCTTCTCGCCGCCCTGTTCATCCCCTTCCCTGTCGTGGCGCTCCCCCAGATCCAGCTGACCGGACTGGTGCATCTTGACAACCCTCTCGGCGTGACGATCCTCCACATCATCTTCCAACTCAGCTTCAGCATCCTGCTCTTCACCGCGTTCCTGCGCTCGATCCCGGCGGAACTGGAAGAGAGCGCACGCATCGACGGCGCCTCCACCTGGCAGACGTTCTGGCGGCTCATCTTCCCGCTGCTCGCACCCATGAGCGCAACAGTCGGCATCTTCGCCTTCCTTGCTTCGTGGAACGACTTCATGATGCCGTCGCTGATCACCTCCGACCCGTCGCTGCAGACGCTGCCGGTGGTCCAGAACATCTTCCAGACGCAGTTCAGCAACAACTACAACGTCTCCTTCGCCTCGTACCTGATGGCGATGGCGCCCGCCATCGTCGTGTACCTCTTCACCCAGCGATGGGTGATGGAGGGCGTCACGCAGGGTGCTGTCAAGGGCTGACCCTCCAGTTCCGCAACAACCCACAAAAGGAAGAGATCGACGCATCATGAGTGTCATCGAGCAGTCAAGCTCCCCCACGACCAACCACGCCGTCGACCCCGCCCCATGGTGGAGGCAGGCAGTGGTCTACCAGATCTACCCCCGCAGCTTTGCCGACGCCAATGGTGACGGTCTGGGGGACATCCCGGGCATCACCTCGAAGGCCGACTACCTGCAGGGTCTGGGCATCGACGCGGTCTGGCTCAGCCCCTTTTACCCTTCGGAACTTGCCGACGGCGGCTACGACGTGGCGGACTACCGCAACGTCGATCCCCGGCTCGGAACGCTGGGGGACTTCGACGAGATGGTCGATGCCCTCCACGATCGGGACATCAAGGTGGTGGTGGACATCGTCCCCAACCACACCTCTGACCAGCACGCGTGGTTCCAGGAGGCGCTGGCTGCCGGACGCGGCTCGGCTGCGAGGCAGAGATACATCTTCCGGGAAGGCACGGGACAAGACGGCTCCCAGCCACCAACGGACTGGGAATCGATCTTCGGAGGGCCGGCTTGGGAACAGGTGGCCGACGGCCAGTGGTACCTGCACAACTTCGCCGTCGAGCAGCCCGACCTGAACTGGGCATGCCCGGAAGTGCGGGCCGACTTCGTGAAGACGCTGCACTTCTGGTCTGATCGGGGGGTTGACGGGTTCCGCATCGACGTCGCGCACATGCTGACGAAGGACCTCACGGAACCCCTGCCCTCGAGCGCCGAACTCCGGCTGATCCCAATGGACGGCCAACACCCGATGGTGGACCGCGACGACGTGCACGACGTCTACGCCGAGTGGCGGCTGGTCTTCAACTCCTACGACCCCCCGCGGACGGCGGTGGCGGAGGCCTGGGTCGACAAGGCCAGGGTGCCGCGATACGCCAGTCCCGAGGGGCTCGGCCAGGCGTTCAACTTTGATCTGCTGCAGGCCGACTTCGACGCCGACCAGTTCGAGAACGTCGTCCGGGAGAACCTGCAACTGGCACGCGTGTCAGGCTCATCGAGCACCTGGGTGCTCTCCAACCACGACGTGACGCGGCACGCCACCCGCTACGGCCTGCCGCACCCGCCCCGCGAGCCCAACGGACTGCCAGCGATCAAGCACGGCCTTGAGTGGATCCTCTCCGGAGGGGAGTCACCAGAACTCGACAGGCACTCGGGGGAGCGTCGCGCACGCGCCGCAACACTGTTCATGTTGGGGCTCCCCGGCTCCAGCTACCTGTACCAGGGCGAGGAACTTGGCCTGCACGAGGTGGCCGATATCCCGGATTCCGCACGACAGGACCCCACGTTCTTCCGCAGTGGCGGCGTCGATCTGGGTCGCGACGGGTGCCGCGTACCGTTGCCATGGACTGAGTCACCTGATACCGCGTTCGGGTTCGGTGAGGGTGGCTCGCACCTTCCACAGCCAGACTGGTTCAGTGGGTACGCCGCCTCCGGCCAGGACTGCGACACGGGCTCGTCCCTGTCCCTCTACCGCCGCGCTCTTCAGCTCCGTAGAGCCCTGCAGACTGGGGAGCAGTTGGAGTGGATCGACTCCGGTCGCGCTGACGTGCTGCGATTCCGTCGTCCCAACGGCTGGGAGGTCGTAACGAACTTCGGCACCGAGCCCTACGAACTCGATCGGGCTGACGTCCTGGTCTCGACCCGCGAAGTGACCGACGGGACGCTGCCGGGCGAGTCGACGGCGTGGTTGGCCTCGGATCCCGTCTGACCGGCAGCCGGCATCGCCAGAAGTACCCCGTCCGCCATCGCCGGCGGGATGCGACACAGACCAATCTGTGGCGCATCCCGCCCGCGATGGCGTTCGGCCTGTCGGGGCAGCGTTACCGCGCACTGTGATGACATTGAAGAAATACTCTCCGTGACTTGTTGAGTGAGCACTCACTCAGTACACTTTTCCGGTGACACGAGCCACCCCCATGCCCCCCGAACAGCGTCGCGCCGCCATCGTCGACGCCGCGCTGGACCTCCTGGAAGCCAACGGTCCCGAGCTGACCACCCGCATGGTGGCAGAAGCAGCCGGCGTCGCCGAGGGCACGATTTTCCGTGTGTTCCCGACGTTGCCTGACCTGATGAGCGCCACCTACCGGGAGTTCCTCTCCCACGAACGCCTCATGAATCGGCTACAAGCCGTCGACCTCGGTGACACCCTGGAGTCGAAGACCCTCGGCTGCGTGCGCGGCATCGTCGACTACTTCACCCATATCCACGCCGTGCTCCCGCCCCCGAGGCACGAGACGGTCCACTCCCCCACTGCCGTCTGCGTCCGCGAGGCGCACACGGAACGATTTGCCGACCTCCGCGACTGGGTGGTGGACACCATGGCCCCCCACGTCGATTCGCTCACCGTCAGCCCCGAGACGTACGCCCACTTCCTCAAAGCCCTCTCCATGGGCATGGCGATGGCACGTCCCGGCGGGCTCACCGCTGAGGACATCACACGTTTCGCCCTCGACGGAGCCCGACGAAAGGACCTCCCGTGATACGCCGGCTGGCCACACTCATCAACCGCTACATCCGCCAGTACTGGGGGCTGCTGTCCTTGGTGGTGGCGCTCCAGGTGGTGGCGACCATGATGTCGCTCTACCTGCCCACCCTGAACGCCCGGATCATCGACCAGGGCGTCGTCAAGGGTGACACCGACTACATCTGGAGCACCGGCGGCGTGATGCTCCTTCTCGCACTGGTCCAGGGCATCGGGCAGGGCGGTGCCGTGTACTTCGGCGCTCGTGCCGCCATGCTCTTCGGCCGTGACGTCCGCGCCGCCCTGTTCGATCGCACGCTCGCGTTCTCGAGCCGCGAGATGAACCACTTCGGCGCACCGTCGCTGATCACGCGCACCACCAACGACGTGCAGCAGGTGCAGATGCTGGTGCTGATGACCTGCATCATGCTCGTGGGCGCCCCCATCACCATGGTGGGCGGCGTGGTCATGGCGCTGCGCGAGGACGCCGGTCTGAGCTGGACGATCCTCGTGGCGGTCGTGGCCCTCGGTGCCGGCATCGTCGTGCTCATCTCCAAGATGGGTCCGCTCTACGCGATCATGCAGAAGCGCATCGACAACCTCAACCGTGTCCTGCGCGAGCAGATCACCGGCATCCGCGTGGTCCGCGCCTTCGTGCGGGAGGACCACGAAGCCAAGCGCTTCGGCACCGCCAACACCGAACTCGTGGACACGGCCACCACCGTCGGCCGCCTCATGGCCGTGCTGTTCCCCTTTGTCGGGCTCGTCCTGAACGTCTCCACGGTGGGTGTCATGTGGTTCGGCGCGCAGCGCGTCGACTCCGGCCAGATCCAGATCGGCCAGTTGACGGCCTTCCTCGCCTACCTCATGCAGATCCTCATCTCCGTGATGATGACCACCATGCTGCTGGTCATGGCGCCCCGCGCAGCCGTGTGCGCCGACCGCATCCTGGAGGTGTTGGAGACCGAATCGTCCGTCAAGCCACCCGAGACGGCGCTGCCTCCCCACAACGCCGAAGGTGTCGTGGTCTTCGACGACGTCAGCTTCTCCTACCCCGGCGCCGAGGAGCCCGTGCTGAGGAATGTCAGCTTCGAGCTGCGTCCCGGCCGCACCACCGCCGTCATCGGCTCCACCGGATCAGGCAAGACCACGCTGGTGAGCCTGCTCCCCCGACTCTTCGATGTCACCGGCGGCCGCGTTCTGCTGGACGGCATCGACGTGCGGGACATGGACCCGGAGGAACTGTGGGACCGCGTGGCCCTGGTGCCCCAGAAGCCCTACCTGTTCTCCGGCACCGTGGCCAGCAACCTGCGCTACGGCAATCCCGACGCGAGCGAAGCCGAGATGTGGGACACGCTGCGCGTGGCCCAGGCCGAGAACTTCGTACGCGAGCGCGACGGTGAACTCGAATCCGCCATCTCGCAGGGTGGCACCAACGTCTCCGGCGGTCAGCGTCAGCGTCTGGCCATCGCCCGCGCACTGGCCAAGGACGCGGAGGTGTTCATCTTCGACGACTCGTTCTCGGCACTGGACGTCACCACGGACGCACGTCTCCGTGCCGCACTGGAGCCACGGGTCGCGGACAAGGCCGTTTTCGTGGTGGCCCAGCGGGTCACCACCATCCGCAACGCCGACGAGATCCTCGTGCTGGAGCACGGTGAGATCGTCGGGCGCGGCACCCATGACGAGCTTCTCGTCAGCTGCGAGACCTACCAGGAAATCGTCGAGTCCCAGCTGAGCGCAGAGGAGGCAGCAGCATGAGCAGCAACGACAACGAGCCCGTCAAGGCCAACAAGCGCCCCGAGGATGCCCCCAATCGGGGCGGAGGTCCAGGTCACGGACCCATGGTGGCCCCCGGCGAGAAGGCGGCCAACTTCCGCACGTCGCTGAAGCGGCTGCTGCGCGAACTCCGTCCCCAGCGGGTACGCATCGTCATCGCCATCATGTTCGGCGTCGCCGGCGTGACCCTGTCGGTGGTGGGCCCAAAAATCCTCGGACAGGCGACCACCATGCTGCTGGCCGGGTTCCTCGGCAAGCAGTTCCCCTCGACGCTGACGCGTGAGCAGGCCATCCAGGCCGTCCAGAAGTCTGGCAACGACGATTTCGTCGACCTGCTGCGCAGCATGGACTTCACGCCGGGCCAGGGTGTGGACTTCAACGCCATCGGCATGATCCTGATCACCGTGCTGGTGCTCTACCTCATCTCCGGCGTCGCGTCCTACGTGCAGGCCTACGTCCTGAACGACGCCGTGCAGCAGAGCATCCTGCGGATGCGGCAGAAGGTTTCCCAGAAGATCGACCGGTTGCCGCTGTCCTACTTCGACAACCAGCCCCGTGGCGAACTTCTGAGCCGCGTCACCAACGACATCGACAACGTCTCCCAGACCCTCCAGCAGACACTCTCGCAGCTACTCAACTCCCTGCTCATGGTGGTGGGCGTGCTCGCCATGATGTTCTGGATCTCCCCGACGCTGGCACTGGTGGCGCTCGTCAGCGTGCCCGTGGCAATGCTGATGGTCTCCATCATCGGCAAGCGCTCGCAGGTGCTGTTCAAGGCGAACTGGAAGTCCACCGGCGATCTGAACGCCCACATCGAGGAGGCTTACACCGGCCACTCGCTTGTCAAGGTGTTCGGCCGGCAGAAAGAGGTGGCGGCAGAGTTCGAGGAACGCAACGAAGCGCTGTTCAAGGCAGCGTTCGGCTCGCAGTTCATCTCCGGCCTGATGATGCCCATCATGATGCTGGTGGGGAACCTGAACTACGTGGTGATCGCCGTCATCGGTGGACTGCGGGTGGCATCCGGCACCATGGCCATCGGCGACGTGCAGGCCTTCATCCAGTACTCCCGCCAGTTCACCCAGCCACTGACGCAGGTGGCCTCCATGGCCAACCTGATGCAGTCCGGTGTGGCGTCGGCGGAGCGCGTGTTCGAGTTGATGGACGCACAGGAGATGACACCGGAGCCGGCTGGAGAACTCAACCGTGTGGAGGGCCACGTCACGTTCGACGACGTCGACTTCCGCTACTCCCCCGACAAGCCGCTGATCGACGACCTCAGCTTGGAGGCCCACGCCGGCCAGACGGTCGCGATCGTCGGACCCACCGGCGCCGGCAAGACCACACTGGTCAACCTCCTGATGCGGTTCTACGACCTCGAGGGCGGCAAGATCACCATGGACGGCATCGACATCGCCACCGTGCCGCGCGCGGACGTCCGACGCAACATTGGCATGGTGTTGCAGGACACCTGGCTGTTCGGTGGCACCATTCGCGACAACATCGCCTACGGCCGCCCCGGAGCCTCCGAGGAGGACATCGTCGCGGCTGCCACGGCCACGTTCGTGGACAGGTTCGTGCACTCGTTGCCGGAGGGCTACGACACGGTCATCGACGAGGAGGGTTCCAACATCTCCGCCGGGGAGAAGCAGCTCATCACCATCGCGCGCGCCTTCCTGGCCGACCCGGGGCTGTTGATCCTCGACGAGGCCACCAGTTCGGTGGACACCCGCACGGAACTGCTCGTGCAGCAGGCGATGTCGGCACTGCGCCACGGCAGGACGTCGTTCGTGATCGCCCACCGCCTGTCCACCATTCGGGATGCAGACCTGATCCTCGTCATGGAGCAGGGCGCCATCGTCGAGAAGGGCACGCATGACGAACTCCTGGCCTCCGGTGGGGCATACCACGACCTGTACCAGTCACAGTTCAGCGCGGCCGTGACGCCATAATGAACCGCATGACCACCATCCCCCTGCGCCACCGCCTGACGGCAGCGCACGGGATGGTGGCCTGGCTGCCACCCCCGCCTCGCAGGGGCGTGTGGCGGAGATGACCCCTGACCAACTGAATCTCCTGGTGCTGTTCGCGTGCGGCGTGCTGTTGGCTGGCGTGGCCGCCGTCCGCATCTCCTCACGCAGCGGGATGCCCGGCCTCCTCCTCTACCTGGCGATAGGCCTCATACTGGGCGAGGCGGGGCTCGGCATCCAGTTCGACGACGGACAACTGGCCTACAACCTGGCCACGATCATGCTGGCGATCCTGCTCACCGACGGCGGGTTCACCACCAACTGGTCCGATCTCAGACCCGTGGCCATGAAGGCCGGACTGATGGCCTCGGTGGGCGTCCTGATCTCGGTGGCGGTCTCCGCCACGCTGGCGATGCTGCTTCTGGGCATCGATCTGCGCACGGCCATCCTGCTGTCGGCCATGGTCTCCTCCACCGATGCAGCCGCAGTGTTCTCGGTGTTGAGACGGCTGCCCATCAAGGCCCGGGTTCGCACCACCCTCGAGGGCGAATCAGGTTTCAACGACCCCCCAGCCATCATCATCGTCACCGTCGTGGTCTCGGACGCCTGGAACGAGGGTTCCATCATGGCGATGCTCGGAACGGGCATGTACCAACTGGTGGGGGGCACGCTCATCGGTCTGGTCATCGCCCGCATCGGGCAGGGCATTCTGCAGCGGGTGTCGCTGCCCTCGGCGGGTCTCTACCCCTTGGCGACCCTGGCCATCGCCATGGTGGCGTTCGCGCTGGGTGGGATCGCAGGCGCCTCAGGGCTGCTGGCTGCGTACGCCGCCGGGTTGTGGTTGGGGAACCAGGTGCTCCCGCACCACAAGGCCACGGAGGGTTTCACCGAGGCGCTCGGCTGGCTGGCCCAGATAGGTCTCTTCGTCATGCTGGGGCTGCTGGCGTCGCCGTCGCTGCTGCCCGCGGCCATCGTTCCGGCGTTGGTGATCGGCTCCGGGCTGACGTTCGTTGCCAGGCCACTGTCGGTGTTTCTCTGCATGACCCCGTTCAAGATGCCGTGGCGCGAGCAGGTGTTCACCTCGTGGGCAGGGCTCCGCGGGGCTGTGCCCATCATGTTGGCCACGATCCCCCTGACCCGGAATCTGCCCGGCGCCAACCAGATGTTCCACATCATTTTCCTGTTGGTGGTGACGTTCACCCTGATCCAGGGGCCCACGCTGCCCTGGGCGGCCAGGAGGGCGGGGGTCACAGAGGATCTGTCCCCGACGACGGTGCGCTTCGACTCGTCCCCCATGGAGGGCCTCAACGCCGCCATGCTGCAGTTCGAGGTGCCGGAGAACACGAAGCTCGTCGGGATGTACCTCGCCGACCTCCGACTTCCTCGGGGCGCGGTGCTGTCCATGCTCATCCGGGGCAAGGAGATCCTGGTGGCCGATGGGCAGTTGCGGCTGAAGGCGGGCGACCACATGGTGCTGGCCGTACCGAACGCCGTGCTGGAACGCACACAGAGCCGCCTGGAGTTGCTGGCCGAGCACGGTGGGCTGGCCCGCTGGGTGGCCTCGGGCCGCAACCGTCGCGCCCTGATCGGCGAGACGCGCCCATGGCAGACCAGCGACGACTGACGCCCGCATACACATACCCTTCCTGATCTTGCCGCCCGGGTCACCGTGCTCTCGCGACTGTGTCGTGGGAGCATGTCTCTCGCAAGCTCCCTGCTGCCCAACTGAGAGGAACGACATGGCCCGCCGGTATGGACGCAGCATTGGTGTGCTGATCGTCAGTAATCTCCTGGGCGGGGTGGGTGTTGCTTCTGGATTCGCCGTGGGCGGGCTGCTCGCACAGGATCTGGGCGGCACGTCCATGGCTGGCTTCGCGCAGGCATGCAGCACCTTGGGCGCAGCGGTGGCGGCAGTCCCCCTGGCGAACGTTGCCGCCCGTCGCGGCCGACGGGTGTCGCTCAGCCGCGGCTACGCCCTGGCCACCGTCGGGGCCCTGCTCATCGTCGCCGCAGCACTCTCAGGGCAAATCATCGTGATGCTGGTGGGCATGGGCCTGTTCGGCGTTGCGCAGGCCGTCAACCTGCAGACCCGGTACGCGGGTGCGGAGAACGTCTCACCCGCGTCGCGCGCCAGAGCCATGTCCATCGTGTTGTGGGCCACGACGGTCGGTGCCGTCGCCGGACCGAACCTCGCGGCGCCCGGCGACCGATTCGGGGCAGGATTGAGCCTGCCAGCATTCACGGGTCCGTTTCTCTTCTCCGTCGTCTCCTTCGCCACGGCTGCCACCGTCCTCGCGCTCTTCTTCCGTCCCACGACCCAACCCACCCCATCGCAGGCAGAGGTCGACGCGGCCGACGCGCTACCGCCCGTGGGTGCGGTCGCGGCCCTGCGCTGGGCCGCCGGTCAACCCGCGGCACTCTTCGCCGTGGTCCTCATCGCAGTGGCCCATGCGGTCATGGTCATGGTCATGGTGATGACCCCCGTGCACATGGGGAACCAGGGCGACACTCTGCAGTTGGTGGGGATCGTCATCAGCCTTCACGTGCTGGGCATGTACGCCCTGAGCCCGGTGTTCGGGTGGGCCGTCGACCGTTTCGGCCCGGTGCCGGTGGCGATGCTGGGCATCGTGCTGCAGGGCTCGGCGGTGGCCACGGGGTTCGTGGCTGCATCCGGTGCCACGAGCCTCACCATGGTGGCCCTGGTCCTGCTCGGCCTGGGCTGGTCCGCCGCGGTGATCGCAGGCTCCGCACTGGTGACCGCTCTGGCTCCCTCCCACGTGCGCGTCCCCCTGCAGGGTGCCACGGACGCGGGAATGAACTATGCGGGCGCTGCAGCGGCCGCACTGGCCGGCCCCATCCTGGCGTTCGGAGGCTTCGAGGCGGTCAACATCACCGCGGCCGTCATCCTGCTCCCCGCCGTCGTCCTCCTGCCACGGGCCTTCCGCTCAGGAAGACTCGCGAAGGCCCCTGCGGCCTGAGTTGGCTCCTCGCGGTCCCCACTGAAAAGCAATGACTGGCGGGCTTCTTCCGTCAACGCCTGCCCGCCCCGACGTCAGGCCGTGGCGTCCGCACGCTCGATGCGAGCCCCGAACTTCTCCAGAGCGTCTTCTCCAACGATGTCGCCGGAGAGCAGCGGCAGTTCGATGAGTGGCACGTTGGGCAGAGCCTTGTGGATCGTCGCGAGGTGGACGTCCTCCTGCCTGCGCCGCTCGGCCAGGAAGTCCCCCGAGTCCTCGGGCGAGCGCTTGTTCACCACGAGCCCGCCCACCCGCACGCCTGCCCGGGACAGTTGCCCGTGCAGTTCGATCGTCTCCAGCACCGGCAGCCTCTCGGCGGCGAGCACGATCACGAAGGCCGTCCGCTCCTCATCGGAGATCACATCGCGGAGTCGCTCGAACCGGGCGCGGCGACGCAACAAAACGCGGCGGATCTCATGGTCACGCTCGGCCCTTGAGTCGCCACGGCGCCCCGAACCACCGACGATCCCGTGTTCGGGCCCATCGTCCAACCCGCGGAGAGCAGCCCCGAAGCGCTCCGAGCGATCCTGGCGGCGGAGCAGGCCCTCGGTCCAGGCGGACATCGTCTCCGGCAGTGACATCAGCCGTGCCGTGTGTCCCGAGGGTGCGGTGTCGAACACCACCAGGTCATGGTCCTGCAGAGCAGTCTCCAACACATCGGCGATCCGCTCGAGGATGGCCGCCTCGTGGGTGCCCGGAGCATCACGGGCCAACTCCAGGTGTTTGCTGACCTCGCCTGAGAGGTGCTCCGGCATCAGGCGCCGCATCGTGTGTCCGACGGCGGCCAGGTGCTCGTCGGTGGTGCGTGCCGGATCGATTTCCATCCCCGAGACCCCGGGGGCCAGCGACACCACCTTGTCCCCGACGCGTCTGTTCCACAGATGACCGAGGTTGTGTGCCGGGTCGGTGGAGACCACCAGCACGCGGCGCCCGGCACGCGCCTGGTGCAACGCCAGGGCGGAGGCAACAGATGTCTTGCCCACCCCGCCCTTGCCGCCCACGAACAACACCTGCCTCGACGCGGCGAGCTCTAGCAGCATGACAGGTAGTCCAGCGGTGAGTGTTCCATGCCCATCCTCGTGTGCCATTCGTGGAACCGGTCGTACATCACAGGAAGCAGCTCCACCGTGTAGTAGCTGACAGGGTTGGGCACGCCCAACGACTCGGCCAGCACGATCATCATGAACAGGTCGTCCTCGTCGCGCTGCGCGCGGGCGAACGCCCGGCGATAGGGCGCGGCGTAGAAATCGCGCAGGCCCGCCGAGAAGCGGGCCCACGCGGTTTCTGGACGATCAGTCATCGCGGGGCGGGTTCGTCCTCGCGAGCAGTGACACGGTCCTCATCGTCGAGTTCCTCAGGACCGGTGCGCGCCTTGTTCATGGCGATCACCGATTCCACGATCACCCAGAGCGCAGCCACCAGGATGATGGCGTCCAGGCCGAGGAGCAGCCAGTTCTGGGTGGAGTAGAAGGTCCCCAGCTGGACGACCGCCGCGTAGACGGACATCACCATCACGAACACCAGCGGGATGAGGATCGGCAGGACGTTGCGGCGCTTGCGCAGCAGGATCACCGCGATGATGGACAGCGTCAGGCCTGCCAGCAACTGGTTGGTGGTGCCGAACAACGGCCAGATGACCATGCCGCCCGCACCGTCGGCACCCGCGCCGAAGGCGAGCCCCATGCCCACCACGAGCACGACGATGGTGGCCACGAACTTGCCCACCTTGACCCCCATGATCTCGGCGGCTTCCTGGACAACGAACCGCTGGAGACGGATGCCGGTGTCCATGGTGGTGGCTGCGAACAGCACCGCCATCGTCGCCAGGATGGTGGCGCTCAGTGACACCGGGAGGCCCAGACCAGCGTTGAGGATGGAACCGCCACCCTGCACGAAGGCTGCGACGCCACCTTGGTTGAACGCGGAGTAGACGGCTTCCCAGTCGGCCAGTGTCTTGAACCCGGCAGTGGCAGCGATGATCGCTCCCAGCGCCAACAGGCCTTCGCCAACGGAACCGAAGTAGCCGACGAAACGTGCGTCGGATTCCTTGTCCAACTGCTTGGCGCTGGTCCCCGATGCCACCACTCCATGGAATCCGGAGATGGCGCCACAGGCGATCGTGACGAACAGCAGCGGCACCAGGCTGGGAGTCCCCTCCGGCACCGCCGTGTTGATGGCGGGGGCCACGATGGTGGGCGAGGCGATGAGGACGGAGATGTAGAGAATGGCCAGGCCCACGAAGAGCTGGAGGCCGTTGATGTAGTCGCGGGGCTGGAGCAGCATCCACACCGGCAGCACCGACGCGACACCGGCGTAGAGGAAGAGCACGAGCACCCAGAACGACGCAGCGGAGAGCCCCATCACGGTCTCGGGCAGCACCACGGGGAAGTTGTCGCCGAGAATGATCAGCGAGTACAGCGCCACCACACCGACGATCGACACCCACACCAGCGGGAGCTTCCACCGGTAGATCGCCTGACCCACGATGAGCGCCACCAGGATTGCACCCCACGTGGGGATGACTGCGGTGGGTGTGCCGACGAGCAGCTTGGAGATGACGACGGCGAACGCGGCGTTGACCATGAGCAGCAGCAGGAAGATCACGACGAGGAACAGGTTGCGCCCGCGGTTGCCGATGTAGCGCCCCGAAAGGGTGCCGATGGAGTTGCCCTTGTTGCGGACGGATGCCCACAAGGCGCCCATGTCATGCATGCCCGCGAAAAAGACCGTGCCGATCGTCACCCACAGGAACGCGGGCAGCCAGCCCCAGATGACAGCCACCGCAGGCCCGACGATGGGTGCGGCGCCTGCCACGGATGTGAAGTGGTGACCCCACAGGACGTACATGTTGGTGGGGACGTAGTCCACGCCGTCCTGGCGCGTGTGCGCGGGCGTCGGGATGCTGTTGTCCAGCTTGAAAATGTGTTTGACTAGAAATTTCGAGTAGAACAGGTAGCCCATGACCATCATGGCGATGCCGATGAGGGCGAGCAGGGGTGAACTCACGGGAGCTCCGATCTTCGTCATTGACGATCTGGGGCGGGCATCTCGTCGACGAGAGTGCAGGCCTGAACTGACGACAGGGGGAAGACTGTCGGCCATAGGGTAGCCCTTCGATGCGGACTCGGGACCACGACGCGCCGAAATATCATCTTCGTCTCACGTGGCCATTTCATGCCCGTGTCCCGCCTGTGGGAGAGCGCCCTCGTTCAGGCACCCGGCGTGGTCATCCAGCAGAATGCCGATGGAGAGGACTGCCCGGCTGGAAGAATGGGTCAACCCTTGGAGAGGACCCACTCGTGAGCAAGAATCCGAAGAAGCTGTGGACCGTTGATCCCCGTGAGGCACTGCGTGCCGGCGAGGGTTTCAGGCTGGCCGCCCTGGACCGCAACGGCACCCCGGGCTGGGAGGGCAGCAAGAAGGACGCCAAGTCCCTGATGGCCACGCGGGCGGAGTTGCTGCCGGAGTTGCAGGAGCGGCTGTTCGCCGAGGGGCGCACGGGTGGGAAACGTGCGGTGCTGTGCGTGATCCAGGGCCTCGACACTGCCGGCAAGGGCGGCATCGTCCGCCACGTGATGGGTTACGTCGATCCACAGGGGGTCGCGCTGCATTCGTTCGGCGTACCCAGCGCGGAGGAGCGGAAACACCACTACCTGTGGCGGATCCGCAAGGCACTACCCCCGGCCGGCCGGATCGGCGTGTTCGACCGCTCCCACTACGAGGACGTCCTGGTGGTGCGCGTCAATGAACTCGTACCCGAGGAGGAGTGGCAGAAGCGCTACGAGGAGATCAACAAGTTCGAGGCGGACCTGGTGGCCAGCGGGACGATCGTCCTCAAGTTCGCCCTCATGGTCTCGCACGCCGAGCAGGGACTGCGCCTCATGGAGAGGCTGGACAGGTCCGACAAGCACTGGAAGTACACCACCGGTGACCTGCAGACCCGCAGCAAGTGGCCGGAATTCCAGACTGCGTACCAGGCGGTCTTCGAGAGGACGAGCACGGAGCATGCCCCGTGGTACGTGCTGCCGGCCGACCACAAGTGGTATTCACGCCTCGCCATCACCGAAATCCTCACCCGGACTCTCAGTGAGATGCAGCTGACGTTCCCGAAGGCCGACTGGGACGTCGCGGATGAGCGGCGGAAGCTGGCCGAGTCGATGTCGACGCAGACGCTGGCACAGTCGTTGGCCGAGACGCGGGACAACGTGGAATCCGCCATGAACGAGAGTTTTGAGGTGCGTCAGGAGGTGGCGGCCTTTCCGGGCGTTGACGACCAGACGGCCCAGCGCACGGCAACCGACAGCCGGGAAGCCTGGGCCGCTGAACTCGACGCGGCAATCACACAGAAGAAAGAACTGCTCGCCGAGCGACCCGACTACACCGGCTGACACCCGCGACGCGATTTTTCGTTGTCAACCTGGTTCTCCGGGCCGTCACAGCGCCTACCGGGGTGAGTTGAGGATCAGAAACCGCGGAATCCCATGGCCGAGGTCCGCTCAGGTGGCGGAATCAGCCTTCAGAAGAGCCAGTCGCTCGGCCTCTGGCAGTGAGTCACAGAACCGTCGGAGGGCGTGACGCCGAACGGTCTCAGGCACGCCCTCGAGCGTTTCCACGAGGTCGCGGGCCACGACGACGTCCTGCGACTCCGCGGGCAGATAGCGCCAGGCACGCTCCACCCGCTCGCGCGTCACCATGCCCTTCTTGGCGAGTCGATCAAGGACGGTCATGACCGTGGTGTAGGCAAGGTCCCGCTCCTTGTTGAGTTCCTCGAGCACATCAGCCACGCTGCGGGCATCCGGCGTCGCCCACAGCAGTTCCATCACTGTCTGCTCCAGAGGTCCACGGGTTGCCATGTGCGACATCATATGACGTGCGTTCCCGCACGGGCTGCGACAGGGTGTTTCCAAGTTGGAATCAACGACGCCCGGTAGTAGAATCTCTCCATGGACTCCGTAACCCTCGGTCGGTGGCAGTTCGGTATCACCACCGTCTACCACTTTCTCTTCGTGCCCATCACCATCGCCCTGGCGATGATGGTGGCCGTACTTCAGACCATCTGGTACAAAACCGGTCACGCGAAGTACCTGCAGCTCACCAAGTTCTTCGGCAAGCTGCTCCTGATCAACTTCGCCCTGGGCGTTGTCACAGGCATCGTGCAGGAGTTCCAGTTCGGCATGAACTGGTCCGAGTACTCGCGCTTCGTGGGGGACGTCTTCGGCGCCCCGCTGGCGCTCGAGGCCCTGCTGGCCTTCTTCCTTGAATCCACGTTCCTCGGACTGTGGATCTTCGGTTGGCACAGGCTGCCCAAGAAGATTCACCTGCTGACCATCTGGATGGTGGCGTTCGGCACCCTCCTGTCGTCAGTGTTCATCCTGGCCGCGAACTCGTGGATGCAGAACCCCGTGGGCACCACGTTCCGCAACGGACGCGCCGAACTGGACGGCATACAGGGATTCATTGACGTTCTCCTGAACCCCGTCTTCCTCGTCACGTTCCCCCACGTCATCACCGCCGCGTTCATGACGGCTGGCGGACTCATGGCGGGCGTGTCCGGCTGGTGGCTCATGAAGCTGCGCCGCGAGGGCGATCTCCGCGACCCCGAGGCTGTGGCTGCCCACCGCTTCGCCGTGAAGATGGGCGCCTGGGTGCTCATCGTCGCCTCCGTGTTGACCATCGTCTCCGGCGACCTGCAGGGCAGGATCATGACGCAGGTCCAGCCCATGAAGATGGCTGCGGCCGAGGGCTTGTTCAAGACCGAGACCAACGCAGCCATGCGGCTCCTGGTCATCGGTGACCTGCACGCAACCAAGGAGATCTTCTCCATCAAGGTGCCGGGGCTCCTCACCTTGATCTCGGGTGAGGAAACCGTTCAGGGCGTCGACAACCTTCGCGAGCAGTTCGCCGAGGAGGGCTTCCTGCAGAACGACGGCTCGCAGACCCGTATCCAGCAGGAGTTCGCCGAACAACTGGCCACGAACTACCCCGGCGTGGACCCGGCACCCAACGTCTTCATGTCCTTCTGGACCTTCCGGCTGATGATCGGCCTCGGCATGGCTGGCACCCTGCTGGGGGCGGCGTTGCTGTGGCTGCTCCGCAAGGAGAAGTTGCCGCCCGAGGGCAAGGTCTGGGACCTGATCTGGACGCCCGCCATGTTTGCCCTGCCACTGCTTCCGCTGTTCGCCATCTCCTTCGGCTGGATCTTCACCGAGATGGGCCGCCAACCCTGGCTCGTCGCAGGCGTGATGCCGACGGCTGCCGGAGTCTCGGCCAGCGTCAGCGCCATGTCCGTGCTGATTTCCATGATCGTCTACACGCTGCTCTACGGCGTGCTGGCGGTGATCGAGGTTGGCCTCTTCCTCTACTACGTGAAGAAGGGGCTCCCCGACGTCCACGAGGTCTCCATCGACGACGACACGGACGCGGACGCTCCCCTGTCCTTCGCGTACTGAGAGTGAGAAGGAACTTTTCATGATGCTGCTCGAAACCGTGCCAACACTCGCCATCGTCTGGTACATGCTGATCGTCGTCCTGTGGTTGGGGTTCTTCTTCCTTGAAGGCTTCGACTTCGGCGTCGGCATGCTGCTGCCCATCCTCGGTGGGAACAACGACAAGAAGCGCCGCGTACTGATCAACACCATCGGTCCCGTCTGGGACGGCAACGAAGTGTGGCTCCTGACTGCGGGCGGGGCCATGTTCGCCGCGTTCCCGGGATGGTACGCCTCGCTGTTCTCGGCCCTCTATCTGCCGCTGCTGCTGATGCTCGTGGGCCTCATCCTTCGTGGTGTCGCCTTTGAGTACCGCGCCAAGCGTCCCGAGGCCAAGTGGCGCGCGATGATGGACTGGTTCATCATCATCGGCTCCTTCCTTCCCACGCTGGTGCTGGGAGTCGGCTTCGCCAACTTCGTCATCGGCCTGCCGAATGACGGCCTGCTGTTCAACGGCACCTTCTTCGGACTGTTCGGCCCATTCGCCCTGCTGGGCGGTGTGATGCTGCTGGCCCTGTTCCTCACCCACGGCGCCACCTTCATCACCCTGAAGACCCACGGCCTGATTCATGACAATGCCCGCAAGCTGGTCCGTACCTTCGGATGGGTGAGCGTCGCACTCGTCACCGGGTTCGTCGTTCTCCAGAACATCTTCTGGCCGGCCACGTCCAACTTCGGCGATTTCACCATCGCCGCGTGGGTGGCGGGGATTCTGGCAATCGTCGCACTGGCCGCTTCCGTGACCATGACCGGCCGTGACCGCGAGGGCTGGGGCTTCATCCTCGGGGGCGTCGCCATCCTCGCCCTGTTCAGTGGGATCTTCCTCAGGATGTATGGCAACCTCGGCTTCGCGCAGGACGCTGGCGTCGCGGTGACCGAGCACCTGAACATCATCACCGCAGCGTCGTCGCCCACCACGCTGACGATCATGACGTGGGCCGCGATCATCTTCGTGCCCATCGTGATCGCCTACCAGAGCTGGTCCTACTGGGTGTTCCGCCGCCGGATCGGTACCAAGAACATTCCCGACGATGTCGAGGCGGTGGCCTGACCCCTTATGGCAGGTCCCATTGATCCACGATTGTTGAAACGTGCGGGGGCGACCAGGACTTACCTGGTCGCCTCCGTCGTCGTTGGGCTGGTCACCTCGGTCCTGCTGATTGCGCAGTCCGGTCTCATCGCCCGCGGCATCAGCCACGTCTTCACCGAGCGCTCGCTCCCGGGTAACTGGGGCGTGCTCCTGGGTGGCCTCGCCGCCGTGTTCGCGTCGAGAGCGTTGCTGTCCTGGCTGAACGAGACCATCGCCCACCGCTCCGCTGCGAGCGTGAAGTCGACGCTGCGTCGAGACATCCTCACGGCGCGGCTCTCCCGTCCGCGCGACTCCGCCACCTCCTCGGCCTCCATGGTCAAGGTGGTGACGTCCGGGCTCGATGATCTGGACGGCTACTTCTCCAAATACCTGCCGCAGCTGGGTCTGGCCGCCACCGTCCCCTTCCTCGTGGGCGGTGCGATCCTGTTGACCGACTGGCAGTCGGCCATCATCGTGGCCTTCACGCTGCCACTGATCCCCTTGTTCATGGCGCTGATCGGCTGGACCACGGAAGCCGCGACGGCGAAGAGCTACGCGGTGGCCGACCGGCTCGCCAACCACTTTGCAGACCTCATCGAGGGACTCCCCACCCTGCAGGCGTTCGCCCGAGCCCGGGCCCAGCGTCGCGGCGTCGAGTTGGGTGAGGAGCAGTACCGGGGCGCCACCATGCGCGTGCTGTACGTGTCGTTCCTCTCCGCCCTGGCCCTGGAATTGCTGGCCAGCCTGTCCGTTGCAGTGGTGGCGGTGACCGTCGGTTTCCGGCTGGTCTACGGTGACATCGGCTTCGAGGCGGCGCTGTTCGTCCTCGTCCTGGCACCCGAGGCGTTCCTCCCGGTGCGCCAGGTGGGCGTCCACTTCCACGACTCCGCCGACGGCGTGGCCGCGGCCGACGCGGCCTTCCGCCTCATCGATTCGGGATCCGTGTCCACCGGGACCGCCCCCGTGCCAGCCGATCTGCGCATCCGCTTCGAGGACGTCGCCTACACCTATCCGGGCAGCGACTCCCCCGCGCTGGAGCACTTCGACCTCGCCATCGAACCCGGCGAGGTGCTGGCGATCCGCGGCACCTCCGGGGGCGGCAAGTCGACCGCTCTCGCAATGCTCATGGGATTCCTGCACCCCGACGGCGGCCGCGTCACTGTGGATGGGCAGGACCTCAAGGATCTCGATGAGCGCGCGTGGCGCAACGAGTTGGCGTGGGTGGGTCAGGAGCCCGGCATGTTGAACGGCACCGTCGCCCTCAACGTCCTGCTCGGGCACCCCGATGCCACCCCGGCTGACGTCGAGGCCGCGCTGCACGATGCGGGCGCCGACTTCGACGGCACCAAAAGTGTGGGGGATGACGGCGAAGGGCTGTCTGCAGGGGAACGCCGCCGCGTGGCACTGGCCCGCGCCCTGCTCCGGATCCGCCTCGGTGGCGCACGACTCCTCGTGCTGGACGAGCCCACTGCGGGTCTCGACTCCAGCACCGAGGCGGCCGCCGTTGATGCCGTGCGTGCTTCCGGTGTGGGCGCCGTCATCGTGACCCACCGGCCCGCCGTGATGGCTGCGGCCGACCGTGTCGTCGAGTTGGGGGTGCTCGCATGAGTCGTCGCAGCTCCCGCGCCGGGAACGCCACGGTGCGCCTGGTGGGTGAACTCCTGGCCACCGTCCCCCAGGGGAAGAGGCGCTTCAGCCTCGCCGTGCTCCTGGCATCCATGGCATCCGGCGCCTCAGTGGCGCTTCTTGGTCTCTCCGCCTGGCTCATCAGCCGGGCAGCGGAGATGCCGCCCGTGCTCTTCCTGCAGGCGGCCGCAGTCGGCGTCCGGTTCTTCGGCATCTCGCGCGGTGTCTTCCGGTACGTGGAGCGTCTGGTGGGCCACGACGTGGCGCTGCGCATGCAGTCGAGCCTGCGGATCCGCGTCTACGACAAACTCTCGGCCACGACGCTGATCGGTCGGCGGCGCGGTGACCTGCTGACCCGCGTGGTGGCGGACGTGGCAGCGGTCCAGGATCTGGTGGTCCGCGTGGTGATCCCTGCCCTCGCGGCGTCCCTGGTGATCGTCGGCACGACGCTCATGCTTGCCCGGTTCAACCTGGCCTCCTCCCTGATTCTGCTCGTCACCGCGATCATCGCCGGTGTGATGGTGCCGTTGCTGGCGCAGCGCGCCTCCCGTGCCGCAGACCTCGATGCGGTCCCCACCCGCGGCAAACTCGCCGACGGCGTGCGCGAACTGTCGCGCACCACCGGCGACCTCGTGGCCTACGGGGCGCAGGATGCAGTTCTGGCTGATCTGCTGGCCGTCGACGATGCCCTGCGGCGGCAGGAGTCGCGCGCGGCCTGGGTGCGCGGCATCGCCACCGCAGGTCAGGTGGTGGCTGCCGGCGTCGCGGTGGTGGCCGCGCTGGCCATCGGCGGTCCGGCCGTGGTTGCCGGGGAACTGCACCCCCGCCTCCTGGCCGTCATCGTCCTGACTCCCCTGGCCCTGCACGAGGTCTTTGCTGCCTTCACCTCCGCTGCCCAGACGTGGACCCGTTCCCGCGCGGCGCTGGAGCGGATCATCGACGTCCTCGACGCCGAGCCCGTGGGCTCCGGCGACGTGACCTCCTCCGATAACCCCGCCCCCGGGCTCGAATTCGACGGCGTCGCCGTCGGCTGGCCGGGCGGCGTCGTGGTCCAGAGTGACCTGGATTTTCACGTCCATCCCGGTGAGAGGGTCGCGCTCGTTGGCCCATCCGGCATCGGCAAGACGACCGTTGCCGCCACTGCCATGGGCCTGATCCCACCGCTGGCGGGAAGCATGCGGCGCGCCAACCGCGTCGGCTACCTCGCGCAGGACGCCCACATCTTCACCACGACGGTGGCCGAGAACGTGCGCATCGGCAACAAGGACGCCACCGACGAGCAGGTGGTGGCCGCACTCGTGGAGGCCGGGTTGGACCTGCCACCGGAGCGTCGGATCGGCGAGGCCGGCACCACGCTGTCCGGTGGCGAGCGTCGACGTCTCGCGCTGGCACGCGTCCTGGCCGACGAACGGGAACTGCTGATCCTCGACGAGCCGACGGAGCACCTGGACACCGCCACCGCGCGCGCCCTGATGCACGACGTATGGCGCGCCGCCGAAGGGCGGGCGGCGCTGGTCATCACGCACGATCCCGAGCTCATCGCTGCGTGCGACCGCGTGGTCCGCCTGTCCTGAGCACCTCCGGTCTGACCGGACCCGCTGCGCCAAGTACCCGCCGCGACGCCCACGTCAACGGGCAGCAGTGAGTCCGGCGCGTCCGGTGGCCACCACCCCTGTCTTCCCCGCCCATCCGTCGACGCGAAACGCCGCGACCACGTCCCGCCAGGACGAGAACGTCCTTCGCGGGCAGTGAGCGCGGCGCGTCGAGTCGGGACAGAGCCCGGTTCAACCTCAGCTGAACCGGACCATGTTGTTGAACACCTCCTTGGTGACCCAGGCGTGGCGGTAGGTGCCATCGGCCTGGCGAGTGCTCTCGATGATGCGGGAGGTGACCCAGCTGCGACACCCGTTGCCGCCGGTGACGGCCGTGTCGCACTCGGTGCGCCAGCGACGGCCATCGGTGGCCGTCCACGATCCGGTGACGGCCAGGGGGTTGCCCGCCCACAGGCTGCGTGGCGACGCCACATAGGTCAGGTTGTTGAAGTGCCAGCCGGTGGTGGACACGAAAGTCCCGTTGACCTCGCTGATCTGGGTGGACCAGATCTGCGTCGTGCATCGGAACGTGGCCGAATACGCTTCGCACGTCGTGAACCATCGTCGACCATTGACCTCGTGGATCCCGGGGGCCGTGTAGATGTCGACGGGCTGCGGAACCGGCGCAGTCGTCACGGTGGGGGTTGTGGATCCCGTAACCGTCGTGGTGACCGTGACATTGGCCGTCGCCGTGGCAGTGGCGCTGGCGGTGGTGGTGACCGTGGAGGTGACCGTAGCGGTGGCGCTGCTGGTGGCGGTGGCCGTCGTACTGGACGTGGCCGTCGCGGTGGCGCTGCTGGTAGCGGTGACGGTGGGGGCGTAGGTGATGCTCGGCTCGGCAGTGGCCGTCGTGGTCACGGTCACCGTCGGTGCCGGCGACTGCGACGGTGACGGTGACGGCGTGGAGTCATCGAGCGTGTTGCGGACAATCACCGACGAGACACCCACCGCGCCGGAGACCACCCTTGCTGTGACCACGTGCTTGCCGCGAGGAACCACCGGGCTCGACCACACGGTCGAGGAGGTGGCAGCGCCATGATCCACGACGATCGGCTGGCCGCCGTCGATGGAGTAGGCAACGCGTCCCTGCCCGGCACCCGCCGGGGCAACGACGTCGACGCCGTCACCGTCGAAGCGCAACTTCCAGGTGGCACCTGCGGTGCCGCTGGTGCGGTTGCCGCCGGAAGCGGTCCAGCCGTCGGAGTAGACGAAGGACGCCTGGTAGTCACCCACCACGGTGCTGGGGACCTCGAATGCACGGGGCTTCCAGACGCGCACGTAGTCGAACTGCGACGGCTTCGCATTGTCGTAGGCGTTCGGGTAGGCCGCCGGGTTGTTGACGTAGGGGGCACGCAGTCCCAGCGAGAGGATCATGTACTGCTCGGCCGCGTCGAAGACGGGGTCCTTGCGTTCGGCGCGGAGTACGCCGTCGACGAACCAGCGCTGCACACCGGGCTCCCATTCGAAGCCGTAGGTGTGGAAGTCGGCTGACGGGTCCCAGGGCGCCTGGTAGACGTCGCCGCCGTTGGACTGGTGGTTGGGGCCCAGTGCCTTGGACGGCCAGCGGTGTGCGGCGAAGTCGACCGCGTTGGGGTTGCCGGGCTTCTCGCCGAGTTCGACGATGTCCAGCTCCGTGGAGTAGTCGCCTTCCCGGCCGTCCAGCCAGAAGGCGAGACATGTACCCGGGAACGGCGTGCCGGACTTGGCCCGCACCTCGAAGTAGCCGTACTTCACCGGCTCCGTCATGTGGACGCCGCCCGACTTGTTGTGGGTGGTGTCCAGCGTCTCGAACCCTGGGTTGGCCAGGCGGTTCGTGGTGACTCCGGGGGCTGTGAACACCGCATCGTCGAACATGGCGACGTCGGAGAAGGTCTTGCCCGTCGACTCCAGTGCGACGACGCACGTGCTGCCGGCGACGACGTCGACCACCAGGCTGTACTGCTTCCAGCCGCCATTGCTGCGTGGAATCTCTTCGCGTTGTTCCGAGCCTGCGGCCGTGCAGTTCTTCGCGACGAGCGCCACCGTGCCCTCGGTGCCCTCGGACTTCGCGTAGGCGGAGAATTGGTGCGTGCCGGCTGCCAGGCCGGTGAAGGTCTGCTGGGTCCGTGTGCCGTACTGATTGAAGTACGTGTGCCGCAGACCCGTATTGCCCGTATGGGCGGCATAAGTGGTGACGGTGTCGGTGTTGGCATTCTGCAGGTTCAGGTCAACGAGCGCCGTCTGCCAGCCTTTGGGCACCACGTTGTAGTTGTTGGTGGGGTCATAGCTCTGCTTCAGCTCCAGATTGCCGTCCTGCACCACCGCGGCCTCGTCGTCCCAGCGCCATTCGGCACGCCAACCCCACTGGTCGGGGAATCGGCTGAATTTGCCCTCCACGTCGGTACCGCTGAACTCGGACGAGTAGTCGTCGATCAGCATCCAGTCGGGGTCCTGTTGGGCGGAAGCGGGCTTCGCATTGGCGGGGTCATCGGCCCACGGATCCTCGGTGGGGTAACCCTGCGTCGGTGTGGGGGTGGTGACGGGGCCGCCACCGTCGTCGATGCCACCGACCATGCGGAGCAGGTCCACATCAGGGGCGGGACCGGTGTTGTACAGGGTGATGACGTGCAGTCCCTGCGGGATGTAGCAGCTGAACTCGTGTGTCACGGGGGTGCTCCAGTTGGGACCTGCCGGGAGGTTCAGCAGCGTGGATTCCGAGGCACCGGGGCACTGGTAGCGGATGTCCCGCTTCTCCCCCGAGATGTATTGGAGTTCAAACTCTTTCTGGCCTGCTGCCTCGATGCTGACGCGCACGCCCAGCGTGCCGTTGCCGCCACCGATGTAGCCGACCGTCTTGCCGCCCGATGCGCCTGCGCGCTCCTGGACCCGGGCCTGGCCGGTGAGGTCGTTGGACGGATCCTCGGCCTCGAAGATCACCTGCTGTGAGGTGGAGACCACGAGAGCGTCAATGTCTGGTGCCGGAGTGGTGTTCCACAACGTGATGGTGTTCTCACCCGCCGTCAGGCCGGCGCAGGTCAGGGGTGTGCTCTGCGGAGTGCTCCAGTTCGGCCCCACCGGAAGGTCGAGGAGCGTTTCCGCGCCGCCGTTGCAGGTGTAGCGGATGTCCCGGTTCTCACCGGAGATCCACTTCAGTGTGAGTGAGGTACGGGCGGGATCGATGACGTCGACCTTGATGCCGATCGTCCCGTTCCCTCCCCCGACATAGCCGATGGCCTTGCCGCCGGAGGCCTCGGGACGGTCGAGGACCCGAGCCTGCCCGGTGCGGATGTTGGTTTCGGCCTCCGCCTCGAACACCACGGATGCGGCGCTCGCGGTGGAGACGGGGACGAGACTCGCCCCCACTGCCAGGATGGTGGCGAGGCCGGCTGTGAACCAACCCCAGGATGCGCTGCGTCGCTGCTGCACGGTTTCCTCCTATGGAATTCTGGTTGTCACGATGGCCGAAGCAGTCACGGGCTGTCGACCCGGGGGATGAAATGCACAGCTGCTCTGCGCATCCGCCAGGGGCGATGAGGGGGCAGCGTCCAGCGAACCGGGCGACGCCTACGATGGGGCGCAACACCAGGAGGTGACCCATGGGACTTGATGTGACACCCAGCGAGGTCCACATGCTGGCCGAAGGGGTCGGCTCGGTGGCTGACGCAGTGCGGCGGCTCGGGTCTGATTTCAGTGTCGGTGCAGCGTCGGGGGACTTCGAGGTGGACGCCGTCCTCGGACAACTTGATGCCCACCTCCTCGCCCAGTTCGCAACGCTCGGCGGCAACGTCGCCGCGCTCGCCGAGTCCATGCACGCTTCCGCCACCTCCATCCAGAAGGTGGAGGCGAGGAACACCGACGCCATTGAAGGATTCAACTTCACAGGTGGAGAAGGCGTGTGAGCATCGACGTCGAGAAGCTGTCGACCTTTGACGCAGGGCCGTGGGAATCCCGCGCGGCTGCCTTCCGGTACGCAGCCTCGCAGGGCAGCGATCAGGCGGAATCACTCCGCCGCACCGGAGTGTCCATCAAGGATGCTTGGCGGGACACGATCGGGGACATGATCGGCGCTCGATGCGAGGAACAGGCACAGGAGGTGGAGCGCCTGGCCAAGGTTCTGCCGAAGCTCGCTGACGTCCTGACGAATGCGGCCGCGCGGATGGAACAACTGCGAGGCCAACTACTGCAGATGCTGGCCATCGCGGATGCGAACCGCATCAGGGTGCTGGATTCCGGCCGCGCCCTCCCCATCCCCGAGACCGCGTTGCTGGACCCGAAAGTGCTGCTTCGACGCCTGGCGCTGGCGCGTGCCATCAGCGCCAACGTGCGTCAGTTGTTGCACGTCGCCACCGTGGTGGACATGAGTGCGGCTTCAGCCCTGGCTGTCGCCCTGGGACTGGACATCCAGACATTCGACCTCGGCCCTCTCGACTTCTCGGACGACGGCATCCTGGACCAGGTGGACGACAGCGCACAGGGTTCGGTTCCCCTCTGCGCATTCCTGTCGCCGCTCATGAGCCTCGGCCGCTCCAACCCCGAGTTCATCCGCCAGCACGTGGTGTGGGATCCAGTCAGCCAGACCTACGAGGTGACGATGTACGACCCAGAGACGGGAGCAGCACAACGCACGACCGTTGACCCACGCCACCTGCAGGACCCTGACCCCAGGAATGCGTGGACCAAGGAACCCAACTACCTGTCGATCTACGTCCAGGCCATGCGCCAACTCCACCCGGAGATCGAATCGAGCAACTTCCCCCTGACCGGCAAGATCGTGTTGGGGAAGAACTACACGGAGACGCAGTCCTCCAACACCAGCTTCGACAGCATTCGCAGCACGCTGTCCACCCAACCGCCCGGAGCTGTGATGGTGGCCACCACCAATGCCCCGGACCCCCAACCTGACCCCCTCCCGAAGGACTTCCTCGCGGAGAAGAAAATCTTCGGTAACCATGCCTACTCGGTGATTGGCTTCACCGATGATGGAAAGATCAGGTTGCAGAATCCCCATGGCCCGGCCTCCCATCCACACATCGTGGAACTCACCGAGGACGAGTACACCCGGTGGACCAACGGTGTCATGCAGTGGCCGGCCCAGTGATCTACAAGGAGGGGCGAGAATGAACGGCGACGACGGAGTGCGCCAGCTTTCGATGCGCTACGGGTCATTGCTCGACTCACTGCAGCGAGCACTCGAGACCCAGATCGGCCCCCTGTTGTGGCGTGACAGGGCGGACGCCGCTCGCACGGATGACCCGCGCCTGGTCCGCGTGGGTCCAATTTTCGGGAGCGGCGTTGCCCTGGAGACCGTCGACAGTGCCGGGTTGAGGAGCGCCGTCAACGAAGTCCTCGAACACCATGGTTTCCATCCCATCGACTCCTTCATCGAGGAGGAATGGGGCGAGTGGCACGTCACGGTGGCTGACGGCCACCAGGCGCAGCTCACGATCTCGTTGTCCGGAGCGGCCGAGGCCCACGTGGCTGCGGTACCAGCGTGACGCACCGACTGGCGGCGGTCGGCGCCCTGGCGCTCCTGCTGCTCGTGGGCTGCTCCCCAGGTGGCCCCGCCGAGGGCCCGGCGACAACCATCGAGTCGCAGGACACCACCCCTTCTGTTCCGACCGCCTCCGGTACACCCACCATCTCCGGCAACTTTCCCACGTGGTCGCCATCGCCGGCCACGGTCTCTCGGGACCCCGAACAGATGGCTCAGCAGTACGCCGATCTGTTTGCCGACGCACGAATCGCCGCCGAAGAGGCGTTGGGGAGCCCGACGCAGTGGTGGGGGTTGGAGAGCGTCGTCTACGTCGAGAGAACTTTTGTGGACCATGATGGCGACGGAATCTGCATCGTCGCACTGCGCGACAGCAGCAAGGAGGGCCTCGACGTGGCCGCGGTGGACATGGACCTTTTCCTGTCTGTCTTCAACGTTGCTCTGGCGCGTCATGGCTTCCCCGCCGCGTCCGAACTGGTGACCAACCCGGGGGGCGAGCCAGTGGTGGTCTCCGACATGCCGGGAGGCGGTCCCCGGTTCACTGCTGCCAAGGGCTGGCTGATGGATCTCGAACTCCGCATCCCAGCCGCACCCTCGCAGTGCACGCTCACTCCGGGCTCACTGCAGCCGGCACCCTAGGGGGTTCAGCCAAAGGGGTGAAAGTGGCCGATAGAGTGGCCACCGTGACAGAGCAACCACACCTGAGCGCCGCCACGCGGCCATTGACGGTTGCGCAGTTCACGGACAACTACGGCCCCGGCAGCAACGGGCTGATGTTCGCAGTGCAGCAACTCGAGGGCAATCTGTTGGACGCCGGGCACAACGTGGTGGTGGTGGCCCCGAAGGCGAAAGGCCCCAATCCCCAGCTGGGCCGAGAGGGTCGCCGTGAGATCCGCCTGCCCTCAGTCAAGGTGCCCAACATGCCCACCCGGGTGGCCAACGGACGTCATTTCGACAGGACCATCGACAGGATCGCCGACATCCGGCCCGACGTCATCCACGTCCACGGCTTCGGGACCGTCGGCGCCCTCGGAGTATGGGCGGCGAGGCGGCTGAAGATCCCGCTGATGCTCACCTGGCACACCGATTTCGACGCGTATGCAGACCACTACTCAGCCGTGCTCCCACTGCTCACCGGGGTGTTGCACGCGTTCGCGCGCATCACCAAGGGCGAACTGGTGGACAGCCACGACCTCAAGGAAGCGGTCATCCGTTACGAGGACCGCGGCCGTTCCACGGCGTCCCTTCTCGGGGTGTGCCAGAAGATGCTGGAAACAGCGCAGCTGGTGACCACCCCGTCCCCCAAGACCGCCGTACGCTGCCGTGAAATCGCACCCACCGCCAACGTCGTCGTTGTGCCCAACGGCGTCGACCCGCTGCCTCCCGGACCGCCACCTGTGCCGCGGGAACCGGGTCCGCTCATCCTGTACGCCGGCCGCATCGCACCGGAAAAGGGCATTCCCCTGCTCGTCGACGCCTTCGCCCTCGTGGCCGCCCAGCGCCCCGATGCCAGACTCATGGTGGTGGGCGACTGGCAGCGCTACCCGCGCATCAAGAGGGTGCTCGCCCACGGAGCCGCGCGAGGCAACATCATCCTGCCCGGCGAGCAGAAGCGCGAGGCACTGGGGGCCTTCTACGGCATGGCAGACGTCTTCGCCTTCCCCAGCCAGACCGACACGCAGGCGCTGGTGCTGCACGAGGCCGCACTGGCTGGACTCCCGATCGTGTCCGTTGATCCGGGGCTACAACTCGTACTGGAGCCGGGGGTGAACGCCGAACTGGCACGCCCAACTGCCGCGTCACTGGCCGCAGGGCTGATGCGGATCATCAACAAGCTGGACGATCCGGTGTGGCGGGCCCATGCTGCGGAGACGTCCAAACGGCTTGCGGGACAGTGGACCATCGAGTCACAGGCCGTCGAGATGCTCGGCCTGTACGAGAAGGTGGCGAGCGAGGCGCGCCTCAAGCCCTGATCACCACCGCAGCGGGCGAGCGCGGCACTAGGGTTGCGGCATGAGTCTGCCGATCTCCCGCATTCCCGACCCCCACGAAGCACCGACGCTGCGGTGGGGGATCCTCGCTCCGGGCGGGATCGCCCACACGTTCGCAGGCGCGGTCCGCGCGCACACCCGTCAGCAGATCGTGGCCGTCGGCTCACGCTCCCTGATGCGTGCCGACGCGTTCGCGGACGAGTTCGACATCGAGCGCCGTCACGACAGCTACGAGTCACTCGTGGCTGATGAGACTGTGGATGCCATCTACGTGGCATCCCCGCACAGCCATCACGCAGAGCACGCGTTGCTGGCCATCAACGCCGGAAAACACGTTCTCGTCGAGAAGGCCTTCACGCAGACGGCTGCCCAGGCGCGCCAGGTGGTGCAGGCGGTCAGAGCGGCCAACGTCACCTGCATGGAGGCCATGTGGACGCGCTTCCTGCCACACGTCGACGTGGTGCGGCGACTCCTTGCCGACGGAGCCCTGGGCGACATCGAGGTCATGACGGCAGACCATGGCCAGTATTTCGATCCCGACCCCCAGTTCCGTCTGTTCAACCCCGAACTGGCCGGTGGGGCCATGCTCGACCTCGGTGTGTACCCGGTGTCGTTCGCCTCGTTCGTGCTGGGCACTCCCAGCCGGGTGAGCGCCGTCGGCACACGCGCGGCAACCGGTGTGGACCGGCAGGTGAGCATGATCCTCGATGGCTTCGCCGAGCATGGGAACGCCCACGCCGTGCTCAACACCACGCTTGCCGCGAAGACCCCCACCACCGCCACGATTTCCGGCTCGAAGGGCCGGATCCAGATCCCCGGCGACTTCTACGCTCCCCAGCGGGTGACGTTCGTTCCCTTCGGTGAGCACCCCCTCCATTCACCGGAGCCGGAGATCCTCGGCCACAAAGCGCTGGCGTACGAGTCGGCCCACTTCGCCCAACTGGTGTCCGACGGGAAGCGCGAATCACCGTTGCTGCCCCTGGAGGAGTCCATCGCCATCGTGGAGACCATGGAGAACGCACTGCACCAGGTGCCCTGAAATACAAGGTCGCCCCCAGCATTGGCGGATGCTGAGGGCGACGTCGTGGGGGGCCTGCGGTCAGGCGCAGCTCCAGGGCTGCGTGCCGCGGATGGCGTAGAGACGGTTGGCGACGGTGATCTGCTCGGCGCGGCTGGCCTGGTGGGGGTAGGCGGCGAAGTCCTGCCCGTTCACGGAGCGCCAGGTCTGGAGATTGAACTGCAGACCACCGTAGTAGCCGTTGCCGGTGTTGATGCTCCAGTTGTTCGTGGATTCGCAGCGAGCGATACGGTCCCACATGTCAGCCCGGGCCAGGTTGATGCCCTTGCCGGAGGAGGACTCAGACTTTGGGGCCTCAGCGTTGGGGACCTCAGACTTCGAGGACTTCGGCTCTGCCGACTTCGACGGTGTTGATGAGGCCTTCGCCTTGGGGGCTGCTGGTGCTGGCTCCACCTTCTTGACCAGCGTGCCGACGGTGGTGACCTGGTGCACGGGCTGCTTCGACATCACGGATTCAGCCAGCGTTGAGCTGATGAGGGCCCCATCGTGGTGGACGTCGGTCCAGGTCTCCCTCTTGACGCCCGGGACGCCCTTGGTGGTGACCTTCTTGGTGCCCTTCTCCATCGTGTCGGAAGTGATCTGCGCCGAGGAGAACGGCACGGCCACGCTCTTGCTGCTCGAGCTCACCTCCACGTCCACGAAGGTGACCTGCAGGCCATCGGTGAGGACGGTGGCGGGCTCGGGCGTGACGATGTCGTCCGCGTCGGGTGTGACGCCGGCTTCGGCAAGCGCGTCGGAGACGGTCCCGGCGATGGTGAGCTGTGTCGGGGCGCCCGCTACGGTGATCGTCACGTCCTTGGCAGTGGCCACTTCCATGACCAGCCCGGTGCGGCCGATCGACGTGGAGCGGGACGCCGAGAGCTTGGAATCCGCCTGGTCGAGATTCAGGAACCCCAGGGCTTCGCCCACGCTGGTTGCGGTGGTCCAGACCTGTCGCTGCTTCCCGTCCACGGTGACCGTCAGCGGCCGACCGTACGCGACGGTGATCTCCATGTCCTGCGTGATGCGCGTGTCGGCCTCGGGGAGGACAACATCGTGTTCGCCGACGGTGATGCCCTCGAGTTCGAGCACCTCGCTGACGGTGTTCTCCCGCACAGCAATGGAGGACGCTGCGCCGTCGACGACGAGTTCGATGTCGTTCTTGTGCAGCGCCGAGGCAATGCCCACGGTGGAGACGAGCGCAAGAGCGACGCCTCCGGCTGTTGCGGGAATCCAGAGGTTCTTGCGCATTGGGATGAGATCTCCAAGAGAGTAGAGGCTCCGGGAAAGAACCGCCGGAGCCTCCACATTAACTCTTTTCTGAGGAAATCCCCAATTTTTCCTGAGATTCTCTCAGACGTCGCGCTTCTCTTCGCGGAACCCCTTCAACCGAAGGCTGTTGAGCATCACGAAGACGCTGGAGAACGCCATCGCCGCGCCGGCGATCATCGGCGTCAGCATGCCCAGCGCAGCAATCGGGATGGCGAGCACGTTGTACCCAAAGGCCCACACCAGGTTGGACTTGATGGTGCTGTCGGTGGCCCGGGACAGGCGGACAGCGTCGACGACGGACAACAGGTCATCCCGCATCAGCGTGATGTCGCTGGCGGCGATGGCCGCGTCCGTACCGGCGCCCATCGCGATGCCCAGGTCCGCCGTGGCGAGCGCCGCGGCGTCGTTGACACCGTCGCCAACCATGGCGACGCTGTGGTTTCCGGCTCGGAGTTCCTCGATGGCCTCAGCCTTGCCCTGGGGCAGCACGCCTGCACGGACCTCGGAGATTCCCACCTCGGCAGCCACCCTCTTGGCAGCAGCCAGGTTGTCGCCAGTCAGGAGAACGGGCTTGAGGCCCAGTTCCTTCAACCGCGCGATGGCGCGCTTCGCCGTCGGCTTCAGTTGGTCCCCCACCACCACACGGCCGAGGAACCGGCCATCGCGTGCCACGAAGACCTCGCTGCCGATCACGTCGGAGGCCACACCAGCAGTGGATTCGACGCCAACACCCATGTCGTCCATCAGCACGCGCGACCCCACGCCCACCTCATGCGGTTCGCCGCCGTCGAGAACCACCTGTGCGGTCACGCCCTTGCCGGGGACACCGGTGAAACCCGACGCACTGGCGGCGGACCTGTGCCCCTTTTCAACGGCATGCGTGACGACGGCGTGCGCGATGGGGTGCTCGGACCCGGACTCGACAGCCGCGGCCACCGCCAGCAACTCCCGCTCATCGAACCCGTCGGCGGGCTCGACGCTCAGGACGGACATGTTGCCCGTGGTCAGGGTGCCTGTCTTGTCCAGGACGATGGTGGTGATCCCACGTGCCTTCTCCAGCGACTGGGGACCACGGATGATGGTGCCCATCTGTGCGCCGCGCCCGGTGCCCACCAGCAACGCCGAGGGCGTCGCGAGGCCGAGCGCGCAGGGGCAGGCGATGATCAGCACGGCGATGCCTGCGGTGAGCGCGAACGTGATGCCGGAGCCGAAACCCCAGTGCAGCAGGAACGTGAGGATGGCGATCCCGATGACGGCGGGCACGAAGAACGTGGTGACGCGGTCTGCGATGCGCTGGGCATTGGCTTTGCCGGTCTGCGCCTCCTCCACGAGTCGCGCAATCTGGGCCACTTGGGTGGCGGACCCGACGGCAGTGGCGCGCACCACGAGACGCCCCGTCGTGTTCACGGAGCCACCCACCAGGGCGCTGCCGGGTGACACCTCGACCGGGAGCGACTCGCCCGTGATGACGGACGCATCGACGGCGGAGTGCCCCTCGACGACTTCACCGTCGGCTGCCACCTTCTCACCCGGACGCACGACGATGAGGTCGTTCAGGGACAGTTCCCCGGCGGGGATCCGCTCCTCCACCCCGTCGCGAAGCACCACGGCCTCCTTGGCGCCCACTTCCATGAGCGCACGGACGGCGGCGCCTGCCTCCTTCTTGGAGCGGGCCTCGATCCAGCGGCCCAGCAGCAGGAAGGCGATGATGGCAGCGGCAGCCTCGAAGTACACGTTCCCCATGGGGTCCGAGCGTCCGAGGGCGAAGCTGAACTCGTGGGTCATGCCGATCTGCCCGGCGTGGCCGAAGACCATCGCCACCACGGACCAGCCGAAGGCAGCGAACGTGCCCATGGTCACGAGCGTGTCCATGGTGGTGGTGCCGTGGCGCAGGTTGGCCCACGTGGCTGCGTGGAACGAACGACCACACCAGAAGACAATGACGGCGGTCAGGACGAGCGCGGCCCACTGCCATCCGGCGAACTGCCAGGCAGGGACCATGGACACCGCCACCACGGGGGTGGCGAGTGCAAACGCGAGCAGCATCCGCGGCTTGATGACGTCGGCCCGGTCGACCCTGGGCGTCTCGGGTGCGGTGCGTCGTGCCCCGTAGCCAGCCTTCTGCACCACGGCGATCAGGTCATCGGCGCTCATCCCGCGTGGCGCCTGCACCGTCGCCTTCTCCGTGGCGTAGTTCACTTCCGCGACGACGCCCTCCACCTTGTTCAGCTTCTTCTGGATCCTGTTGGCGCAGGATGCGCAGGTCATGCCGTCGATGTCGAGCGAGATGCCCGAGTCGAGGGTCTTGTGGGTGTCGGGTTTCGTGGTGGTCATGGCAATGTCCCTGATTTCGCTGAAGTGCTTGCCGTGTGTGGACACGGCCATGTGTCAATGACTGGGTCGAGGACTCAGACTTCGACGACGGTGTAGTCGCCGGCTTCGGAGACAGCTTCGATGATGGCGTCGAAGGGGAGCCGGTCCTCGGACTCCACCACCATGGCGCCGGTCTCGTGGTTGACGTTGACGCCGGTCACGCCGTCCAATTCGGAGACTTCCTCTGTGACGTGGGCGGAGCAGCGGCCGCAGGTCATACCGGTCACGGTGTAATTCGAGATCATTGTTCTTCCTCTTTCATTGATGTGTTGATGGATGTCATTTGGCAAGCCGCCTGATGGCCTGCATGGCTTCGTGCATCTTCTCCTCCGCCACCTGGCCGCCCTCGCGCGCCGCGTTGACGACGCAGTGCTCGAGATGGTCTTCGAGGAGCCCCATGGACACTGCCTTCAGCGCACTGGTGACAGCGGAGATCTGGGTGAGGACGTCGATGCAGTACTCGTCGTTCTCCACCATGCGGGCCACCCCACGGGCCTGGCCCTCGATCAGCCGAAGACGCCGCAGGTACGCCTGTTTCTCGGGCGTGTACCCGTGATGGGCCGCGGTGGATGATGCAGCCCCATCAGTCACAAGAATCTCGCTCATGACGTCTCCCTCCCGTTCACTCCACCATACCCCCTGGGGGTAGCAAAACCAAGACGCCAACAGTAGTTACCCACAGATTTGGTGGCTGATCTGTGGACAAAGCAGTGGACGACTTCCCGGCAACCACCGCCGCCCGGTGACCGCCTCACGCCCCCTTACACCCCTGCAGCAGAAAACCTTTCTCGGGGACCAATTGAACGCAACATTGACGTATAACGCCTAGTCAAAACGTGTTTGCCATGCGGCAGCAGCAAGATCAGCACGCCCACACCCAAGTGGCGATCGCCCACTTTTCAGGGTCTGACACGCCCGGGCACTGCTGTTGACAACTGCGTCCACAGGCCTCGCTCAGGGAGTTTGATGACTTTTCCCACCTGCCTCCAGCGTGCCCCAGTGGGTATTCCACAGGCTCTGAGGCGGCATGGAGAATCTCTCCACAGAGCGTCCACAATGTTGTGCACAGCAGCACCGGAGGGGCCCCTGCCGCGCCGACAAAATGTGGGGTCCCCTGGGATAGCCTTGCCCTCGACCACACGCCGACGGGTGGTCGTCGAGAGGGGGAACTCGTGGCTGCGGAGGCATACCTGTCCGAGGCGAGCATCAGTGAACTCGATCGCACTCCCCCACAGGACCTTGCAGCCGAACAGAGCGTGCTCGGCGCGATGATGATGAGCAAGGACGCCATCTCCGACGTCGTCGAGACGCTGCGCGGTCACGACTTCTACCGCCCCAACCACGAAACAATCTACGACGCCATCGTCACCCTCTACGGACGCGGTGAGCCCGCGGACCCCATCACCGTCGCCGGGGAACTGGGCAAGGTGGGAGAACTGGGCAAGGTCGGCGGCCCGGTCTACCTGCACGATTTGCTCGCCAGCGTCTCCATCGCTGCCAACGCCATCTACTACGCCGAGTTGGTGCGGGAGAAGGCGGTCCTCCGCCGGCTCGTCAATGCCTCCATCCGCATCGCGCAGCTGGGGTACATGGGCCAGGGTGAAGTGGACAAAATCGTCGACGAGGCCCAGCAGACCCTGTACGAGGTCACGGAGAACAAATCCTCGGAGGACTACAAGTCACTGGCCGAACTCCTCCAGCCGACGTGGGACGAGATGGAGGCCATCAGCAACTCCGGCGATGCCATCTCAGGAGTGCCCACCGGGTTCGCCGAACTCGACCGGATCACCAACGGACTGCATGCCGGACAGATGATCATCGTCGCCGCCCGTCCGGGCGTGGGAAAATCCACCTTTGCGCTCGACATCTGCCGCTCCGCTGCCCTCCAGCACGACCTGTGCGCCGCCTTCTTCTCTCTGGAGATGAGCCGTACGGAGATCGTCATGAAACTTCTGAGCGCTGAGGCCTCCATCCCGCTGAACAAGATCCGCGGCGGCAGGATGGACGAATCCGACTGGCAGCGCATCACGGACAAGTCCGTGATGATGGAGAAGAAGCCGCTGTTCATCGATGACTCCCCCAACCTCACCATGATGGAGATCCGGGCCAAGGCGCGCCGCCTGAAGCAGCGCCATGACCTGCAGGTCATCGCCATCGACTACATCCAGCTGATGAGCTCCGGCAAGAAGGTGGAGTCCCGCCAGCTCGAGGTCTCCGAATTCTCCCGTCAGATCAAGCTGTTGGCCAAGGAACTCGAGATCCCCGTGATCGCGCTCAGCCAGCTCAGCCGCAACACGGAGCAGCGCAAGGACGGCATCCCGCAGCTTTCCGACCTGCGAGAATCCGGTTCGCTGGAACAGGATGCCGACATCGTCCTGATGATCCACCGCCCCGAGATGTACACACAGAGCCCCACCGACGAGGAACGTGGCCAGGCCGCCTTCCACATCGCCAAGCACCGCAACGGCGAGACCGGCAAGATTGACGCCCTCTTCCAGGGCCACTACAGCCGCTTCACCAACCCGCCCTTCTGATTCCGCGTCGGGCGCTGAAAGCCTGCCAAGCTGCTGATGCGGCCCTTCATGCGGCAGGGAAACCGCAACCGCATCTGCAACCAGGCCAAACGGCGGACATCCATGACGGCGTTCAGGCCTTCCGCCCAGTGCGTTCCACGTGCTTGACTGCGGGCATGCTCCGTTTGGTGGTCGTGCTCATCGGGTTGTCGCTGGCTCTGTCCGGCTGCTCCACGATCTTCTCAGGGCCCGATCCCAGCCAGTGGTGGACCAGCTCGCAGGACCTGACCCTGGCGAAGGCTGTAGCCGCAGGTGAGAAGGCAGAGATTTCCCGGCTCATCCGGGACGGCGCGAACCCGAATGCCATCGGGATTGATGGGATCACCATGCTCCAATGGTCGGCAACTGCTCGCAGCCTCGATGGCATGGCGGGCCTTCTGGAGATGGGGGCCACGCCAGACCTGCCGGGCAAGGGCGGTGAGCCTCCACTCCACTCCGCCGCCTGGACGCAGCCTGCCATGGTCGAACTGCTGTTGCAGGCGGGGAGCGACCCGGACGTGGTGCGCGCAGCCACCGGCACCACCGCCCTGAAAATCGCCTGTCTCCAGAATGACGAGCCGGTGTTCACCCTGCTGGTGGACGCCGGGGCCGACGTGGACTGGACGGACCCGAATCGGGGGCGCCCCATCGACACCTGCGCCAGCACCCAATCCGGGGCGCTGGTACTGCGGCTGTTGGAGCTGGGGGCCAATCCGCACTCCGTGAGGAAGGACGGCAGCACCTTTCAGGACCGCTATTTCATCCTCAGCAACGACGACGTCAGCGATCGCGTGCTTCAGGAGCGCGCGGCCATCATCGCGTGGCTGGACGCGCACGACGTCCCCGTCCATCCCAAGGCATACCAATGAGGCCTCGGCGGAGCGACGTCGGCATGGCGGGTCCCACGCCGAAAACGGCCCCGCCCACGACGTGAGTCGTGAACGGGGCCGCTGATATCAGCGGATCAGGGTTGCAGCGACGAGCCGGCAGCGCCGAGGCCGCCCTGGGCAACGTCATCCTTCGCCTGCTTCGCGTCCTGCTTCGTCTCGTCGACGGCGTCCTGGGCGTCACCCCTGACGTTGTCGACCGAGGATCTGGCCGTCTCCGTCACCGTGTCCTTGGCAGCGATGGTGTCCTGCTTCACCTGTTCGCCCGCATCCTTGGCGACACCGCCGACGGCCTGCGCCGCCTCCTGTGCCAGCGGCTGCAGGTTGTCCTTGGCATCCATCGCCATCTGCTTGACCTCGTCCACCAGCGGCTGCGACGCATCCTTCAGCTGCTGCGCCACTTCGTGTTCCTTGCGAGTCGACGGGATGAGTCCTCCCACGAGTGCGCCGATCCCCAGTGCGATGAGGCCCGCCGCCAACGGGTTGCCGCGCGTGCCGGACTTCACCTTCTGTGGGGTGTTGGCCACGGCGTCGCGGGCGTCCGACACGGCCCCCAAGGCATGCTCGGAGGCGTTGTCCATCGCGGACTGTGCGTCGCCCATCATGCCGTCGTCGTAAGGGTCCTCGGGTGATCCGAAGACGCGCTCCTTCAGGTTCGACGCGCCTTCCTTCACCTTGTCCACCTGCTCGCGGGCGATATTGCTGGGGCTGGTGCTGTCCCCCAACGCGTTGACGTTGTCGCTGAGTTCGGCGCGAGTGCGCTCGATATCGCGACGGATCTCCTCGGGATTGCTCATCGATTCTTCTCCTCGTGACCGGTTGCCGCGTTCGGGATCTTTGTGATGGTGTCCTGGGTCTTCGGGAGACCCTTGATCTTGTCCAGCTCGCTCTTGCCGACGGCAGCCAGAATGCCTGCCACGGCGAGCCAGATGATGGTGACGATGAGGCCGCTCCAGCCCAGTGCCGGCGAGGTTTCGGTTCCGATCAGCACGCCTATTGCCCACCACAGGCACAGCGTCAGGGCAACCAGCGCCATGAGGGCACCGACGGCGGCGCCGACGAACATCCCTATACCCTTGCCTGCCCTGCCAGCGGCGACCTTCGCTTCTGCCTTGGCGAGTTCAACTTCTTGCTTCACCAGGGTGGAGGCATTGTCCATCACTTCGGAGACGATCTCTCCGAGCGAGCGGTCCTCACGCCTGAATCGCTGGTAGCTCTCGTCTGACTCACTCTGGCCCACGACGTGGGAGCCCACTTGTTCCGGGGGTTGGTGCGACGTCATCACAGACCTCGCGTGCCGCCGGGAGCGTCCGACATCGGAGGTAGTCCTTCGGTGCCTCCGAACCCGGCATCACCCACTGGCGCGAAGGACGTGGCCGGTGTCGCGCTCGGCTGCACGCGCTCCTCAGCTCCGTACCGCGCTCCCCCTGCGTAGGAGGGGTCCTCGATCGGCGAGATGGCTGCGGTGTTGCCGCCGTGGTATCCGGCGGGGACATCCATGGCCGCCCTGGGCTGCCGATTGTCGTCCGGCTTCTTCAGGCCTCGCACGATCCGCGCCCCGACGAAGCCCACACCGGCCGAGATGGCCAGGAAGGTCCACGGGTTGCGTGATGCGTAGCGTCGCACGGAATCCAGCACATCGGCCGGTTCACTGCGCTCCAGCCAGTTGGCGGCGTCATCGAACATTTGCTCGGCGCTGCCAACCAGATCGGTCAGAGGTCCGGACTGGTCCGTGTTGCTGCGCATCGCCTGGAGTTCGCCTCCGAAGGATCGGGAAAGCTCCGCCAGTCGCTGCTGTCCGGCACCCGCCTGCGACTGCAACTCGGACATGCCCTCGTCCATGAGACGTCGGCTCTGGTGACCCACTTCGTGAGCCACTTCGCCAGCTTGTTCCGTCACGGAATCCGCGAGGTCTGAGCCCGCCGCCACAGCCGTGTCCTTGACCTCAGCTGCTGCGTCCTGCGCGCTGTCGGCAACCTTGTTGACCCGGTCACCTGCCGCTGCCGCTGCCTGCTTCACACCATCAGCCGCATCCTGTGCCCCACCGTCGTGGGGGGAATCCCATCCCCTGTCGTCGACAGCGAGCGCTTCCGCCAGGTCATCGTTGCGATCATCGGCAACGAAGGCGGGCTGCGGGGTGGGGCTGAGCGTGTCATCGGAAAGCACCGCTGGTGCCCAGGCGTCATCCGACGCGTCGGAGACGAAACCGTCGCCGAAGTCATCCAGACCTCCGTCGCGGTCGGAGCCGACGCGCGTCTGGTCGTCGAAAATGTCCAGGCCTGCGTCCGCAGTGGTGTCGACTTCGTCGAACGGTGCCGTGGAACCGTCAGTGCCACCGCTGCTCGGTGACTGATCGGGGTTCGCCATCGTCTCCTCCATGCCTTGTGAAATGCGTTGTGGACCGCCATGGCCCACCAAAAACGATAGGGACGAAGCGGTTCAGAAGGTCTCACCCGTCGGGGTGGTTTTGGATGCGCAGCCGGCCCCGCAGACGCATTCGTCCGACCGTGTCCGAAGGCGCAGTAGTCTTTCCGGTACGGAAAGAAGGTGGACGATGAAGCAGCCCAACGACCTCGCACGCCAGATCACGGTGACCGCGAGCGAGATCTTCTGCGTGGTGGGCACCCTCTTCGGCATCGGTGTCCTCGGCACCCGTGTGGAGGAGTCCTCAGGTGGTGTCCTGGCGGCGGATGCGACGCTGCTGGCGCCCGACGGACCCGCATTCTCCATCTGGTCCGTCATCTATCTCGGCCTACTGTCCTACACGATCTGGCAATGGCTGCCCCGCAACAAGACCTCTGACCGGCACCGCGCAATCGGCTGGCTCGCAGCAGCCTCCATGATCCTCAACGCCACGTGGCTCCTGGTCACGCAGGTGGGGTGGATCTGGGTGAGCGTCGTGGTCATCGTGGCCCTCGCAGTGGTCCTGGGACTGCTCATCTCCGCCCTGCAACGCCATCCTGCCCGGAGCGCCCCGGAGAAGATCATCACCGATGGCACCTTCGGTCTCTACCTCGGTTGGGTGACGGCTGCCACCTGCGCCAACATCACGGCCGCAGGCGTTGACGCCGGATGGGACCTCGGCACTGTGGGCAACCAGGTGGCGGCCGTCGTTGTTCTCGTGGTGGCCGTCGGGCTCGGAGTCCTTTTCACATTGAGATTCGGTCCGCGATTCACCGTGACTGCCGCGCTGGCCTGGGGCATCACATGGATCGGCATCGGACGCAGCACCAGTGAACCGGAGTCCCTCATGGTGGCCATCACCGCCTTCACCGCAGCCGCCGTGCTGCTGGTCTTCTGGTTCGTCTCCTGGCAGCAAAAGCGAAGTACTGCCAGCACCGTATGAGCGTCTCCACAGAGGGCGCCGTCACCAAGGCCGGCGCCAGACGAAACCGTGGCATCGCCGCGGCCACGGGCGTGACCGGTGCGGTACTGCTCGCACTCGGCGTCTCGGTGGAACCCGGCGACACCAGCTTCTACATCTTCACCTTCACGCTTGCGATTGTCTGGGTGATCGGCTCCCTCCTCACGGCACGAAGCCGCACGTTCGGAAGCATCGGCGAGGGCAAGATGCTCCGCGACGTGGGGTGGGGGCTCGCCGGTGGCCTGGCGCTGCTGGTGGTCTTCCTGTTGGGGGCCGCAGTGGTGGCTCGCATCGACTTCCTCGCAGCGCCCGTGGAGGAACTCCTCGCGCATGCGCGCTTCGGTGCACTCCCCGTCGTCGCTGCCATCACCGTGATCAACGGTGTCACGGAGGAGATGTTCTTCCGTGGTGCCTTGCACGAATCCATCGGTGGGGGCCCCATGCGCCACCTCATCGGCACCACCATCATTTACACCATCGTCACTGCCGCCTCGGGCATCCCGCTCCTGGCGCTGGCGGCCATGTCCATGGGGCTGCTGGCCGGCTGGCTGCGACAAACGACCGGTGCGCTTCTGGCGCCGATCGTCGCCCACCTGACATGGTCCATGGGCATGCTGTTCCTACTTCAACCCGCACTCGACCTCTGGAGAGCAATATGACCATCCGCACAGCACTTGTCACCGGAGCCACGGGCTACGTGGGTGGCCTCGTCGTGGAGCAACTGCTCAAGGACGGCTGGAAAGTCCGCACGCTGACGCGCAGCCCCGAGAAACTGGCCAGCCACGCGTGGCACAACAAGGTCGTCGCCATCGAGGGTGACGCCACGGAGGCCGACGACGTCGCCCGCGCCATGGAGGGCGCCGACGTCGCCTGGTACCTCCTGCATTCCATGGGCTCCGGCTCCGACTTCGCCGAACGTGACGCCCACATGGCCAAGATCTTCGCCGACGCCGCAGCCAAGGAGGGCGTGCAGCGACTGGTGTACCTCAGCGGACTCCACCCCGACGAGGACCTGTCCGAGCACCTCGCCAGCCGCGTGGAAGTGGGCAACACGTTGCTGGCGTCGGGCGTCCCCACCGCGGTCCTGCAGGCCGCGGTGGTGCTGGGTGACGGCTCGATCTCCTTCACCATGCTGAAGCAACTCGCCGAGCGTCTCCCCGGAGGGGTTGCACCCAAATGGATCAACAACCGCATCCAGCCGATCGCCGCTCGCGACGTGCTGTACTACCTTGTCGCGGCTGCAGACCTTCCTGCTGATGTCAGCCGCACCTTCGACATCGGCGGCCCGGACGTCCTGACGTATGCCGGCATGATGGACCGCTACGCAATCGCGCTGGGGTTCCGCCCGGGGCCCATGTTCACCGCCCCCGTCACCACCCCTGGACTGGCGGCCCACTGGATCGGCCTGGTCACAGACATCGACACGGACATGGCGAGGCCTCTGATCGGCAGCCTGCTGCATGACACCGTGGTGCGTGAACACGACATCGACGACTACATCCCCCTGCCTCCCGGTGGGTTGATGGGATTTGATGACGCCGTCCGTGAGGCGTCCAAGGGCCAGCCGTCGAACACGTGGGTGAGGACGGCGCTCTACGCAGCGGGCGCCGTCGGCCTGATAGCCGTCAGCGCGCTGCTGGGAAGCCTGCGCCGCTGATCGCGCCCGGGAGCGATGCCTCCTGGGCGTCCGCGTAGCTCAGACCGAGAGGTCGAGTCCCGCGAACAGATCGTCGGGGAGCGCATCAGTGTGGGGGAAGGGTTGTCCGGCCGCGAGGATGTAGGCCTCGCCCGCCGAGGGCAACCCTCGCATGATGGAGAAGAACTGCCAGAAGTCCTGGTCAGGGTTCACCTGGCTGCGGTGCGCCAACAGCGCGTCGGTGCACTGCTGCAGGTAGTCGCCGTAGGGGATGACGGCGGCCACCTCTGAAATCCCCGGCCGACGCGGACCCGCCTCGTCGTCGGATTCGCCGAACAGGTCGATGCCCCGTTCCTTGGCCAGCCTGCCGGCTTCCTCCCACATGGCCGGGTTGATGGTGTTCCACAGGATCCGCGACACCTGCCAGGGTTCCCCCAGGTCGGGCCGGTGCGAGTGGATGGCCGCCAGCTGCGCCGCATACATGGTGATGCGGTGCGCCTGAATGTGGTCGGGGTGGCCGTAGTTGCCGTTCGGGTCGTAGCTGCTGAGTACCTGGGGGCGGCGGGAGCGGATCACCTCCACGAGGTGATTGGTGGCCGCCAGGAGGTCGGCCTTCCAGAAGGAGCTGTCGGGGGCGTCGGGCGCGGGGAGGACGCGACCGCGTTCATCGGTGGTCATGCCCGTGTCCTGGTATGTGCCGGGACCGCCCAGCCACACGTGATCGGTCACGCCCATGATCCCGAGTGCAGTGGCCAGTTCCTGCAGCCGGTGCTCGCCGAGTTCGGTCGGGGAGAAATGTTCCCAGTCAGGCACCAGGATCTCGCCCCGCTCGCCCAGCGTGCACGTCACGAGCGTCACGCCCGCCCCTTCCGCCACATAACGCGACAGGGTGGCCGAGGACTGGCTGGACTCATCGTCGGGGTGGGCATGGACCATCACGAGGCGTTGTTGGGCGTTCACAGGGCCACCATAACCACCCGATCCCAGCGGGCGGAATCCGCCGTTGCTGCTTTTTTGGCCAAACCTGTCAGTATTTCAACATGACTTTCAGCTTGATGGAGCCGTCGGAGAAGGACTCGTGGTCGAAGGCGGAGTGGCCGCTCGGCGCCCACGTCCGCTCCGACGGCGTCACGTTCGCCATCCACGCTCCGGCCGCCACGCGGGTTCAACTCGAGTTCTTCGACGAGGCCGTCGGCGCTGAGGCAGGCCGCACGTACCTCCCCGCCAAGGGCCCCGACGGGGTGTGGCGGGCAAAGATCGCCGGTGTTCTCGTGGGGACCATGTACGGCTACCGCGTCTGGGGCAGGAACTGGCCCTACAGGGTCGCCTGGAAGCCCGGCTCCGGGGCTGGTTACGTCTCTGATCGGGACAAGAAGGGCAACCGGTTCAATCCGAACAAGGTGCTCTTCGACCCGTACGCCTTCGAGATCTCCCACACGATGTACTCCGACGCGATCCGCGACCTCGGCGTCGACAACGGCGTCTTCGGCAGTGGCGGCGACGACTACGACGGCGTGCCGCGCCGACAGGTGGACACCGCCCCCTATGCGCCCAAGGGCGTGATCATCTCCGACACCACGGCGCTGCTCCCCAAGCCGCGGATCCCCAGCGAGAGGTCGTCGATCTATGAGGCGCAGGTGCAGCAACTGTGCGGGCACCCGTCGGTGACCCGGCTGGGGCAGCTCCTGGCGAACGAGCCCGGCTTCGAGGACGTCGTCGACATCCCACAGGAGTACGTGGGCACCTACAAGGGCGCCGGCATGATGGCCTCGTACCTGAAGGCGCTGGGGTTCACTGCCCTGGAATTGTTACCCGTCCATGAGACCAACGCCTCCGAGAGCGGGGTGGAAGGATTCACCAACGCCTGGGGCTACATGACGCTGTCCTTCTTCTCCCCCAACCGCCAGTACGCCCACGACAAGAGCCTGGGTGGGCCGACGCGCGAGTTCAAGGAGATGATCAACGCCTTCCACGAAGTGGGCATGGAGGTCTACCTCGACGTGGTCTACAACCACACGGCCGAGGGCGGCAACTGGAACAACGACGTCGGCACCACCGGTTTCACCACGCTCGGCGGCTTCGGCACCGCGGAGTACTACGTGATGACGAGCGACCACAGGATGGTCGACGGGGCCACCGGCACCTCCAACCAGCTCAACTACTCCTCGCTTGCTGCCCGCGCGCTCGTGATGGACTCGCTCATCTACTGGACGAGGGTCATGGGGGTGGATGGTTTCCGGTTCGACCTCGCCACCGTGCTGGGACGTCTTCCTGCGGAGGCCGCTCCCGACGACTGGGACGCCCAGAAGCGATTCTTCTCCGATCACCCCCTCCTGGTGCAGATCGCAGACTTCGCCGATCGCGAACAGATCGAGGTCATTGCAGAGGCCTGGGACATGTGGGGCTACGAGGTGGGCAACTTCCCGGCCGGTTGGGCCGAATGGAACGGCCGCTACAGGGACACCGTTCGCAAGTTCCTCAAGGGAGACGGCAACACCAGCAGTTTCCTGGACATGATGAACGGAGACCACCGCCACTTCGGTGACACGGGTGGGCCGCAGAACACCATCAACTTCGTGGACGCACACGACGGCTTCAACATCGCCGACCTGGTCAGCTACCAGGAGAAGAACAACAACCTGCCGTCCCCCTTCGGACCATCCGATGGGGGAAGCGACGACAACTCATCATGGGACTCCGGCGGTGACCAGGTCCTGCGGAGGCAGCGCGCCCGCAACTTCTGGACAATCCTGTTCCTCTCCAGGGGCGTACCCATGGTGGTGGCCGGCGATGAGTTCGGCCGCACGCAGAATGGCAACAACAACCCGTGGGCCCTTCCCAGTGTTGCCATGCGCAACAACTACGAGATGATTCCCACAAATTCCCCGCAGGCCGTGCCAGTCGCGGACGAGGTGGACGCTTTTTACCACGACAACTTCGGCACATTCAACACCGCCGATGGCGTGAACGGGCTGTTCCGGTTTGCCACATTCATTGCGAATCTGCGGCAGAACCACGACTCGCTGCAGCAGAAGCAGTACGGCGATCTGGTGGCGGACAACAAGGACGTTTCGTATCTTTACCATTCGCCCAATTTGACGGCGCACCCCGCTGAGGGGGATCGGGCCCTGTCCATCTTCATCAACAGCGAGGGTGACAACTTCTGGATGATGATCAACATGTCCGGCTCACCCGTCGATTTCCGGGTGCCGATCGCCGAGCGGGGCCGGGTCTGGCGGCGCCTCATCGACACCCATTCCTGGGCCGAGAGTCATCACAACTTCTGGCCCGAGGGCGAGGGCGAGATCGTGGAGAACGGGGCGCACCTGGACACCTGGTCCATCGTGGTGTTGCAGGACCAGGCTCTCCCAGCAGCAGGCCCCATCACACCGACATCACCGGAATGATCAGCGCAGCGGGCACCCGACACGTGTGACATTTTGCTGCCATGTCCGCCCGGCTCTCCCGCGGCCGTGACTCGCATCTGACCGCTCCCCCATCTCCCGGGCCACCGATCTCCCCGGGAGCAATCAAGCGGCCTACGCTGGTGGATGCGGGCGTCGTCGTGGGGCTCATGAGGAAAAAGGGGACGAGATGGGGCATCCACCAAGGGACGGTCGACGAGAACCATCCGCTTCCTCATCGGAGTCCCGGATGGAGCGCTACACCCCGCTTGGACATGACCTCGCCGCCGGGGATGGCGAGCCTGAGGGACCAGCGAAGTCGATCCAGGTCGAGTCCACTGCCCTGTACTGGGCCCTGACTGCCGGGGCTCTGGGCGCGGTGTTCGGCCTGATCATCGGTCTTGCCCTCCCCTCCATCGCGCTCGCGGGGACCAACTCGTTCGGCATGGCGGCCAGTATCGCCTCAGGTGTCGCGGCCGCTGCGACGGCGGCTGTCGCCTACCGCAGGATGCGGGGGTTGACCGGCCAGGAATGGCGACGGTCGTTGTCCACGTGGACATTCACTGTCAACACCATCGCCGTGGTGCTGGTCCACGCGGTGCTGGCTGCGCTGGCGACGCTGGCTGTGTACCTCATCATTGACAGATCCTTCATCGGTGCACCGCTCGGCGTTTTCTGGTCCGTCGTGCTGATGGCAGTGACAGTCGGCATCACGACGTACTTCGTGTACCTGTCGGTCTCGAAGATCACCACCCGCGCCATGTCCACCCTGCTGCTGTGGTTTGTGACCATCGGCACGTTCACCGCGACTCTCACCGCCTCGGACCCACTGTGGTGGGAGATCCACTTCAGCCACCTCGGGACGTTCCGCGACCTGTCGGGGTACACCTTCAACGGCACGCTGGTGGTCGGCGGCATGCTGGTCACCACCTTCGCCGCCTATGTGACGCATGACCTCCGGGCCCTGGTGGCGCGGGGCTGCCTCACGTACGCTGCCTGCCCAAGGATCGTCTCCACCCTCTTCGTGGCCATGGGAGTCTTCCTGGCAGGCGTGGGTCTCGTGCCCGTCGACATCAGCCTGCTCGTGCACAACCTCTTCGCCATGGGGCTGGCCGTGGTGTACCTGGGTCTCCTCGTATCGGGCCCAAAAGTGCTGCGCGGGATGCCCCGCGCCTATTTTCTCGCCTCATGGGCGTTCCTGGCTGCGCTCCTCGTGAGCCTCGCGCTCACCGGCGTCAGATTCTTCGGCATCACCGCCTTCGAGATCATCGTCTTCGCTCTGATCTTCGGCTGGATCACCGTGTTCATCCGGTTCTCCGGCGTCGCTGATCTCGAAAAGTGAGCTGACAGCACCGCCGCCGAACCCACGGGACCAGCAACGCTGCCACGGTGTCAATGCTGTTCCGCGCACCACCCTTGACATCCATTGAACACTAGTTCAATATATTGAACATGAGTTCAATGGCACAGGACCTCAGCACGGCAGCCCGCATCCGGACGTCCGCGTTCGACCTGTTCAGCAAGCACGGTGTCCGATCGACAACAGTGCGGATGATCGCGGACTCAGCCGGTGTCTCCGTCGGACTTGTCCTCCATCATTTCGGCAGCAAGAACGGCCTCCGGACGGCATGCGACGAGTGGCTGCTGGAGCGCCTTGGCCGGGAAAAGGCGGCCGCTGTTCAGGGCGACGTGGAGTCCATGGGCCAGATGTCGTCCCAGCTGGCTGAGCAGAGTCCCTACATGGACTACATCGTCGCCGGTCTCACCGAGGGTGGCGAGGGCGCTGATCGCCTCTTCGACCGAGTGTGCGACATGACCAACGAATTCCTCACCGAAGGCGTGACAGCGGGCACGATGCGCGAACCGGAGGACCGCATCGCGTGGGTGACAACGCTCACCGCTCTGTCCTGCGGCGCCAGCATCCTCGGCGCGCAGGTGGCCCGTCGCCTTGGCGGCACAAGCCTGCTCGACCCCGCCGTGTACACCCGGTACGCGCTCGCCAGCGTCGAGCTCTTCACGCACGGCATGTTCACTGACGACCGCTTCCTGCGCTCGATAACCGACGCCCTGGGCGCACACCACTCCTCTCCGGCAAGCACTCCGGACACCGCATCAACCGAGGACGCATCATGACCAACGCCATCGAGATCTCGGGCTTGACCAAGTCATTCGGGCGCACGGTAGCGCTCGACGAGCTGGAACTGACGGTCCCCACCGGACAGATCCACGGCTTCCTCGGACCCAACGGCTCCGGGAAATCCACCACAATCCGTGTCCTCCTCGGGCTGCTGCGCGCTGATTCCGGGCAGGCTCAACTGCTCGGTGGCGACCCCTGGGGCGATGCGCCCGCGCTGCATCGTCGGCTGGCCTACGTGCCCGGTGACGTCAACCTGTGGCCCAACTTGTCAGGGGGCGAGGCCATCGATTTGCTGGGACGCGCCAGGGGAGGCCTGGACAAGGCCAAACGCTCGAACCTCATCGAACGTTTCGACCTTGATCCCCGCAAGAAGGGGCGCAGCTACTCCAAGGGAAACCGTCAGAAGGTGGCGCTGATCGCGGCCCTGGCGAGCGACGTCGAACTGTTGCTCCTGGACGAGCCCACATCCGGTCTGGACCCGCTGATGGAGCGTGTGTTCGCCGACGTGATCCGCGCGGAGCAACACAAGGGCCGCAGTGTGCTCCTCAGCTCCCACATTCTTTCTGAGGTGGAGGCCTTGTGCGATCACGTCTCCATCATTCGTTCGGGCAAAATCGTCGAGTCCGGCTCCCTCGACGAACTTCGCCACCTCCAGCGAATGCAGGTGAGCGCCACCCTGCGTCATGTTCACATCGACCTGGACTCCATCCCCGGTGTTCACGACCCCATCGTGGACGGCCATCGAGTGAGCATGCAGGTGGACGCCGGCCAGATGGACGACCTCATCGCGGCTCTCAGCGCGGCGGGGATCGTGACCCTGACCTCGACGCCCCCCACGCTGGAGGAACTGTTCGTCCGCCACTACGAGGTGCCGGTGCTGACATGACCGGTTTCACGACGGTGTTCTCTTTCCTCTTCCGCCGCAACTGGGTGTTCTTCCTCATCTGGGTGGCGGTGCTCGCGATTCTGATGCCCGCCACCATCAGCCAGTACTCCACGATCATCCCTGATGGCCCGGACGGTGCAGTCATGCTCCAGGGCCTGGCTCTCGATCCGACGATGCGGGCGATCCTCGGCCCGCCCTTCGACCTGACGCTGCCCGGTGGGTTCACCTTCTGGCGCGTGGGCGCCTTCACCGCCGTTGCTGCCGCGATGATGAGTGGACTCGGCATCATCCGGGCCACGCGGGCAGAGGAGGAAGAGGGCCGCATTGAGCTGATCAGGGCCGGCGCCGTCGGCCGTCACGTACCACTGGCGGCGGGCGTGGCGCTGACGCTGTTGTGGAATTTTGTGCTGGGCATCCTGGTGGTGGCCACCATGTCAGCGATGACCACACCCTTTGCCGGGGCGCTGGCCTCAGGCCTCGCCATCGCCCTGGGGGGAGCCGTCTTCACCGGAGTGGGGGCCGTCATGGCCCAGTTGTTCACCAGCGCCCGCACCGCCCGCTACTGGACGATCGGCATCACGCTGGGCGGCCTCTACCTGCTGCGCGCCATCGTCGATGGTTCACAGAAGCCGGACGAGACCAACCGCCTATTGGACTTCTTGCAGTGGGCCAACCCCCTGTCATGGCCTGCGCTGGTTCGGCCGTACGCAGATGAGCGGTTCTGGGTGCTCTTGCTGCCGCTTGCCCTCACCGCCGTGCTCCTCTCACTGGCACTCCTGCTGGAGTCCCGGCGCGACCACGCCTCGGGCATCCGGGCCAGTTCACCGGGGCGGGTGGAGGCGGCCCCGTACCTGTCGGGCGCCTGGGGCCTGGCGTGGCGCCTGCATCGTGGCGCCGTGATCGGCTGGGGCGTCGGGATGGTCATCGCGGCGGTCGGCATCGGACCGCTGGGCATCCAGATGGCGGAGCTGATCAAGGGCAACACAGCGTTCGCAGAGATCATGACCCGCATGGGTGGGGGCGCCCAGACTCTCGTCGACGCCTACACCATCGCGATGCTGGGGCTGTTGACCACATTCCTGGCCCTCATGTCCATCACGATGCTTGGCCGTCTGAACAGCGAGGAGACAGCCGGGCGTGCGGAAGTCATGCTGGCCACCAGCACGCGCCGCTCGGCCCTGGCGGGGAGCCATCTTGTCATCGCAGCAGGCACGGCCGTCCTGCTGACCCTCCTGACCGGTGGACTGCTCCACATGACCGCCAGTTCCGACGGCAGTTGGTCCGCATTCGTCGATGGGCTGGCGGCTGCAGGAGCGCTGTTACCCGGCACAGTGGTGCTTCTCGGGCTGATGATGCTCGTCCTCGGATGGGCGCCACGAGCGCTCCCCCTGATCTGGGCGATCATCGGGTGGTCCATCTTCGCGTCCTGGGTCGGCGCGCTGCTCAATTTTCCCGACTGGCTTCTCCGGCTCCATCCCTGGGGACACCTGCCAAAGCTTCCCACCGAGGACCTGGTCTGGACGGCGATCACCGCTGAGACATTGCTCGGGTTGGTGCTACTGGGGTTGGGGCTGGTGGGCTACCGCCGTCGCGACATCAGCGGACGCTGACATGCGACGAGCGCCGGCCCGTGGGGGCTCGGCGCTCGTCGGGTGAGGGCAATCCTGCTCAGAGGATACCGTCCTGCTCGTTGCGGTCCAGCACGTCGTCGGACTCGGGGGCCTTCTCCGACACGTCCTCGGACAGATCGCTGGAAAACGCGGTGGCGTCGTCGGCCACCGGGGAATCGCCGTCGTTGATGAAGCCGGACGCCTCCGCATCCTTGAAGTGTGGCGCAGCGTCACCGGAAGAAGCCTCGGAGACGTCACCGGAAAGATCGCTCGAGAACGTGGGCGCCTCGGAATCCACGGGCGTCTCACCGTCGTTGACGGCACCCTCGGAGTCCTTGGTCCAGTTCTTCGGGGTGTTGCGAGAAACCACTTCGCGTCCCTTCTCGGCCATTTCACGGTAGCCGCGCGACATGTCGTCGGCGAAGCGGCTCAACTGCTCCGACAGCTGGTCCAGGAACGCGTTGCTCTTGGGCTCATCGTCTTCCGGATGGGCTGCGGCGTACTGCTTCTTCTGCTCGTCGAAGAAGGCCTTTGCCTTCTCCCCCACATGTCCAGCGAATCCGGCGGCGGCGAATGCCGTCTCCGTGGCAAACTTGATGGCGGCCTCGCCCAACTTCTCGGGCGTCAACTTCTCCTCGCCGGGAGCAACCTCGACGTCCTCGGCCGGCTCGTGCGCTTCTGCTGCTGCCTCGTCCGACGCCAGCTTGTCCTCCGGGTTCTCGTTGATCATGCTCTCGTTGATGTTGTGTTCCGTCATGGAGTCTCTCCTTCGTTTCGTTGAGTGTCTTGTTTCCTCCAGTGTGGTGCCCGAGGAGTCCATGGGCAAGGCACACCGACCCCTGCCACACCCGGATTCTTCCCTGAGCGCTGGACTACAGACGTGTGGCTGCCACGCCATCCACGACGAGTGCGCCGTCGCGATAGGGCAGCACGGCATGGAACTGGCGGGGGTCGTCGTCGAAGACCCAGGGCAGGAAGTAGCGATCGCCCTCCCACATCGGCAGTCCGCCCAGCTCGGAAATGGGAACCCACTGCAGCGGCCCGTCGTCATTGGTGGCGGGCGGATCACCGTCGAAGTCATCGATGATGAAAACCAGCCCGAACCAATCGGATCCGTCCGAGCCGAACCCGGGCCAGGCGATGGTGCCACGCAGGCTCAGTGAGGTGGCCGTGATTCCAGCCTCCTCCACGAGTTCTCTCTTCATGCAGGCGACGGCGTCCTCGCCAACCTCCAACTTTCCGCCCAGCCCGTTGTACTTGCCCTGGTGGTCGTCACCGTCGCGTTGTCGATGAACCAGGAGCACTTCGTCGCCGCGCCGAACGTAGCCAAGGGTCCCGATGATCGCTCGCATCACTGGCCCACCGTAGCCTCGTCTCCCTCGCATACGATGGGTGCCATGTCGAAAGCCTTGAATCATGTCACCCCCTGGATCGCGGCCGCTGCTCTGGTCATCACGTTGTCTGCCTGCGGAGGCGATAGCGGTCCGAGCCTGAGTGAGACGCCGCCCAACGCCAGCGTGCAGCCGTCCGATCCATCCGCACCGATGGGCGAGTCAGCCAGCCCGGGGGACGAACAGACGTTCGACGACACCGGCGTGACCAGCGACACCATCACTGCCAACAAGATGGAGATCCTGATCCCCTCCGGCATTCGCGTGCCCGAGGACGCCCTGGTGACCGAGGCGCTGCCGGCCTCGATCATGATGGCTGACCCCGACCCCACTGCAGTGACGGACATGGTCAACAAGAGCGCCGAAGAGGCAGGCTACGAGGTGTACGCCGAAGTTCCTGGCGGCAAGGTGTTCGTCGGCAACGGCAACGCCGTGCTCTTCACTGCTGCGCCGAACGCCCAGATGATCACGTGGGGTCCCGAGGAGATGAAAGACCTCCTGGCCGGCAAGTGATACATCGCACCTGAGTGGTAGCAGTCGAGTAACGAGGGCGTGGCCGCTTCAGCCGACGCGGCGCATCCAGCCGTGCCGGTCGGCCACGCGGCCGTACTGGATGTCCAGCAGGTGCTGGCGCAGTTGCTGGGTGCGGGCGCCGGGTGTGCCGTCGCCGACGACCTCCTCACCCCGATCGGGCGAATTGAACCCGACGATCGGCGTGATGACCGCAGCGGTACCGCAGGCGAACGCTTCCGTGATGTGGCCGCTGTCCAGCCCTGCCCGAAGTTCGTCGACGGAGATTGCCCGCTGCACAGGCGTGAGGCCGTGTTCGGGCGCGATGGTGAGGATGGAGTCGCGGGTGACGCCCTCCAGGATGGTGCCGAGTGCGGGGGTCAGCAGTTCGTCGTCGGCGGTGATCATCATGAAGTTCATGGTGCCGCACTCCTCGAGCCACTTGTGCTCGGCGCCGTCTGTGTAGAGCACCTGACCGCAGCCATGCTCCTGCGCCTCGACAGCCGCCGCCAGACTAGCCGCATAGTTGCCGCCGCACTTGGCCGTGCCGGTGCCACCCACCGCGGCGCGCGTGTAGTTCGGTGTGATCCACAACTTCACGGGGTCCGGGTAGTACGCACCTGCCGGGGTGGCCAGAACGGAGTAGAGGTACTTCTTGGCCTCACGAACACCGAGGTAGGGTTCGTCGGCAATCTGGAAGGGCCGGATGTAGAGGCTCTGCTCATTGCTGTTCTCCGGGACCCACGCGCGCTCCAGGTCGACCAGTTCCATCACCGATGCCAGGAACATCTCCTCCGGCAGGGGCGCCATCTGCAACCGCTCGGCAGAGCCGACGAAGCGTCGGGCATTGCGTTCGGGACGAAACAGCCAGACGGAGTCGTCGTCGTGCCGATACGCCTTGAGCCCTTCGAAGATTTCCTGCCCGTAGTGCAGCACCGCGGCCGCCGGGTGGAGGGAGAAGTGGGCGGTGGGGACGATCCTCGGATTCTCCCAACCACGGCCTTCGGAGTAGTTCACGATGGCCATGTGGTCGGTGTAGAACCGCCCGAACCCGGGGTCGGCGAGCGCGGCCTCGCGCTCCTCGTCCGAGGTGGGGGTGGAGGATCGTTGCAGATCAAGAAGCGCCATGGCGAAACACTATCCGACGCTCTGCGGGCTGCCATTCCCGCGTTCATTGGGCAGAGACGAACCGCCGATGCCTCCCGTGCCCAAGAGGATCGGATGCTCCCCCAGCCCCCATGGAAAACCGACAGGCAGCCGCCCCGCAGCGCCAACAACAACATGCGTACAGAATGCCACGACATCGGTATCAGAAACACATATATCGGGGCGTAAAATCGCCGGATGGACCTCTTGCCGAGTTTGCCATTCTGGGCCGAGCTGATCATCTTCCTTGCCAGTGCTGCCACCATCTGGGTCGCTGGTATCTGGCTGTCGAAGTACACCGACGTCCTGTCCAGCCGGCTTCATCTCGGTCAGGCACTCGGCGGTCTCATCCTCCTGGCAGTGGCGACCAACCTGCCGGAGATCGCCATCACCTACAGCGCCGCGGCCAGCGGCCATCTTGACGTGGCAGTGAGCAACATCCTCGGGGGCATCGCGATACAGACGGTGGTTCTGGTGGCACTGGACGCGTTCGGTGTCCGTGAACGGCGACCGCTCACCTACCAGGCAGCCAGCCTGACCCTCGTCATCGAGGGAGCAGTGGTTCTCGCCGTCCTCGGCGTCGTGGTCATGGGCACTCAACTGCCCAAGGATCTGGTGTTCTTCCGGCTCACACCTGACGTCGTCGTCATCGCGGCCGTCTGGGTTGCCGGTCTGGTCCTCACCCAACGGTCAACCAGGAAGCTGCCCTGGGCGAGCAACGGCGAAGCCCCGGACAGCCAGCCCAAACCGCGGGGCCACTCACAGCACGCGGTGGAAGCCAAGGCCACACAACAAGGGACGAGTACCACCAAGGCTGTGCTGATTTTCGCAGGTGCCGCCCTGGCCACCCTGGTGGCTGGCGTCCTCGCGGAGGAGAGTGGCACCGCGGCCGCCGACCACATCGGTCTCTCCGGGGTGCTGTTCGGCGCCACCGTCCTCGCGGCCGCGACGTCCCTGCCCGAGCTCAGCACAGGGCTGACCTCCACCAGGGCGGGCGACTACAAGCTGGCCTTCGGCGACATCTTCGGAGGCAATGCCTTCTTGCCCGTGCTGTTCCTACTGGCCGTGGTCGTGTCCGGCAAGCCGGTGCTGCCCAACGCGCATGCCTCCGACATCTACCTCACCGGCTTGGGTGCCCTGCTCACAGTCGTCTACATGGCGGGCCTGATCTTTCGACCCGCCAAGGAACACGCCCGCCTCGGCATCGACAGCATTGCTGTCCTCGTTCTCTACCTTCTCGGGGTCATCGGCCTGGTCGCACTCACGGGTTGACGGGCTTCACCCCATGGATCTCACCGGCCCGGGCACCGCCAGCGAACAAAGGTCTTTGGTGGTCCAGTCCCAGATCTCTGCCTCCAGAACCATCGCGTAGCCAAGGCGCAGTCCATCCTCAAACTGCAGCGCACCAAAGGTCATCCCCGCACTCGCGGCACACCGCAACGGCGAGCTCCATATCCAGAGCTCGCCGCCCAGCGTGTTCTCGTCAGAGAGTGTTACTCCTCGCGCTGGAACGACATCGTCGCAGCGTAGGCGCCTGATTCAGACGGCCAACGTGACGTGACCGCCTTCAGTCGTGTGTAGAACCTGACGCCCTCGGGACCGTGGATGTGGGTGTCTCCCATGAGGGAGCCCTTCCAGCCACCGAAGGAGTAGTAGGCGACCGGGGTCGGGATGGGGACGTTGATGCCCACCATGCCGGCTTCCACGTCCAACTGGAAGGCGCGAGCCACCCCGCCGTCGTTGGTGAAGATTGCTGCGCCGTTGCCGAACTCGGAGGCGTTGACGATCTCGATGGCCTCGGCGTAGCTGTCGGCGTGCACCACCGTCAGAGCGGGACCAAAGATCTCCTGCTTGTAGGCGGGCGCATCCAGCGACACGTCGTCAAGAATGGTGGGCCCGAGCCAGAACCCGTCGGCATGGCCGTCGACCGTCTGGCCGCGACCATCCATCACCACGGTCGCCCCTCGCTTCTCGGCGTCGTCGATGAGACCGACGATGCGCTCCTTGGCAGCCCGGGAGATGACGGGACCCATCTGCACGCCCTCGTCCATGCCGTTGCCCACCTTGATGTTCACGGCGTGTTCCTTGACGAGCTCTGCGAGCCGGGGTCCCACGCCACCGACGGCGACCACCACGGGCAGCGCCATGCAGCGCTCTCCGGCTGCGCCGAACGCGGCCGCCGAGATGTGCTGGGCGGCGAACTCGAGGTCACAGTCGGGCATGACGATGGCGTGGTTGTTCGCCCCGCCCAGCGCCTGCACCCGTTTGCCGCTGGCGATGCCCTTCTCCTGGACGATGCGCGCCACCGGCGTGGATCCGACGAAGGAGATGGCGTCGACCCCGGGGTGTTCGATGAGCGCCGTGACCACCTCCACGTCTCCCGCCACCACGTTGAACACGCCGTCGGGCAGCCCAGCCTCCTTGTAGAGCCTCGCCACCACCAGCGATGCCGTGGGTGTTGGGGTGGCGGGCTTCAGGATGAAGGCGTTGCCCGTGGCGATGGCCACGGGGTGCATCCACATGGGCACCATGACGGGGAAATTGAACGGACACACCCCGGCCACCACCCCCACGGGTTGGCGGATGGAATGGATGTCGACGCCGGTGGAGACGTCGACGGAGTGATCCCCTGTGAGAGCTGCGTTGATCCCGCAGGCGAAATCGAGGGTCTCGCGGCCACGCTGAATTTCGCCGACCGCGTCGTTGTAATCCTTGCCGTGCTCGGCGACGATCGCCCTGGCCAGTTCATCGGAATTGGCCAGCACGAGTTCGCGCATCCTGAACATGACGGCCGTCCGCTGCGCCAGCGACGTCTTCTGCCAAGCCTTCTGCGCCTCGCGTGCCACCTTCACTGCATGATCGACGTCGGCCACGCTGGCCGCCAACAATTCGCCCTCCACCTCCCCGGTGGCCGGATTCTCCACAGGGATTCTGTGCGTCGGGCTGCCCTCGTGGGGCGCGCCGCCAATCCAGTGGCTGATGGTCTTCGTCATGCTCATGGTGTTGTCCAATCGTGTCTGCAAAAGAGCTGTTCAGGTCCACAGGAGATCATGTGATGCGCATGTTCCATGGGTCCTTGCGTCGTGTGGTGGGAGTCAGGCCAGCGCGGTGAGTGCCTCGAGCGATGCCCTGGCGTTGTTGATGGGTCCCCCGCCTGCGGGCGGCTCGACGTCGAGCATGACGTCCTGCTCAAGAACCCAGTAGCCATTGAATCCTGCGTCATCCAGCAGTGCCACGATGGCCGCAAAGTCGATGTCGCCCCGGCCTATGGGGGTGAACATTCCTGCCTTGATTCCCTGACTCCACGTGAGCTCGCCCGGGAGCAACTTCTCCGTGATGGATCTCCGGATGTCCTTCGCGTGGACGATGTCCACGCGGTCGGCGTAGCTGCTCACCAGTTCCACCACGTCGGCGCCGCCGCATGCGAGGTGTCCAGTGTCCAGGCACAGCCCCACGGTGGAGTTGTCCAACACCCTTGTGACCTCGTCGACGTTCTGCACCATCGTTCCCCAGTGCGGGTGGAGGCAGGCGGTCACCCCCTTGGCCGCACAGACTTCGCGGATACGGGACATGTTCGTGAACAGGGTCCGCCAGCCGGTTTCGTCCAGGACGGGACGGTCGTCGTAGCCGTCGCGGCCCGAGTCGGCCGCCAGCACGAGGAACTCACCGCCCGCCGCCTCAAACGCGCGGAGTTCAGCCTCCACCTGGGGCAAGGGGTCGACGTCGGGATCGTGCATGACGGCGAGGAAGAAGGCTCCGACGGGTTGAAGTCCGAACTTGGCCACCATCGCGGCGCGCTCCTGGGGGTCGATGGGCAGCCACCCCTGCGGGCCGAACTCGGTCGCGGTCAGCCCGATCTCCGCCATCTCCGAGAGGACGCGCTCAGGAGCCATCTGGTGTCCCCAGCCCGGGACTTCGCAGACTCCCCAGCTGATGGGCGCTCCGGCAATCTTCATCTGTGCTCCAAGGATCGTCGTCTCTGACTTCATCGCAAGGCTAACATTGCGTCGTTTGTACTAGCAAAGGGCGGGACCTCACGACAATCGGTTCGACTCTCTGACCTGTCCAGCGCACTTTTTTTGTGTGCACATATGTCATGATGACCGGGACACGACCCCTCGGGAAGAACTCAACCCATCATCGCCAGAGAGACACGACATGACCCGTATCGCCATCATTGGAGCCGGGCGCATCGGGCGGGTGCACGCCAGTACTGTTCTCGCGCACCCGCAGGCGCGGCTGGTCCTGGTGTGCGATCCACTGGAAGCCAGTGCCCGCGACCTGGCCGGGTCTCATGGCGTGGCCTGGTGCCTGGAACCCCACGAGGTCTTCGCCTCCGCCGACGTGGATGCGGTCATCATCGGCTCCCCCACCCGGTTTCACGTGGAACACATACTGGAGGCCGTCTCCGCCGGCAAGAAGGTGCTGTGTGAGAAACCCGTCGCGCTCGAACTGGCCGATGCCGAGCGTTGCCTCAACGAACTCGGCGACAACACCGACGTGATGCTGGGCTTCAACCGACGCTTCGACCCCACCTTCAGCGAGATCCATCGTCGAGTTGCCGACGGCGAGATCGGCGACCTGCACCAACTGACCGTGATCTCTCGCGACCCCTTCGCCCCCTCAGCCGAATACGTCGCCGGCTCCGGCGGCATCTTCAAGGACATGACCATTCACGACTTCGACATGGTCCGGTTCTTCCTCGGCGACATCGCCGAGGTGGTGGCCGTCGGCACGAACGTCGACGAGACCATCCGGGCGCAAGGGGACTTCGACCAGGCCATGGTCACCCTCACGTCAGTGGACGGAAGGATGGCGTCGATCATCAATTCGCGCACCTGCGCGTTCGGCTACGACCAGCGGCTGGAGGCGTTCGGTTCTCAGGGCTCCCTCAGCGCCGACAACCTGACCGCGACAGCCGTGCGCGCCGCCACCAGCAGCCAGACACAGGCCAAGCCACGGATCATGGACTTCTTCCTGGATCGCTACATCGACGCGTACCGCCGCGAACTCGACGCCTTCCTCACCTCGATCGCCGATGGTGCGCCGATGTCGCCGTCACTGCGTGACGGCTATGAGGCGCTGAGGCTCGCCGATGCAGCGACCATCAGCGCCCACGAGGGACGGATCGTCCGGCTGTAGCCGGACTCACCCCCAGAAGGCCTACAGAATGGCGTCGGTGATGCTGGACAGATCGTCGGCCGACAGTTCCAGCTCCATTGCCAGAGCCGAATCGCGGATCGATTCCGGGCGCGAGGCCCCGGGGATCGGGATCACGTGGCCGCCGAGCGACAGTTCCCAGGCCAGCGTGACCTGCTGCGGGCTCACGCCGTGCGCTTCGGCCACTTCCGCGATGGCGGGGTAGCTCTCCCCCACCTTCTTGGCGTTGCCGCCAGTGCCGCCGAGCGGCGACCACGGCAGGAACGCGATGCCCCGTTCACCGCAGTAATCCATCTCGGGCTTGCTGGTGTGATGGAACTTCGGGGAGAACTCGTTCTGCACCGCCGCCAGTCCGCCATCGCCGAGGACATCGATGGCCACCCGAATCTCCTCAACGTTCGCGTTGGAGATCCCGACCTCCTTGATGAGGCCCTCGCGCTGCAGCTCTGCGAAGGTTTCGATGACGTCGGAGTAGAGGCAGTGACGGTCGGGGCGGTGCCAGTAGTAGAGGTCGATGACGTCCACCTGCAGTGCGTCGAGCGACTTCTGCACGGCGGAGCGCAAGTACTCTGGCGAGCCGTTGCGGCCCTCCCCGTCAGGGCTGCGCGTGATGCCCCCCTTGGTGGCGATGACGACGTCGTCGGGTCGGCCACCGTAGGCCTTCAGCGCCTTGGCCACGAGTCTTTCGTTGTGACCCATCTGGTCCCAGCTCGGCGCGTAGATGTCTGCGGTGTCGATGAGGGTGATGCCAGATTCGAGGGCGGCGTGGATCGTGTCGATTGCCTGTTCCTCGGAGGGCAGTTCTCCCCGGCTCATCGAGGACGGCATGGCGCCGAGACCTATCGGGGAGACACGGAACTGACCAATGGAACGCGTTGACTTCGTCATGACTCACAAGACTACGTCCGCGATGGACCACGCCCTGGGACACACTGTGCTCATGACAGCCACGGCGCTCGACGGGAGTCCCCGATTCTGGATGCCTCTGGCGACCAGCCTGGCCGCAGCTGTGATTACCCTCCTCGGGATGTGGCAGGCCCTGGTCTTCGGGTCAGCCCAGGGGTTTGTGGTCTGGCTCTTTGTCCCTCCACTGCTCATGGTTCTCACCGTCTCGTCTCTGGTGGCAGCCGTGCGGGGTCGGTGGCGTCCGCGCTGGTCGCTCGTGATCGCTCTCGCGATGTGCGCCGCGCTGGCATTGTCCTTCCTGCTCTGGTGCTTCACACTCCCGGATGACCAACTCGTCCCCGTCGGCTTCCTCCGGGGTGGAGCGGCGGCGTATCTCGTCCTGAGCGGCGCGGCTGCGTCCACGGCGTTGGCCCCGGCGTTGCAGCGTCGTATGTCCGGGGCCGCGAGCCTCGTCCTGGGTTTCACATGTGGCCTCGTTGGCGCACTCGTGGTGCTCCCTGCAATTGGAGCCGGCGTCGGTTTCGTGATCATCAGCCTCGTCCTGGCCATCGTGACTCTCATCCAGTGGAGACGCTCCACAACGAACCGGCCCTCCGCGCTGGCCTGAACCAAGCGACGCCTGCCCACGCAGTCCACGTCATGAATGCTGAGTCAGCGCGGCTAGGGTCAGGGCATGAAGACCGGCCAGCGCGTCTACGAAGCGCTCATGAGACGCGATCCCGAAGCTGTGGAGGAACTGCCCGACGAAGTCCAGCGCAACGTCCCCGGCAACGCCCTGCGTCTGGTGGGAGCGACGGCGCTGCAGTCCTCGGGCGACCAGTGCGTCAATGCCTCCACCGTCCTGCCGTGGCTCTTCCACGCACTGGGCGTTCCCGCTGCGCTGACAGGCTTGCTCGTTCCCATTCGGGAATCCGGCTCCATGCTCCCCCAGGCGGCTCTGACGCCCATCGTGATGCGGGTGCGGCAGCGCAAATGGGTGTTCGTCACCGGCGCGCTCGTCCAGGCGGTTTCCGTGGCGTGCATGTCATTGGTCGCTGCCATCGGCAGCGGCCTGGTGGCAGGCGTGCTGATACTCCTGGCGTTGGCGGTGTTCTCCGTCGGCCGCAGCCTGACGTCGATCTCCTCGAAGGATGTCCAGGGCCGAACCGTGCCCAAGGGGGAACGCGGCCAGATCAATGGACTCTCCACCACGGCGTCGGGCATCGTGGCCATCACCCTCGGACTTTCGCTGCGACTCTTCGGTGGAAGTGACCTGTCCGCCGGACAGATCGCATGGTTGCTGGCCGGTGGAGCCGTGCTGTGGGTGCTGGCTGCATGGGTGTACGCCACCATCCAGGAACCCGTCCCTCACGCTTCCCCGGCAGCGGAGGAGGCGGCCAAGGACAACGCCCATGGAGAGGACGGTTCCGCCGGCTGGTTCGCCAGGAGCGTGTCCCTCCTGCGGGATGACCAGCCATTTCGCCGGTTCGTGATCGTGCGCAGCCTCCTGCTGGTCAGCTCGCTGAGCCCCCCGTTCATCGTGTCGCAGGCGGTGTCCTCCGGCGCTGGTGCACTCGGTGGTCTGGGAGGGTTCATCATCGCCTCGGGGGTGTCGTCGCTGGTGGGTGGACCGCTCTTCGGCCGCTTCGCTGATCGTTCCAGCCGCACGCTCATGGCGGCGGGAGCAGCCGTGGCGTCGGTCATCCTCGTACTCGTGATCGTCGTGAGTCGGCTCTCCTTCCTCGACGGCAACACCACCGCCGGGGCCATCCTGTTCGTCGGGGCGTACTTCCTGGTGACCCTCGTGCACACCGGCGTGCGGATGGGACGCAAGACCTACGTGGTTGACATGGCCAGGGGCGACCAGCGCACCGAGTACGTCGCCGTCTCCAACTCCGCCATGGGTGTCATCCTGTTGATCACCGGTGGAGTCAGCGCAGCGCTTGCCACTCTGGGCGTCGACTGGGCGCTGGGATTCCTCGCGGTGCTGGGAATCATCGGGGTGATCGGGGCGATCCGCCTGCCAGAGGTGTCGCTCGGCTGACCCTGAACTCCATCCTCTGGGCACAGCTCCCATCACGCGCACCTTTGTCCCGTCGGGCTCCCCTCAGCCGTTCGCCAGCTTCATCACAGGCTCCTGACAGCCGCGTACCCGAGGCTTGAGTCAACACCGGAGTTTCCGGAGACCACACGGAAGGAAGAACGATGCGCAAGAAACTCATCGCAGGGGCTGCCGCGGCAAGCTTGGCGGTGGGTCTGGGCATGACCCAGTTCGCCCAGGCCGAGACCCCCACACCCTCACCAACCCCCAGCGCCACCTCGTCCACACTGCCGGGCGACACCACCCCGGCCAGAGGCCACCACGAGGACCGAGGGCACCATGCCGACCCGGGGCACCGAGGCCACGAGGGCAGCGGTCTCGACGTCTCTGCGCTGGCCAGTGCGCTGGGACTGCCCGAATCGGATGTGTCCGATGCGGTGTCGGTGGTCCGCCAGCGAGCGCTGGACGCCCGCCCTCAGCACACCAGTCCGGCCGAAAGGCATGCGGCCAGGGAGTCACACCGGGCTGCATTCGCCAAGGCGCTGGCTGAGGAGCTGGGCATCGAGGAAACCGAGGTGACACAAGCCATGGAGGGATTGCAGAGGGAACGAAGCTCTGCGTCATCCGCCCGTGAGAAGGCGGCCCTTGATCAGGCTGTCACCGACGGCACCCTCACCCAGAGCGAGGCAGATGTCGTACAGAAGGCGATTGACGAAGGCATCGTCTCCATCCACCGCGGTGGCCACGGACGCCGCTGAGGAGCAGTACGACGAGGACTTGCGGTCAACATCCACCGGTCCTCCTTTTCATCCCGGGAACTCCAGCGACGGAGTTCCCGGCCATGGACTGCCTCCCCGCACGTCGCCGACCCACCGCTGCGCCGGTAGTGTCGCGGACATGTCTGACTCCTCCGTTGAGCCGCTCGTGACTGCGATCCGCACCCTCCTGTCATCCGGCGGACCAATGGCTCCGGCCGAGCTCATCGCAGCCCTGGCCTCAGAGCGCGCCGAGTTCCAGGGTGAGGATGCGCAGGACCGCCTCTTCGAGGTTCTCGACGGGGGCGAGGAACTGGTGGTGACGTTGGCTGACGACCGCCTCGTCTGGCTCCCCAGTTTCCTGGATGGCCGAGTGTTCACGCACCGGGTGAGTGCGCTGGAGGTCACCCACGACGTCCTCGAAGTCGGCCCAGACCTGGCGGCTGTCGCCATGCTGACAGAGAGCGCCACCTACCAAACGCTCGTAGACGCATCTCCCATCGTGGCGGTGACGCCCTGGTCCGGCGTCGAGTTGTTGGAAGAGCGTGGGCTGGGAACATCTGCTCTCACACAGGGCGAGGCGTGGCTGTTGCCCGTCGGGCATCTGGCCGGGCGCGGTGTGGAGGCGGGAGACCTCGTCGGGATTCGTATCACCGAAGCCGGGTTCGACCTCTGTGCCGTGGACGCCGTGAAGAAGTCGACGGCTGCTGCCTCGATCGCCGCACGGCTGGGCCAGGAACCGGAGCGTCCGGAAAGGATCGCAGTTGCGGTGTGGATGGCCTGCGACAAGAGCAATGACGCCTTCCGGGAGCCAATCGCACCCCTGTCAGAACTCCTCCCCGCCATCGGACTCGTGCTGGAGGGTGAGTGGGTGGCGCCGGCAGGGTTCGACTTCGACCTCTGGAGGGCCAGCAGCCGCGTGGGGGCGATGATGAACCGCCACGACCTGGACCTTGAGGAGGGCGCGGCCGTATTGACGGCAATGGTCTTGTTCGAGCGGATCCGCGACGAAGTGGAAACGATCTTCGATGGCTCGGACGAGGCCGACTGGGACGATGGCGGGGCCCCGCTGCCCCATCTGCTGCAGCGCGCACGAGCGGTGACGGGCGACACGGACCTCGACGACGACAGCCTCTTCATGGACCCTCGCGACGCCCTGGACTACTTCGAGGAGCCCATCGTCGTGGAGACATTCCTGTGGGAAGCGAGCTCCGCCGACGGCTTCTCGTCCACTGCCCTGGACGTGTTCACCCACACCTTCGAGAAGGTCGCACCGCGCGCTGCTCGTCCGGCGATGCTCTGGCTGCGGGGCAGGGCCCACGAGCATGTCGGGGACATCGAGTCCGCTGAACAGTCTTTCCGCGCCGCCGAGGCTCTGGATCCCTCGTGGCCGCTGACGCTGATATCGCTGGCCCGTCTCGCCAGCGATCGAGGCGACGCAGAGCGCGGACTGTCCTTGTTGCGGCGCGCCGGAGCACTGCCCGATGCGCCCCTCGTGCAGATGTTGGAGGCTTTTCAGACCACGTCCCACCCGGCACTTGCCAGGAATGCCCCCTGCTGGTGCGGCTCGGGACGCAAGTACAAGCAATGCCACCTCAACCGTGAACAGTTGTCGCTGGAGGACAGGGCCGCGTGGCTCTACCAGAAGGCGATCACCGACCTGCTGGCTGGTCCCTCTGCTGCTCTGCTCGAGGACGTCGCCCATGCCCGTTCCGGGTACGTGGATGATCCCGACGCACTGGAGCGAGCGTTCTTGGACGAGCTCGCCCGCGACGTCATGTTGTTCGAAGGTGGGGCATTCCAGGAGTTCCTGGCTCTGCGCGGCCAGCTGCTGCCCTCCGACGAAGCCTCGATGGCCCAGGAGTGGCTGCACATCGAGCGATCCGTACACGAAGTCGTCAGCACCCAGCCAGGCGAATCAATCACGCTTCGAGACGTCCGGACCGGCGACATCCACGAGGTACGCACGGCAACCATCGGCACACAGGTGGAGCTGGGCGGGCTGTACTGCGCCAGAGTCGTACCCGCTGGAGGGACGATGCAGCTCTTCGGCGGTCTCGAACGAGTGTCCCCCGAGGACCGTGACGACCTCATCGCCCTCCTCGACGACCTCCCTGATCCGATTCCACTCGTCGAATTCCTGTCACGGCACCACCCCGCCGGCCCGTCGCCGGATGCCGAGGAAGCACTGCCCACGCCGTAGTGGGTGGCGAGAATTCTCGCCACAGCTTTCTCCTCGCATGTAGCGGTCAAGGACGTACGCCGTCCTTGGCATGACACCGCCGTCCGCCTCTTCGGTCGCGAAATGGACAACTCAGCAGCCCCGCCCTGGGCAACCGATGTATCAGGCAGCCCCAAGAAGCCTCTTTGCATGTACGGGGCACCACCGGTGCCGACCGTTTCCACCGCAGAGTAGAAGGGCATCGAGATGTCTGAACGCTACGTTGTCATCCACCGAACCGAGCTCGACAGACCAATGGTCGAGGCTGAAGGTATCGGCGTCGTGAGTGCGCTTGATCGCGGCTTCATCGTCGACGCCGAAGCCACGCAGGTGGAGCGACTGAGGAAACAGGGATGGCGCGTCAAAGCTGTGCGCGACCCCCACACACTCCGTCTCTTCAGCTACGAGATCGACACTGCCACGGGCAAGCTCCCTCCCACTCCGGACGGGTTCACCTCCACCGAGTCCGGTGCTGGCCTCAACCATTTGCTGCAACTGGTCGGACCAGTGCAGGAATCGTGGCTGTCGACACTCGCCGAACGCGGTGTCCGGCTCGTTGAAGCCGTCAGCCCGCATGCGTACTTTGTGCGCGCCGACGCGGAGACCGTCGCATCCGCAGCAGCGCTTCCGTTCGTCGAATGGACCGGCCCACTCATGCCTGCGTACAAGGTCAACCCGGACCTGTTGAGCGGGAACAAGGACGTGGGAACCGGTCGTGGTCTTGGCCCCATTGAGGCGGTCGACATCGGCGTTCTGGCGGAGGGCGACATCGACGGCGTCGCAGCTCTGGTGATCTCGCTCGGCGGGAGTGTCCTGGAAATCGCCCCCGAATCATCCGATGTGTTTCGCAGCATCACCGCAGAGTTGCCCACCGAAGCACTGCCCAAGATTGCGGCGCTGGACGACGTGCGCTGGATCGACGCGGTGCACACGCTCATACTCGAGGACGAGCGCAGTTCGCAGATCCTCATGGAGGATCTCAACGGGACGGCGGCGCCCAACACCCTGCCGAACACGGGATACACCGCGAACCTCACGGCTCTCGGCGTCAACGGGGCGGGCGTCACCATCGCGGTGTGCGACACCGGCATCGACACGAACAATGCGGCGACCATCCATGCTGATCTGGCCGGGCGCCTCGCGTTCGCTGTCAATTCTGCGGGAACGGCCGTCGCTGGCGCCGACACCGACGGCCATGGCACGCACGTTGCAGGCATCGCAGGAGGCAACGGCACCTCCGGCGATGTTGATCCCCAGGGTTTCCGGCTGGGACAGGGTGTGGCACCCGGCGCGGACGTGGGGCTCGTCTCATCGGCTGGCACCGTCGAAGCTCTCGTGCGGCAGTCGGCTCTCCAGGGTGCCGACGTCATGAACAACTCGTGGGCCATGAATGGTCCCAACTACTCCGCCAACGACCGCGTCATTGATCTCGGCGTTCGCGACGCCGACCCCACATCGACCGACCAGACGCCGCTGGTCATCGTGTTCTCGGCAGGCAACAGCGGTTCAGGCGCCGGCACCGTCACGAAGAATCCGAAGAACGCGATCCTCGTGGGCAACTCGCTGAACGCCCGCCCGGGAGAGCTGACTGCCAACGACGACATCCGCGGGATCGCGACGTCCTCGTCACGCGGCCCGGCCACCGATGGCAGAACGCTGCCGACCGTGGTGGCCCCGGGCACCGACATCATCTCCACCTACAGCCCAGCGGGATGGAGAACCGCGCCGTACCGCGACACGGGTGGCACGCTGCACCCGGTGCACGCACCGATGAGCGGGACATCGATGGCATCACCGCATGTGGCTGGCACCGCAGCGCTGCTGATCGACTGGCGGCGGCGGACGCGCGATGGCAGGACCCCGAGCCCTGCGCTCATCAAGGCGTTGCTGGTCTCCGGCACGGAGCCCATGACAGGCGGCACGAATGGCGCAGGCGGAACGCTCGCTGCGGGACCGAACAACAACGTCGGTTGGGGTCGCGTCTCCATCGAGAACATGCTGCTGCAGGCGCCCGCAGCGGATCGCGGACCGAAGATCATCGTGGACCAGCGCCACGCGTTCACGGCGATGGGCCAGGAATACACCATCCGTGTGGCAGTCGCCGACGCGGCGCTCCCGTTGCGCGTGGCCCTGTCATGGACCGATGCCCCAGCCACCGTCGGAGCCAACCCCACGCTCGTGAACGACCTCGACCTGGAGGTGCGTCACGTCGTGACCAACCAACTCTTCCACGGCAACAACTTCGCCGGGGCGTTCTCCACCACGGGCGGAGTGGCAGACGATCTCAACAACACCGAGGTGGCGATCATCCAGAATCCCACCGGGGTGTACGAGATCACCGTCGTCGCCGCCAACATTGCAGCGTCGGCCCGCACTGACATCGCTGGAGGATGGCAGGACTTCGCCCTCGTCGTGGACAACGCCGAGGTTCCGGCGAGCGACCCCGTCAGCGTTGTCACGGTGCTGGACCGCTCGGGCTCCATGCAGGCGTACGGCTACGTGGAAACCACCCGCCAGACCTCGCGGCAGTTCACAGACCTCATGGGGGTGGACGATTCCATCGGGGTGGTGAGCTTCGGCGATTCGGGCGACGAGGAGTATCCGGGCACGGGCGCTCCCCGGGTGATCGTGGACCAGAGCACGAGGGACGCCGCCACCGCAGCGGTCGACAGCATCGGGTTCGGGGGATGCACCTTCATGGGGGCGGGCATCGAGAAGGCAGGCAGTGTGCTCGCCGGTGCAGGCACTCGCCGCGCGATGGTGCTGCTGTCCGACGGCTACGACAACAAGGGCTGCGACCAGAGCAACCCCGCCAAGCCGTGGGCGACCGATGCGGCGGCTGCCCTGCCTGCCGATCTTCCGATCTACAGCTGTGCCATGGGCCCGGCCTCGGATCAGGCATTGCTGGCACAGCTCGCGGACAACACCGCCGGCCGGTACTACTTCATGCCATCCATCGACGACCTCTTCGAGATTTACAACTACATCCGAGGGCAGGTCACCGGCGACGGCGTCATCGTCAACGAGTCATCCGTCGCGTCGGTGTCACAGGTGTCCGGCTGGGTGGATGGATGTGCCGAATCGGCGCTGTTCACCGTCGCCTGGCACGACAGGTCGTTGCAGTACGTGTCAAACGAGCCGAAGAGCCCGCGCGAGATCGCCGTGCGGCTGCGCTCGCCAAGCGGCCGCTGGCTTCCTCGCTCAGCCACCGAGTTCCTCCGGCACGCCGGCGACGGGTACGTGAGTTTCGCGATCGACGATCCGCAGCCCGGTCTGTGGACCGTGGAGGTGGCCACCAACCGCGACCAGCACACGCCCTACACAGTCGGCGGATTCGTCCGTTCACCACTCAGGCTCCGGATCGACGTGCCTACGCTGTTGCGAGTGGGCGATTCACTCGGCGTCCGGGCCACCGTCGGTGACCTGCGTGGAGGGGTCGACGGCATCAAGGCCCGGACTTCCATCACTTCACCGTTCGCGCCACCCGCCGCCTACATCGACAGGTACCGCGACAAGCTCATGGACATGAAGTTGCCGCGCAGCTTCCACTCCGATGGGAAGCCCAGCAAGGACCACGAACTCCTGGCCCGCCTCGTGCTGCTGAGAGATCAGCTGATGGTGAAGACGGGCAAAGACATCCTTGCCCGGAGGGTCGATGCGCTCACGCTCGGGGAGACAACGCTCAGATCCACACGCCAGGACAGGTTCGACACCCTGCGCTGGGAGCGTCAGGGGTTCCTCAAGGATGTGGCGTCCGGCGGCAGGATGGGCGGCACGACGATCATGAATCCGGGTCACGTCGCAGTGATTGACCCGCGAGTCGTGTTGCATCCCAAGCGTGCGGGGACGCTGAAGGGGGACTACCGGGAGACGAAGATTCCCGGTAGCTACTCGGTCGCTGTGACCGCGGTCGGTTTCAGCCCAAGCTGCAAGACGCGGTTCGTCCGCAAGGAATTCGCCAGCGTGGCGGTGATCGACAAGCGCCGGTTCTGATCCGGAGCCGTCGCGATTGCTCATCCTGAACCCGTCCGCCAACGCACGATCACGGCCCCCGGTCCACCTGGGGGCCGTGGTCCTTGTGACAAATCAGGCCGTCGATGCAGGGGTCACCGCAGATAGTGGCGCTGGGCACCCTTCATGGACTCGTACCACTCGCGGGCTGTCTTCGTGGACTCGATCCGGGAGACTTCCGATACCGGGACGTCCCACCAGCTCGAGCCGGGAGGATTGGGGCCCATGAGGTCGGTCTCGATATGGATCATCACGGCCCGGTCCATGGCAACGGCCTGCGCATAGGCGTCACGGAACTCAGCGATGCTTCTCACCCGCAACACCTTCAGGCCCCAGGACTCGGCGTTGGCGGCAATGTCCACGGGCAACAGTTCGGCGTCGGCGGTGTGCGCCTCACCCGCGCCCCGGCGATAGCGCGTGCCGAAGCGCTGTGAACCGTGGGACTCCGAAAGTCCCCCGATCGAGGCGAACCCATGGTTCTGCAGCAGTACGAGAATGACCTTGAGTCGCTCCTGCACGATGGTCGCCAGCTCCATGGGCAGCATCTGGTACGTGCCGTCGCCGACAATGGCCACCACCTCCGAGTCCGGGCGCGCCAGCTTGACTCCCATGGCCGCAGGGATCTCGTATCCCATCGTGGAGAAGGCGTACTCCACGTGGTACTGCGAGGGTGTGCGGGCCTGCCACAGGCACTGCAGATCGCCGGGCATGGAGCCAGCCGCGTTGATGACGACGTCGTCGTCGCCCATGAGTTCGTTGAGGGCGCCGAACACCTCCGTCTGCGCGGGCAGCGGCCCATGCCCGCGGTGATAACACTCGTCGGTGATCCCCGCCCACTCCTTGCGCAACTCCGCGATCTCGGCGCTGTAGGACTCCTCGACGCGGTGCCCCTGCAGTGAAGCGGTCAGTGCCGTGAGTGCCTCGCGGGCATCCGCCACCACCATCTCGGCGGCGTGTTTGGCGGCGTCGAACGCGGCCACGTTGATGTTGACGAACCTCACGTCCGGGTTCTTGAACTGGGTGTGGGAAGCGGTGGTGAAGTCCGAGTACCGGGTGCCGATGCCGATGACGACGTCGGCCTTTTCCGCCAGCCTGTTGGCCGACGAGCTGCCCGTGGAACCGACACCGCCGACGGCGCATTCGTGGTCGAAGTTGATGGCACCCTTGCCCGCCTGTGTATCGGCGACAGGGATGCCGGTGGCAGTGGCGAAGTCCCGGAGTTCCTGGCTGGCGTGGGAGTAGACCGTCCCCCCGCCGGAAATCACCAACGGACGTTCGGCACCGCGGATGATGTGGGCGGCGCGCTCGATGGCGATCGTCTCCGGAGCCGGGCGACGGATCCGCCATACCCTGCGGGCGAAGAACTCGAGCGGGAAGTCGTACGCCTCGGCCTGCACGTCCTGCGGCAGCGCGACGGTGACGGCGCCGGTGTCCGCAGGATCAGTGAGGACCCGCATCGCGGCCATCAACGAGGGCACGAGCTGTTCGGGGCGTTCGATGCGGTCGAAGTACCGAGAGACGGGACGGAAGCAGTCGGTGGCGGCTGTCAGCGGGGATGTGGGGTCCTCCACCTGCTGCAGCACCGGGTCGGCGTGGCGCGTGGCGAACTGGTCGGAGGGGAACAACAACACGGGCAACCGGTTGGTGGTGGCGACGGCGGCACCGGTCACCATGTTGAGCGCGCCCGGTCCGATCGACGACGTGCACATCCACGTCTGGCGTCGCTCCGTCGCCTTCGCGAACGCGGCGGCAGCGTTGACCATGCCCTGCTCGTTGCGGGGCATGATGTAGGGCATTTCACCGCCGTCGGGCTCGGGATCGAGTTCGTTCTGCAGCAGTGCCTGGCCGATGCCCGCGACGTTGCCGTGACCGAGGATCCCGAATGCACCGGCGATGAGGCGCTGCTCCTGGCCGTCCGCTTCGGTGAACTGGTTGACGAGAAAGCGGATGACGGCCTGCCCGACGGTGAGGCGGATGGTCGCGGTCATGTCACTGTTCCTTCGTGTTGAGCGGAGTCATGGGCAGGCGCGCGTCCACGTCGGTGTCCTCCCAGGTCTCGCGGATCCACGCGTAATGGGGGTCGTCAGTCATGAGCCAGGTGGCGTCCTCGGCCGGACCAGCCATGACGTTCAGGTAGTAGAGGTCGTACCCGGGGGCAGCGATGGAGGGGCCGTGGTAACCATGCGGCATGATCACGACATCCCGTGAGCCCACTTCCGTGCACACGTCGATGTCATTGCCCGGCGAGGGATAGATGCGCTGCAGGGCCATGCCCGTGGTGCCGTTGGCGGCGGGGCGCACCTCGTAGTAGTAGATCTCCTCCAGCACGCGCTCATTCTCGTTGTGCTCATCGTGCTTGTGGGGCGGGTAGGAGGACCAGTTGCCGCCGGGGGTCAGCACCTCGCAGACCAGGAGGTGCGAGGTCTGGAGGTCATTGCCGAGCGCATAATTGTTCACCTGGCGCGAGCAATTGCCGGTACCGCGCAGGCCCGTGATGACCTCCGACGCCGGGCAGTGGCGCACGGGCAGGTCTGCGGTCGCCTTCGAGCCGGGCAGGGCAAACCGTCCACCGGCCTCACTGCGCACGATCGCCGTGACACCGCGCGGCAGGTACAGGTAGTCGGTGACGCTGCTCCACACCTCTGTGCGCCCTGCGAGCTCGTACGTCTGGTCCGCCACCTCGACGGTGCAGGATCCTGCCAGTGGGAGGACGAGGAGTTCCTCCCCGCCGGTCGTGATCTCCTGCGACGCTCCGGCAGGCAACCCCAGGACGCGGATGGAGCACCACTGCCAGTTCGCGCGCTCGGCGTCGACGTCAGTCTCGAAGTGGCCATGGCTGCTGGAGCCGGCCCGGATCACGTACTTGTCATGCGTGGTCACAACACCTCCCAAGGGTTGGGTCGCCGCGGGAAAGTCCGCTTCCACGGGCGGGCGCGACGGATGGCTCTCAGCATGGCTCATCGCGGAGCCAGGAAGGGCGGAGAGGGTGGTGCGGACGCGAGCAGCGCCTCCACCTCCTCGCCGGTCGGCATGGCGGTGGAGCACTCCAGGCGTGAGGCCACGATCGCCCCCGCGGCCGAAGCGAAGGCGACGGTGCGGTGCAGGTCCCAGTTGCTCAACAGCCCGTGGCACACGGCACCCCCGAAGGCATCACCCGCGCCCAACCCGTTGAGCACCTTCACCTGCGTGGACGGCACGAACGTGCGTTCCTCCCGCGACTTGGCATACGTCCCCGCCATGCCCTGCTTGACGATGGCGACGTCGACGCCGCGGTCCAGCAGTGCGTCCGCAGCACGCTCGGGATCGCTCTCGCCCACCGCCACCCGGCACTCCTCAAGGTTTCCTATGGCGACGTCGACCCGGCCCAGCATCGCGCCCACCTCACGGGTGGCGGTGGCCTCGTCGGGCCAGAAGCGGGGGCGGTAGTCCAGGTCGAGCACAGTGAGGCCCCCCGTCCGTGCGGCGACAGCAGCGTGGTGGGCAGTGCGTGACGGCTCCGCCGAGAGTCCACTCGAGGTCAACCACAGGATCTTGTAGTCCGCCAACCGGGGCGGCAGGTTCTCCGCGGTCAGTTCGAGGTCCGGTGTGGTCGGCTGCCGATAGAAGTAGAGGGGAAAGTCGTCGGGGGGAAAGATCTCACAGAACACGATGGGAGTGTTGAAAGCAGGGTTGGTCACGACGTGCGACGCATCCACACCGAGGCGTCCGAGTTCCTTGATCACAAACCGTCCGAATGGGTCGTCCCCCACACCGGTCAGCACGCTCACTCCATGGCCGTGCCTCGCGGCAGCCACTGCGACGTTGGTGGCCGAGCCGCCCAGGAACTTGCCGAAGGTGGCGACGTCCTCCAGCTTCACGCCCACCTCGAGCGGGTAGAGGTCGACGCTGCAACGACCGATCGTGAGGACATCAGGCGTCCATGTGTCAGCCACCGTGTCGGACCTCCTTCGTCCGCCGCCAGTCTGCCCCAGCGCCAAGGAGCGGTCAACTCTTTTGTTCACACATGGCGAGGCCTGCTTGCGCAGCTACGATGGTCCGGTACGACGATCGGTGCGCAACCTCGAGCACCCCAACACTGCACATGGACAGGGGCTGGCATGGACAAGGCCTGGGCGCCGGTGATCACGATGGATCGCGAGTCCGCCATCCCGCTGTACGAGCAGATCGCACGCCCCATCGAAGCAGCCATCGTCTCCGGCGAACTGCCCGCCGGGGCCATGATCGAGGATGAAGTATCCATGGCCGTTCGCCTCGACGTCGCGCGACCCACCGCTCGACGTGCCCTGCAGGAACTGGTCAACAAAGGACTGCTGTCACGACGCAGGGGCGTGGGCACACGCGTGACCCCCACCCACGTGCACCGCCCCATGAAACTCTCCTCACTGAACGACGACCTGGCCGACGCGGGGTTCACACCCTCCACAAAGGTGCTGAATTATCACGTGCGGGAGGCCTCGACCGATGAGGCCGACAAGTTGGGCATGGCGGCAGGAGATGGCGTCCTCTCGGTCAGCCGGCTGCGCTACGCCGACGCCCACCCCCTCGCCATCCTGACAAACATCATCCCCCTCGACATCGCCCCCACCTGGCAGGAGCTGGGCACAGCAGGGCTGTACCGCTGCCTGGCGGGCCGGGGCATCCAGATCGCCTCCGCCCAGCAGGAGATCGGCGCCCGCGGCGCCAACGTGGAGGAGGCGGAAACCCTCGGCGAGGAGATCGGCGCACCCCTGCTGACCATGCACCGCGTGGGCCGCACAGCCGAAGGACGTCCCGTCGAGATCGGCAACCACGTCTACCGCCCGGGCCTGTACTCGTTCAAGTTCTCACTCTTCAGCAGCTGACTACATCCATTTGTACTGACAAGCGTTTGACTTGGCACGGACATGCGGGTTGACTGAGGGCGTCGCAGCCTCGACGGCGAGGTTGCCGTCCGTTCTTCCTGGAGGATCCGATGACTGACCTGCCCCCCACGCCCGGTCCCCTGCTCGTGGCCGCACGCACGACGCCCACGGCCCTGTGGAACGATTCCTCGGACCTGGACGAACTCAGGCAGTCCATCTCGTTCGGCGCGGTGGGCGCCACCTGCAATCCCGTCATCGCCTACAACACCATCAAGCAGAACCTCGAGAGCTGGATTCCGCGCCTGAAGAGCATCGCCGAGAACCACCCGACGTGGGGTGAATCGGACATCGGCTGGCAGGCCGTCAAGGACATGTCCGTCGAAGCCGCGGCGCTGCTCAAGCCCATCTTCGACGAGCACAACGGCCGCAACGGCCGCCTGTCCGTCCAGACGGATCCCCGCCTCCATCGGGACGCTGGGGCGATCGTGGCCCAGGCTGTCGAGTTCCACGAAATGGCCGAGAACATCGTGGTCAAGGTCCCCGCCACCATGATTGGCGTCGAGGCCATCGAGGAGGCCACCGCCCTCGGGGTGAGTATCAATGTCACAGTTTCGTTCTCCGTCCCGCAGGCGGTCCGGACAGCAGAAGCCATCGAACGTGGACTCGACCGTCGAGCAGCCGCTGGCCACGACATCTCGCGCATGGGCCCCGTCGTGACCATCATGGTGGGCCGCCTCGACGACTGGCTCAAGGAGGTCGTCGCTCGGGAGAAAGTGTTCATCGACATGTCAGCCCTGGAATGGGCCGGGATCGCGTGCATCAAGAAGGCACACGCGATCTTCACGGAGCGTGGTTTCAGGTCCCGTGTTCTCTCGGCCGCATTCCGCAACGTCAACCACTGGGCCTCACTGGTGGGTGGAGATCTGGTGGTCTCACCACCGTTCGCGTGGCAGGAGATCATCAATGCCGCCGACTACGACCCGGTGTCCCGCATCGACGAGCCAGTGCGTCAGGAATACCTGGATGAACTCAACCGCCTCGAGGACTTCCGACGCGCCTACGACGAGGACGGCATGACGCCGTCGGAGTTCGGCTCCTTCGGACCCACCCGCAAGACGCTGCGCCAGTTCCTGGCAGCCGATGCAGACCTCGACGCCCTGGTGCGCGACATCCTCATTCCAGCCCCCTGAGGGAGCTGGAAGCACCGGTCCAGCCGGATGGCGAGGCATTTTCCTACCATGATCGCGAAACTCCGCCTAGCCTGAACGCATGGGGGACAAGGAGTTTGAACGTCCGGGGACTCCCCCGCACCCTGCACCGGGGAACTGGCCGTACCAAGCACCCCCACCGGAAGAGCCACCGCAGGCCATCTTCCCGGAACTCGACGATGAACCTCCGGATGCCGTCCCGCCCCCGCCCCGACGTGGCGCGAAGCTCTTGGTGGTCTTGGTGCTGGGCGCCGTGGTGGGGGCCGTGCTGGGCGGGGTGTGGGTGGCGGGTCTGAAGCAGACGTCTGAGCCGCCGGCTATCTCCATCACGCTGAATTCTTTTCCCCGTGAGCTGCTCGGGAAACAGCGCAATGACATCGAGCTGCGGGAGGCAGGTTTTGGTCCCACCGTGAAACGCCTTGACGCCGAGTTCGAGGAGCAACTTGCCAGCTACCGCTTCGCCTATGGTGGCGATGGCGCCGAGTTCGGCTACGGACGGCTGCTCACCCTGACGATCGTGAACGGCATCCTTCCCCCCAACCTGCCACGCGATGGTGAACTGGACCAGAACGGACGAGCGTCACGGACGCGCCGACTCATCTCGCTCCGGACATCCGAGATTTCGTGCACGTTCGAACCGAAGCCCGTTGTCGAGCCGGACTCCAACGTCGCGCAGTTGGGCGACCTGGACAGCGAAGGCCTCACGGACTGTGTCCTTCGCGACATGGGGAGCAACTTCAGCCTGCGGATAACGCAGGTGAGAGCGATGGCTGACGGTGATGCCTTCAGCACGTCGGCGTCCTTTCGCGACGAACTGCAGAAGCTCCACGGGACTCTCGTGAACTGACGTCACCGCACTCCATGCGCCTCATCCCCTGGATGTCCGTCCCATCGGGCGGGTCCGGCGGGACACTCCAGCTCGGGCATAACCTTGTGCCATGTCAGACATCCCGTTCCAGCGGCCGGGCTCAGAGGCAGGCGCTGGGACAAGTCCGCTCACCATGGACGGACGCGGGGCCTTCAGGCCGGAGGCATCGGGCTCCCCCGACAGTCCGCCCGCACCGCGTCAAGACCGCGGTGCGTGGCTGTGGATGGCCATCGGGGGGGCCGGATTCGTGGTGGGCGGCTTGGCCGCCGTCGTCCTGACAAACCTGTATTTCGCCAAGCCGGCACCTCTGACCATCGCGCTCGACACCTTCCCGGAATACATCCTGGGACTGCAACGCGTGGACATCCAGGATCGCACTGGGGACACTCGGCCACAGTTGGAGGCAGCCGTGATGGATGGTCTGGATGACTTCCGCTTCGCCTATGGGGGCGACGGTGCCGAGGTCGACTACGAGGGCGGCCTGACCCTGGCCATCGTGAACGGACACCTGACCCCCGGTCTGCCCAGCGGGAATCGGGTCGGGTTCGATGATGGGTCGCCACGACTCATCTCGTTCGAGGCCAACCCAGTGAAATGCGTCTTCGTCCCGGTGGTGGACCTCTACGAAAGTGCGGTCCTCGCCACCCCGAGCGACCTGACGGCGTCGGGGCTGACCGACTGTGTCCTGGTGGACCCGAAACGCAATCTCAGTCTTCGTCTCGCGAACCACACCGACGGTTTCCGCGGTGACGCGATACAGGTCGCAAACAAATTCGCGGACGTCCTGGAACGCACCCACGCAGGCCTCGTCGATTGAGTCATTGCCGCAATCAGAGGCGGTGCACGGGCGACGTTACTCTTGCCGCATGTCCGATTCGCCGTTCCAGCGCCCCGGGTCTGAACCGCGCTCGTCGCAGGAGAACCGGGAGGGCACCACAGCGCACCCCACGGAATTCAACACGGTGGACCTCCGTGCAGCGACACCTGCCCCACGTGAATCACGCTCACCTCAGCCCAGGGGGACGCGTCGCGCCGGCGCGCTGGCCGCCGCTGGGCTGGTCGGCGCCCTCGCGGGAGGGCTGGGGGTTGCGGCCTTCACCGTCGGACCTCCGCGTCCAGACCCTCTACAACTCACCGTCGACCAGTTTCCCCGGGAAGTGTTCGGTGAGGAGCGCGAGGATCTGCAGTTCCGCGACACCGGCTCGAAGGCAGTCATCCAGCGCCTCGACGCCGCCTTTCAGCATCAACTGACGGCTCACCGATTTGCCTACGGAGGCGACGGTGCGGAGTTCCGCTACGGGCACCTCATGGCCCTGACGATCGTGAACGGTCGTCTGGCACCGGCGGTCCCGGTCGCAGGGGGCGGCGTTGATTGGGAGGCGACCACCGTGGTGTCGCTGCAGTCAGGGGACACCTCCTGCGTCGCTGAACCCCCGGAGGTCCATGGCGACAGACCTCCGATCGAGATCACCCTCGAGCCCGGAACCGGCACGGTCGAGATGTACGAGAACGACAACATGGTGTGGACGGACTGCGTACTGGTCGACACGGTGAACAATCTCAGCCTGCGTCTGTCAGGACGCCTGCCGCTGGAAGTGGGTGACGTCATCAACGCGTCGAGGCTCAACCGTGACGAACTCAGACGCATCCACGCCACCCTCATCGACTGATCCAAGACAACTGACAGCTGACCCCCACCGCTGAGCGATACGAGCCACTGCTGCCGCCCGCAATAGTGAGGCTCCTATCCTTCAGTGCATGCGCTTCACTGAAGAACGACGCCGTATCGCTGCTTCCCTCCTGGCGATCGCCATACTGCTGACCACATTCAGTCTTGGTCAGGCATCCGCCCGCGCCGAGGGGTCGTCGGCCACCCAGTCGAACCTGGTCTTCGGCTTCGGCTGGGCCCCCAGCGACCCGAACCGTGTTTTCGACGGCACCCAGCACCGTGGCTACGGACCCGGAGCAGCAGGCATGTCGGCTGTGGCGTCGTTGTCCAAGGGCACGATCCAGGTGAACTTCACCCCGACGAACACCAGCGGGATCCAGACCATCGCGCATCTGTTCTCCAGCGCCGACCCGGCCGACGGAGCCGTGCTCTCCTTGGAGGGCAGTTCTCTGCGGTGGCGGATGACCTCGGGCGGCACGACACTGGTCGACGAGACGATTGACGCCAAGGTGGTCCCGGGCGAGGCGCACCAAATTCACATCGTCGTCGACCGTGGCTACCTCTGGATCCACCTCGATGCCAGCCCTGTTCACTTCGGAGCCAGTGACGCATTTCTTTCTTCGGTCCAGGAGCTGGACAGCGTCCACGTCGGAGGACGGGCCGTCGATGGCACAACATGGACGGACTTCTTCACCGGAAACATCGTCCGGCTTGCTGTCACCGACGGCCGGATGACTCCTGCCGAGATGCAGGGAATAGACGCTGCCGCGTCCTCGATCAACCGTTACCCGGTGGCACTCCCCGACCTCGCTGCTCTGAGCGGACTCCTGCAGGATGATCGTGCGGAACCGGCGACCTGGGTGTTCACGGGCGACTCCATCACGCACGGCGCACTGCACACCTACGGGTATCGCTCATGGGCGGAACAGGTCGAAGCCCGCCTCGCAGAGATGGGCAACGGTCACGACCTCGTGGTCAACACCGCGATCTCCGGTGACACCGCAGGTGCGGGAAACAACACCATCGGGATCAACGACACGTTCGAAAGTCGCGTGGGTCGCTACGCCCCCGACGTCGTCGTCACCATGATCGGCATGAATGACGCTGCCACGAGCACGGGGCAGACCTTGGCGATGTTCAGGTCAAACCTCACGGACATCATCACCAAGACGCGCGCAGAGAACGCGATCCCCATCTTTGCCACCTCCAACCCCATCAAGGGCGGTGCCAGCGGCGCCAGGGCGGATTACCCCTTGTACGTCCAGGCGATGCGCGAGGTGGCCGCTCAGCACCGCGTTGTCGTCGTGGACAACTACGGTGACTGGGAGTACACGAACTCCGGCGAGGCTCCGGCGCTCTGGTACGGCGACAGCATCCACCCGAGCGCCAACGGACACTGGCAGTTCACACGCAACTTCTTTCAGAACTTCGGCCGCTGGGACAGCGCCAGTGGTCTCGGGGCGGAGAACGACCTTCCTGCGAGCGGTTTCAAGGCAGGCAGCTCCCCCACCCTCAACACACCGGTGCAGCAGACCTACGGCTACCAATTCCCCGGCATCTTCACCGGCGACCGCAGTGAGGACCGCAGCAGCGACCTCACCGGTCTTCCCATTCATCGACAGGTGGAAGGCACGTACCTGGCACGATTTTCCACCACCACACGTGCCCGGGGTGTGCTGTTCGCCATGCACGACTCGTCACGCACCGACTCCTACCTGAAGGTCGTGAGCGTCGACGGTGGCGTGCAGGTGGACGTCGTCAACCGGGGAGAGGAAATTCTCAACCTGTCCACACCGGACATGGGTCTGGACGACGGCGAAACGCACTCGGTGGCCTTGGCCGCCGGCGGTGGCGGCACCCGGCTGTTCGTGGATGGGCTGACGGTGGCGGTGGTCCCTGAGCAGGTCTTCGGCGCCGACGTGCCCGACGCCGACTCCTTCCATGTGGGTGGCATGCCGGACGGTGACGGCGGTGTCATCGACGGCTTCATTGGTTCTGTCCCGCGGATCTGGGTCTGGGCGCTGCCCGCTGAGCCGTTCAACTTTCTCGTTGAGAGGCGTGAGATGCCCCTCGCGCCGGAATTCGTCAATGCATTCCTCGGATTCAGCAGCGCTCTCAACACCTCCGCGCCGCTGGTTGTGCTGGGCGAGGAGCCACAACTTGCTGCTCCTGCGGGGGGATGGCGAGCCTGGCCCCAGATCCTGACCGAGCGCAACCGCTGGGAGCGCGGCCACCGGCAGGACTACGTGGTGACCGCCACGCCTGGCATGGAGTCGTTGCCAGCGCGGATCGCGTGGTTGGAAACCGAACCCGCCCTCGCCCAGTCGCGCTTGGTGCTGATGCCATTGGTGGACTCCGACATCACGGCTGCCGGCGGCATCACAGCGTTTCAGCAACAGCTGGGGCTCGCCATCACGTCCGTCCGTGAGCTCGGCGGTACACCCGTGCTCATGACGTCGCCCACCCTTGAGCTGACCTCGCCGGAAGGCAACGACGCAATGCGCGCTGCTGCGGCCGTACGCGGCGCTTTCGTCATTGACCTGGCCGCGGAGATGCGCATCACCAACAGCCAGACGGCTCCGTCCACCTGGTTCGAGGACGGTCAGCTCTCCGCCCAGGCACACCAGAAAATGGCGTACAAGGTGTTGACCGACCTCGGCATCTGGGACGGCAAGTCCAACAGCGCCAACTCCTCGGTACGGGCAGCCACCACGCTGAGCCTCGCGGCCCCGTCCGCGGTGAACTCCCCCGCAGGTGGCGTGGCGCAATTCGACGCCACCCTCACCATGGGCAATGCACCAGGAGATTCTCCTGCGTTCAGCGCTCACGTGTTGGGCCGGACGGCCACCGTGGCCGCTCTGGAGGCCAACGGCATCGCTGGCACACTGAACGGCTCGTCCGCCAGCGTCGCGATCCCGGGGATTGCCGTCGGTAACACGGCCATTGCAAGCATCACGATTGACATCCCGGCGGATGCTGCCCCCGGTGACGTGATCACAGTGGTTGTCAACGCATCCGCGGCGAATCAGCGGGCGCGGGTGTCTCCACGAGTGGTTTCCATCACCGTTGGAGCCGAAGCGACTCCGTCGCCAGCCCCGACCGTCACCGTTACACCGACAATCAGCGTCACCCCCACGGTCACCATCACGCCAACGGT
>JAUNVL010000154.1 GCA_030537675.1 Propionibacteriaceae bacterium | reverse complement strand
CACCGTTGCACACCTCCAAGATCAAGGTGTTGCGACGACCAGTTGAATCCGCCCTGAACGCCGCGGTCGCTGTGATGGGTCAGAGCCGATAGATCTGCCCCTGTGCGGCGTCGTGCCCAGATGGCCATGTCCAGGGCGTCGAGTGCCAGTCGGGTGTGCAGGCTGGTGGCGACCTGCCACCCGACGATGTATCTGGAGTACATGTCCATGATGAACGAGGCGTACACCCACCCGGAATGTGTTTTAATGTAGGTAATATCAGCAACCCACAATTCATTCGGTGCGGCAGCGACAAACTCTCTATTCACCAGGTCATCGGGCAGGTCGCCCTTGTTTCCTGCCTTGGTGGTGCGGGGTGTCTTTTCTTTCGATACCCCGCGCAGGCCGTTGAGTCTCATGAGCCGTTCCACGGTGCACCGGGCGACGTCGTCGTGGCCTCCCCGCTTCAGCTCGTGCCAGACCTTCCGGGCACCGTAGACGCCGTAGTTGGCGGCGTGGAGGCGCACGATCACGCAGATCAGCGCCAGGTCGGCCAGCGCCCGGTTAGAGACCGGGCGGGACTTGGCCGCGTAGTACGTCGACGGGGCGATCTTGGCGTTGGTGTCTTCCAGCGCCCGACAGATCGGCTCGACCCCGTGCTCAGCTTTATGGTTGTCAATGAATTCGACGATTATTTGCGTGGGCGGTCGAGCTCCGCCGCGAAAAAAGCTGATGCCTGCCGCAGAATCGTATTTGCCCGTCGCAATTCAGCATTCTCCTTCTCAAGCTCGAGAATGCGTGAACCGTCATCAGTCGTCGTCCCTGGACGCAGACCGCCATCGATCTCAGCGCGCCTGACCCAGTTGCGCAAGGCCTCGGTATGGACATCGAGCTGGCCGGAGATCCGAGCGATCGCGCCACGCGAGCGGTCCGGGTCCCGCCGAGCCTCCACCGCCATCCGCGTGGCCCTCTCCTGCAGCTCCTGGCTGTACTTCCGTGGTGCTCCCATGACTCTCATCCTTCCGTGTGATGAGAGCCTCCATCAGACCCGGGGCGATATACCCGGGCCGCGGTCGAGTCCGCCCGGCAGGACGACTGGTCGGCCGCGTTGACCGCGACCGGGGACCTCAAGCCGCCCTGATACGACTCAACAGCTACGGCCTTGTACCCTCGTCGTCGCTGCTCCGAGCGCGAATTCCCCGTCCGATCGCCGTCACACGGAAGTGCGCGACTGAACGTGATCGCGACCGCAAGGTTCAGCTCTATGTCAGCGGTGGGGACGCCTAGTCTGTCGCCGACGAGATTGGCGGCTCTTCGAACTTAACCGGGCACGCCGGGGGGCGTCGTCTTGACGTGAAGTGCCCGTGACCTCGGTGATCATGACTGTGTCGAGCAGTTCATGGTCACGAAGGTGAGGTCACGGGCATGTCCCAGGGTACGCAACTTAGCGTTGAGGTTCAGCACGTCGATGTGGGAGCGAATCGGCTGCTCGGGTTGGACGGTGTCGCAGTTGCCGCCGTCCTGCTCGAGGACGACGGCGCCAGGGTGGTGCACGTGGCTACGACGGCCGAGTCCGCGGCGGCGTGCCCGGTGCGTGGGGTGTTCTCCACGTCGGTGAAAGGCCATGCGCTGACCCGGCCGCGGGACTTGCCCTACGGGGTCGACCGGGTGGTTCTGGTTTGGCGTAAGCGCCGGTGGCGGTGTCGAGAGACAGCGTGCCCACGAGCCTCGTTCACTGAGTCCTTGCCCAGCGTCCCGGCCAGGTCGAGGTTGACGAGCAGGCTGCGGTCTGCGTGTGGTGCCGGGGTCGCGGAGGACTTCAAGGACGTCGAGGCCGCAGCCCGCCACTACGGGGTGTCCTGGCCGATTGCGCACGCCGCGTTCATCACCCACACCGCCCACGCGCTGGCCGCTCCGTTGCCGGCGGTGTGCGTGCTCGGGATCGACGAGACGCGCCGCGGGAAGATCAAGTGGGCCCAGAACGAGCAGACGGGCCGGTGGCAGGTCGTTGCTGACCGGTGGCTGACCGGGATCGTGGACGCCACCGGCACTGGTGGCCTGCTGGGGCACGTGGACGGGCGCGCGTCCGCGAAGGTGATCGCCTGGCTAGAGGCCCAGCCGCGGGACTGGCGTGCTGGGGTCAGTCACGTCACGATCGACCTGTCCGCGTCGTATCTGAAGGCGGTCACCCAAGCCCTGCCGGATGCGGTCGTGGTCGCCGACCGGTTTCATCTGGTGTCCTTGGCCAACCAGACCCTGACCGAGGTCCGCCAACGCGCTGTAGTACGGTCCAATTGACGTAAAGGGCTTACCTTGGCGAGCGGAGACGACGTCATACGGCCGACGTCTACCCGCCGGATGCTCACCCCCGCGCATGATCGTCGTCCGCTGCGGCCTGCTCGCACCACCTTCGTCGACCCCTTGATTGACGCCCCCGGCAGCGTGCCCTAGCGTTGCTTCCAACGCGAGCACGAGGGTATCGCGTCCAAGGATTGGGGCGAGTGATGACAAAGACGTCGATGAACCGTCTGGCTGCGGTGCTCAGTTGCTCAGCCTTGACGCTCAGTTTGACCGCCGGACCGGCGCACGCTGACGTCGAAGACTATGGAACAAAGTACTGCCGAGCTTCGATGGGAGAAAGTGGCCCGTACGCCACGGCGCTGGGATACGGGGAAGTCAAGGTCCTGGGTCCCGGGAAGTCATACTACCTCGTGTGGTGGAACAGCGGCTGGCGGCAAGTGACTGCTAACGGAGCAGGCGAGGGTGGCTATTGGCGGGCCGTGATCGGGTCGAGCGGTGGACTTGACCAAGGCGGGACGTACGCGAGCTGCTATTACCAGTGAAGATGCAGGCAGCCGCGCGGAAGAGTTTTCTGACCGTGACTCTTGTCGCCTGCGGCCTGCTCTCCTCCTGTAGCGGTGCAAATCGTGACACACCGTCTCAAGACCCTTCCCGCAGCGCAGCTGAGGAGGTGGCGCGTGGGTACTACGGGGACATGGCCGAGTGCCTGACTGAGCAAGGGTTTCCCGCGACCTATGATCCGCAGGAGATCCGCATGGAGGTGAAGGCGGACGCCTCACAAGAGAAGGCTCTGGAGAAGGCAGAGGCGCAGTGCAGAAGTATCCTCGGTCCGGCGCCGACGGTGCCGCCCTTCTCGGAGCAGGAGATGACGAGTTTGTACGAGCAGTCCGTCGAGGCCTATGACTGCCTGGTCCGGGAAGGCTATTCGCCCGAAGAACCCCCCTCTCTTGAGGTGTTCATCGCAGGCTATCGGGGTGATGCGGGGACCAGGCCGTACTTGCCCCACAGCCGGCCCGAAGCGCAGTTCGAGGGTGGAGAGCCAACCTGGCCATCCGACGTCTGCCCGTTACCAACTCTTGACCAGTGACGGCGCCCACACTTCTCCTCGATGCTGAGGTGTGTCTGAGTAAATGTCCGACTTCCGCGATCTATTACCCAACATCGTGACCAGATCAGGGTGAGGCCCGATGTCTATCAAGGGACGTACAACTTAGCAAAAGCGGTTGTATGTCATGAGACCGGGCATACGCTCGGGCTTCTGCATGGTGCCGACTCGAACCCTCAGGTCAGCAATCAGAGTGCAGCGCTGGGTTGCATGCGTACTGCGCCACTTACTGGCGGCATGAGGTTCATTGGCGACCACAATATCTGGGAAGCAAATCGGATGTACTGAGGCCACGAGGAGGTGCCCGGTGGGGACTACATCGATGCACGCTAGGTTCGGCGTGATCGCCATAACGTTTTTCGCGCTGGTCGGTTGCGGCGAAACGTCGGTCTCAGAACGGGGGAGCGCCTCCAGTCTCGCGCCGACTGCCGCCAGTTCGGTGCAGAGCGACACACAAGCCACGGCCGTCCGGGAGGCCGGGACGCCGATCGTCCCAGCGGACTCGCTGGACGACATAGCCCGTTGGGGGTCCTCGATGCTGGTGGTATCCATAACCGGGGAAGAGGCGCGCCTGAGCAGTTCGGCAGCACCGGGCGAGGTGGAGCTTGGTCGTGATCTGGCGGCGCGCGTCGAGCAGGTTCTCTGGCAGCACCCTCAGGCCGTAACGACGGTGTCGGCCGGGGATCCGCTGACGATTTACACATTCCCCGGTTTCGTCGAGGTTGACGGCCAGAGATCTCCCGCAGTGCCCGAGGGTGCGGTTCGCATGGACGTCGACCAGCAGTACGTTGTTGCCATGGCCGACGACCTCGTTGACGGCAAACAGGTACTCACCCTCCTCAACGCTTTCCTACTTGAGACAGACTCCATGCTGATGAATAACTCCAAGTCTGTCCTGCTTACCGAGGCCGCTGCCGATCTCAGGCAGCTGAGTGCCGATGGAGTGGATTCCGGACCCAGGGATGGCGAGTCGCTGGTCCAACGTCGACCCTGGACCGCATAGTCTCCGGTGATGGATGACGCCGCAGACGCCCACGCCG
>JAUNVL010000153.1 GCA_030537675.1 Propionibacteriaceae bacterium | reverse complement strand
CCGGGGCGCCCCATCTCCGTCATCGGCCGCGTCATCGAGTCCTACGCCAAGCGCTTCGGCTACGGCGTCGTCCGCGAGTACACCGGCCACGGCGTCCACACCGCATTCCATTCCGGGCTGGTGATCCTCCACTACGACGAGCCCCGCCTGAACACCATCATGGAACCCGGCATGACGTTCACCATCGAGCCCATGCTCGCGCTCGGCTCACCCGAGTCAGAGGTGTGGGACGACGACTGGACCGTGGTCACGCTCGACAAGTCGCGCGTCGCCCAGTTCGAGGCCTCGCTCGTGGTCACCAACAAGGGCGCAGAGATCCTGACCGTCCCCAGCAACCCGATGAGCTGAGCCTCAGGGCAACAGCGTGGCTCGCGCGAGGCCCATCCCTGCTCGCGCGGGCATCAGGCTGAACTGGCGTGTCATGGCCGCCACCAGCCGCGGCATGGGCGTGTCCGCATCGAGCACGGCCCGTTGCTGCTGCGCCGTGAGGCGTCCGAAGGCGTCGAACAGCGCGAACGTGTTCTCCGGCGACAGGTTCAGCAGTCCGTGGAGCGCGCGCTGGCGGACGTAGAGCGGCTTGTCGCGCCCAGGCATCTCGCCACGCGTCGCTGCCTCCACCACCACGTCGGCCGCGGCCAGCGACGCGAAGAATGTGTACCCGCTGAAGGGATTGTTCTGAGCCCCGGCCGCGCCGAACCGGAACACACCGTCGATGGCTGGACCTTCGCGCACCAACGGGATCGACACCCGCTCCACCTCTGCGTCGGCGACGTCTGCGGGGGCGATCCCGAACATCTCCAGGCGCCGCACCAGCCGCATCCTGAGCTCCGCCTGGTCCGGGCCGGGTGCTCCCGCCAGACACGTCTCCTCCAGGAGGACACGTCCATCGGGCATGGGGATGACGTACAGGAAGGTGGAGGCTGTCTTGCCCCAGCGCAGGGAGCCATCGAAGGGCCGCCAGTCCATGAGGACGGCCTCGGCCTCGCCGAGGACGGGTGCGGCAACCTCGGGCGGCACCAGGATGCCGTGCGCGCTCTGGTGCGGCATCCTTCCCGGATGTCCCGCCGGCCTGGCGCCACGAGCGTCCACCACGAACCGGGCCCGCTCCGTCAGGGCTGCGACGCCCTCGTCGTCCACCAGTCGCTCCTCCAGCGTGATGCCCGCCAGCGTGGTGGCTCGTTGGACGGCGGAGTTGTCGAGGATGGCGTACTCGTCACGGATGGGATAGCTGCCCGAAGCGCGGATCTGTGGGTCGCGTGAGGTCGACGCCACCACCTCGCTGGGCAACCACATGGGGAGTTGTCGTCGCCAGCCCCCCAGAGTCTGTGGCCACGATCGCTCGGGGTGGGGATCAATCCCCAGTACGTCCATGCCGGCGGCGGCCAGCCGATGTGCCACGGCGCGGCCGGCAGGCCCGAGCCCGGCGACCGCAACGTCGAAGCGCTTCACCCGTGTCAGGATGCCTGGTACTGCGCCCAGGGATCGTCACCCAGGGCGTTGATCTGCTCGACGCTCCACGGGCTCAGCAGGTGCGGCATGGTGGCGGCGGTGGCGCGCAGGTCGGCCCAGTCAGCCCAAGCGTGCTCGGCCACCTCCGTGGGGTCAAAGACCAGGTCATCGGGGTTCACCTCAGCCACCATGACGGGGCACAGTTCATTCTCCACCACGCCCGAGGCGTCGACGGCGCGGTACCGGAAGTCCGGGATCGCCATCCGCAGGTTCAGCGGCGCGGCACCGATCTCATCCGGCACCCGACGCATGGCGGCCTTGAGTGGCCCCTCGTCGGGGCGTTGGTGCCCGCAGGCGGCGTTGGTCCACACACCCGCCCATGTCACCTTGTCCACCGCCCGGCGGGTCATCAGGACCCGACCGTCGGCGTCGCGCATGTAGACCGAGAAGGCCAGGTGCAGCGGGGTTTCATGGGTGTGGAAGGTGGTCCGTGGGGCAGTGCCCAACTGGCGCCCCTGGTCGTCGACCAGCACCACCACATCGTCATCGACTGTCATACGAAACAACCTACCAATCCCTTGTGAAACGTGCCTTAGCGGCGCTTGGCCATGGCCTTGCGCAGTGGACGCACCCAGTTGAAGCGGGGGCTCGTGGGCGCGGTGAAGATGTCCTGACCGGCCACCTGCCAGGAACCCAGCAGGTGGTTGGCGGCCTGCACACCGGTGGTGGCGGCGCGCTCCATGAGGGCGACGGGGTAGTCGCAGCGGATGCCGTCGCCCGCGAGCACCACATTGTTCGACGGCGTCTCCACCGTGGGGCGGTTGCGCCAGGGCGAGGTGTCCACGAGGTGGCAGTCCTCCTGCACGATCCACTCCTCCCCCAGTGTGTTGGCGTCAGCCAACTCCGGGTGGATGAGGTCCTGCATCGCGGCGAGTTCGGTGCGCAGCGCCTGTTCGTCGTAGTCGTAATCCACGGCGTAGGCATGGAGTTCCACGACGCTGCCGTCACGGCGCGCTGCCCAGCGGCGTGCGGAGTCCTCGAACTGGTGCATCATCGACACGTTGTCCAGTGGGCCGTAGTTGCTGGTGCCGAGGAAGTCGGGTGATCCGGCTGCGGCCGGCTTGTCGAGCCAGCGTCGCCACACCACGAACGGCGGGGCCGAGCGCAGCGCGGCAATCTGCGCCCGCCACTGCTCGTCGCCCATGCTCGGGCTGGCCTCCGTGATGCCCTGGAGGGGGCGGAGTTCTGTGGCGAGCACCACGGCGTCCGCCTCGATGGAGTCACCGTCGGTGTGGACGGTCACGCCGTCCTCGCGGACCTCGATCCCTGTGCCACTCCTGCCGAGACGGAACTCGACGCCCTGGCGCTCCAGGTGCCGCTGCAGCGGATCCCACAGCGCCGTGCCGAAGTCGTCAGCGGCCACGTCGAACAGCAGACCCTCCGCGGAACCCACGAAGTAGGTGTGGAACATGGCTACGAGCTCGCCACCGGAGAATTCATCCGGGTCCGCAAAGAAGCTGCGTGCGAAGACCTCGAGGGCCAGGTGCCGGGCGGTGTCGGGGAAGTTCAGGTCGTCCAGCACGTTGGAGGCGGAGCGTCCGTCCATGTCGTGGAACGTTTGGGGGAACTCGACGTCGAGCAGGCCGAGTGCTTCGTCGATGTTGACCTTGCCCAGGGCTTTCACGGGGAAGCTGGGCGATGTGGCCACGAACCCGATGAGGTTCAGCGGCGGCGTGCGAGGGATCCGGGCAAAGGAGTCGCGGGGACCGTCGCGCAGTGTCAGCGGGTAGTCGGCCACCGGGCGGAGACCCGACAGGCTCGGATCGGAACGCTTCAGCAGCGCACGCAGCTGGTAGTACTGCTTGAAGAAGGCGTGGAAGCCGCGGCTCATGGGAACCTCGTCGCCATTGGCCAGCGTCGTCGGCCATGACCGGACGCGGCCACCCAGTTGCTCCTCGCGCTCCAGGACAATCACCTTGACGCCGCGTTCCGCCAGCGTTGCCGCTGCGGACAGGCCGGCGATTCCGCCGCCCACCACCACGACGCTGCGTCCCTCGACCCAGGTTGCCCCGGTAGGTCCTGCATGTCGTTCCACGCGCTTGTCACGTCCCGGGCGCGCAGTCGCGCCTTCACCCACACCATGTGCCATGCCCAAACCTTATGCGCTCAGACAACGGCTCCGCATGCCGCCTCCCCCGACCGCCCTTGCTCAGTCCGTCACCACGCGACTTCTGGTCTTCAATCGCCCACACAAGCACCGATTCGAGCCTGATCCGCCGGGTTGAAGAGCAGAAATGCGGAAAGGCACCGAACTCCGAGCGGGGCCCACCCATTCCCCGGCATGGAAAACGCATGGTTCCCGCCCACCATGTGCCAGTCTTGGGGTCGCACCACCGCGAGAGGACCCCAGATGTTGCGTGAAAAACTGGACAAGCACCAGGTGTCAGCCGGCTTCGACGAAGTCGCCGACACCTACGACGCCATGGTGGGGCTCAATCCCGGATACCGACGGCACCTGCAACTGGCCGCCGAGTCGCTCATGGCTCACGTGGACGTGGCCAACCCGCGCCCGGTCCTGCTCGATCTCGGCTGTGGCTCGGGGCTGTCCACCAGCGCGCTGCTGGCAGCGGCCCGCAAACGCGGCATGGACCCCACCATCATCGGCGTTGATGCCTCCGCCGGCATGCTGGATCAGGCACGTCGTCGCGAATGGCCGGCGGGCGTGACCTTCCGGCAGGGTCGCGCCGAGGAACTCGCGGACATGGGGCTGCCGTTGGCCGACGGTGTTCTGGCGTGCTATCTCCTGCGCAACGTCACCGACGTCGACGCCACCCTGCAGGCCATCCGCACGCAACTGAAAGCCCGCGCCACATTCGTTGCCCAGGACTACTCCGTCGCGGACTCAGAATCCTCCCGCCGTCGCTGGACTGCGGTGAACCAGACCATCATCCTGCCGCTGGCCTCCGTGATCGCCCGCAACCGCGACCTGTACGAGTACCTGCACCGATCCGTCGATGACTTCATGGG
>JAUNVL010000152.1:2748-4575 GCA_030537675.1 Propionibacteriaceae bacterium | reverse complement strand
GGGCCGCCCCGAATACCAGCGCGTACACGACCGAAGACGCGAACCCCAGAGTCGCGAAAACCACGCCCAGGACTAAGGCGTCCGACCCTGAACTGGATGCGTTGAGGAACTGTGGGATGACGCTGGCAAAGATCAGGACAGTCTTGGGGTTGGATAAGTCGCAGAAGAGTCCCTCGCCAAATGCCCGGCCAGGGGTGACGTTGCTGGGTCGACCTGCTTCCGGGTCGACCGACATGTTGAACTTCTTGGTGCGCAGCAGACGCACACCCAGATAGAGGAGGTATGCAGCCCCAGCCACGCGGACCGCGTCGAGTGCGAACTGGGAGGAGACCAGCAACGCGATGAGTCCGACAACGGAGGCCGTCGCCCATATGAGGTCGGCGACTAGGACGCCGAGCCCAGTCACGATCGCAGATCCACGTCCGCGCAGCATGGCGTTCTTGAGCACGAGAATGACGGCCGGGCCGGGGGTTGCAACCAGCACCGCCGACATGGCCGCGAAGGCAAGGACGGTCTCGGCGCTCACGTCTCCATGATCTCACGCTTCGGCTGCGGTCTCGCACCGTGGTCGGCATGGTCGCGCTCTGCCCACTCGTCGGCAAGTCGGGACGTCCCGGAAGCCGATTCCCTTACGGCCGCCGCCGCTGCCGCTGGCTGGGTGGTGCGTAGCTGCACGGCTGACCGCGCGGCCTGGTCGTGCGGGCCTGCGTTCGGCGTCTGGGGGTCCATAGCATTCACGCCATGGCGCCCGTACTCACCCCGCAGAGCGAGGATTTCTCTCGGTGGTATCAGGACGTGGTGGCAAAGGCGGAGCTGGCCGACAACGGGCCGGGTGCGCGGCACCATGGTCGTCCGGCCGTACGGATACTCGATCTGGGAGCGGATGCAGGCCGAGATGGACGCCCGGATCAAGGCGTGCGGGGGCGCAGAACGCCTACTTCCCGTTGTTCATCCCGGAGTCGTACCGGCACCGGGAGGCCGAGCACGCCGAAGGCTTCAGTACCGAGTTGGCAGTGGTCACGCACGCCGGGGGCGATGTGGGGCGACCACGCCACAGACAGCGCCCCAAACCACGGACGCCGAACACCCAGCCAACGCGATGGCCTTTGTGGAGGGCTATCCAGCCATCTTCGACTCCATGGGCAAGCCAACGAGCAGACCGCGACAGCTCACCTCGACGAGCGGACGCGCCATATCGTTCGGCTGGCTGTGCTCATCGCCTGCAACGCCACGACCGCCTACCCGGCCCATTCCATCGTCGAACTCCATGTGAATTGGGGGACGCTTGGTGGATGGTCCGGGCGGGATATCAGCGCAGATCGAGACGTCTCAGCGAGGATTGGATCGCTACCACGGCTGCCCCTCGTGCCCATGCTCCGAATCCGGAGTCATCCACGTGCAGCGTCACGGCGCTCGCCAACGGGTCGCGGTGTTGAAGGATTGTGTCGCTCACAGTTTCTCCAACGAGTTCGAAGAGGGCCATTCCTTCGCCGGCGAGGATCATGTGGGATTGCAGTGACAAGTTTGCTGCCAAAGCGATGAGCCGACCCAACGCCTGGCCGCTGGCGTCGATGACGGCGCGTGCTGCCGGTTGGTGGTGTGCCAGTGCGAGCGCCTCCTCCCAGTCGACGGTGCGACCCAGTGCGGTTGATGCGGCCGAGGCAATGAACTCGTTTGTCAGCATGGCTTGGGCGCATCCGGTGTGGCCGTCGTGGCATCGCGGACCTGCCGCCGATAGCGGTATGTGGGCGGCCAAGCCGAGTCCTGCGTCGTGGGAGCGAGCCACCATGTTGTTGGCCACGAGTGCGTATCCGATGCCGGCGCCGA
>JAUNVL010000152.1:0-2648 GCA_030537675.1 Propionibacteriaceae bacterium | reverse complement strand
CTTGCCATCAGGTTATTTTTGTGTTAAAACTATTCCATGTCAACGGAGACCTGTCAGACCACGCAGTTGCGGCCCACCCTATTGCCTGTGGCCGAATCGGTGATTCATCTCCGTCGCGGCGGGACCAGCGTCGTGGTGGATGTCGAGGCTTTGGATGGTCCAGTCGTTGTGCACTGGGGTCCCGAACTCGATGACTCCCCGGAGCATCTGATTGACCTGTTGGCGGCCGCCATTCCGCAGCGGATCTCTGGAGGGCTTGATAGAACGGCCCGGCTGGGGATGCTCTCCACAACAGCCCATGGCTGGTTGGGAACCCCGGGAATCGAGGGCCATGGAGCGCGGGGTTCGAGCCTGTGCTTCTGCGTCACGGACGTCGACGTGAATGACCATGAGGCGACGCTTTTCCTGACCGATGAGGAGACGGGACTCGCCGCGACCCTTGAGCTCCGCCTTGGTATCTCCGGCCTCCTCCACCAGCGCATCACGGTGCGCAATGCCTCCGAGGACGACTTCACACTCACCTCACTCCATACGGCGTTCCCCGTTCCGTGGGATGCCAAAGAATTGCTGGAGACCACCGGACGGCATCTGCGGGAACGCTCCGCGCAGCGCCACGATTTCACGTTCGGCACCCATCTGCGGGAAAGCCGTCGAGGACGCCCCGGGGCCGATGCGACACTGCTGTCAGTGGCGGGGCGTCCCGGTTTCGGTTTCGAGCGCGGGAGGGTGCACGGCATCCACGTGGCGTGGAGCGGGAACCACCGCGTTTTGGCAGAGCGGGTCACCACCGGAGAGGCGTTCCTGGCAGGGGGCGAACTGCTGTTGCCGGGCGAGGGCATCCTGCGACCCGGCGAGACGATGTCCACCCCTTGGGTGATGGGTTCCTGGGGTGATGGGCTCAGCGAGCTTTCACATCGATTCCACGACGAGTGGCGCGCTCGCCCGCAGCATCCCCGTCGTCCCCGTCCCGTCACCCTCAACACGTGGGAGGCCGTCTATTTCGACCATGACCTCCCCACACTGACCGAGTTGGCGGATGTTGCCTCCGCCGTGGGAGTTGAGCGTTTCGTTCTGGACGACGGTTGGTTCACGGGGCGCCGGGACGACACCGCCGGGCTCGGGGACTGGTTCGTGGACGAGCAGGTGTGGCCTGAGGGCCTCCACCCGCTCGTGGAGCACGTACACGCCGCCGAGATGGAGTTCGGTTTGTGGGTGGAACCAGAAATGGTGAACCCCGACAGCGATCTGGCGCGAAAGCACCCGGAGTGGATATTGCAGTCCAGGCAGGATCTCCCGCCCTCTGGTCGCCTGCAGCAGGTGCTCAACCTGTCCAACCCTGACGCGTACGCGTTCATCGCGGGGCGGCTCCACGCCCTTCTCGAGGAGTACCCGATCAGCTATCTGAAGTGGGACCACAACAGGGACCTCGTCGATGCCGGATCCGGCCCCGGTGGCAGGAACATGGTCCACAACCACACTCTGGCGCTGTATCGCCTGCTGGATGAACTGAAACAGGCCCACCCCACACTGGAAATCGAGAGCTGCGCATCCGGTGGTGCTCGGGTGGACCTTGGCATCCTCGATCGCACCGACCGAATTTGGACCAGCGACTGCCTGGACCCGCTGGAGCGTCTCGAGAACCAGAAGTACACCAGCCTCGTGGTGCCCCCAGAGATGATGGGCATGCACCTGACCAGCCCAGTGGTGCACTCCACAAGACGTACCGTCTCGCTGAATCTGAGCGCCACCGTCGCCCTGTTCGGACACTTCGGCATCGAATGGGACCTCACCCAAACCGACCACACCACCCGCGCACGAATCGCCGAATGGGTCAGCTTCGCCAAGGACATCCGCGACCTCGTGGCCACCGGCCGCACCGTCTTCAGCGACGGCACCGACCCCGGGCTCGACGTGCGTGGCATGGTGGCAGCCGACCAATCGCGCGCCGTCTACGCCGTGACGCAGATCACCACCACGATCACCAGCCCCCCGGCCCCCATCACCCTCCCGGGGCTCGACCCGCACAAGAACTACCGTGTCCGAATCGTGCACCCGGGCGGGCAGGACCCCCAACCCGGCCAGTCACCCCTGGTCTGGGCCCAACAGGAGAGCGTCCTGAGCGGACACATCCTCGCCACCATCGGACTGCGCCCACCGGTGCAGTACCCCCAGCAGGCCACGATCATCGAGGCCCTGCACACCAGTTGAATCCCATCCCTGAGCGCAAGGAGGCGCAATATGAGATCAAAAGCGAAGAAGAGGAAACAAGCCATCGCGGTTTTGTTGGCATCCGCCGTGGCCATCGCCCTGGCGGGATGCTCCCCCGACACCGGCGACGATGTCGTGACGCTGAGCTTCCTGCAGTTCAAGGGTGAGGCGCTGCAACAGTTCGGCACCATCATCGATGAGTTCGAGGCAGCCAACCCCGACATCCGAGTGGTCCAGAACCAGGTGGCCGATGCCGACACCACAATCCGCACACTGCTGGTCAAGGACCGGGCACCTGATGTGATGACGCTGAACGCCAACGGCGGCTTCGGGAAACTGGCCGCCGCTGGCGTCTTCCACGACTTCACCGGCGACCCAACTCTGGAGACCATCAACCCCGCGGTGCAGGAAATCCTCGCCGACCTCGGCAACAAGGAGGG
>JAUNVL010000017.1 GCA_030537675.1 Propionibacteriaceae bacterium | reverse complement strand
TGGCACCAGTGGCAGGACGCATACCCCACCGAGAGCATGATGGGTTTGTCGGTCTCGACGGCGTGCGCGAGGGCTTCCGCTCCCCACTCCCACCAGTCCACTTGCTGGTGGGCGTGTTGCAACAGGTAGTCACTGGCGGAGTTGGTGAGACGGTTCGGCATGGCGGCAAGGCTACCCATGTGTGGACATCCCTGGTTTTCCCGGCCTGCCACACTGGGGTGCATGGCAGATGAGGCGACGACGCGACCCAATCGGCTGCTCCGCGCGGTCATGGTGGTGGGTGGGCTGCTGGTGCTGATGTGGGTGCTGGAGGCGTGGGACCAGTCCACCAACAACAGCCTTGACCAGTTCGGCATCATTCCCCGCGACGTGGACGCCGTGGGCCACATCCTGCTGGCGCCATGGCTGCACTTCGGCTGGCCCCACCTCATCGCCAACTCCGGCCCGTTCCTGGTGCTGGGTGCGCTCACCTACATCGCGGGTCTGGCGCGATGGATCATCACCACGCTGGTGTCGATCCTCGTTTCGGGCGTCACGGTGTGGCTGACGGCACCTCCCGGGTCCATCACTCTCGGCGCCTCGGGGCTCGTGTTCGGCTATCTGGCATTTCTGTTGGTGCGGGGCTTCTTCACACGCAGTGCCGGCCAGATCGCCGTTGCCGTGGTGGTCCTCCTCATCTACGGTGGCGTGCTCGTGGGAGTGCTGCCCACGGCCTCCGGCGTCTCGTGGCAGGGCCACCTGGGCGGCGCGTTCGGCGGCGGGCTCGCGGCCTGGCTGCAGTACGGCAGGGGCCGACGCTCGTCTCAGATGACGTAGTCGGAGACCAGGGGCTCCCGCAGGCCTGCAAACAGGTCGTCCTCCGGGATGATCGTGGGCACCTTGGAGATCTTCAGTTGGTAGTCCTCCGTCGGCCAGCCCGCCTGCTGGATGGCGAGCGGCACCGCGAACCAGGGACCGTCCGGATCCACCTGCGTCGCGTGGGCGATCAGGGCCGCGTTGCGGACCTCGAACCAGTCGGCGCACTGGATGAAGGTGGTGAGCCGGCCATCGGAGTAGGGGTCGTCGTCCCGGATCGGCACCGGCTGGGTGGAGGGGATGCCGTGCTGGTGCATGACTTCCTCCAGCGCCGCATAGCGACGCCGGTGAAAACTCATGTGGTAGTACAGCTTGGCTGCCTGCCAGGCGGGTCCGTGCTCGGGGAAGCGTCCCGGGTCGGCCGCGGCGATGAAGGCCTCCATGCTGACGTTGTGGCACTGGACGTGGTCCGGGTGGGGGTAGCCGCCCACCTCGTCGTAGGTGGTGACGACGTGCGGCTTGAACTCGCGCATGATCTGCACGAGCGGTCCAGCGGCAACCGCCGGATCCTGCAGCGCGAAGCAGCCCTCGGGCAGCGGCGGCAGCGGGTCGCCCTCCGGAAATCCGGAGTCGACGTAGCCCAGCCAGCGCTGTTCCACCCCCAGGATCTCTCGCGCGGCGGCCATCTCGGCGCGGCGCACCTCGGCGATGTTGCGGAGAATGTTCTCGTCGTGCGCCAGCTTGGGATTGAGCACCGAGCCACGCTCACCGCCGGTGCAGGTGGCCACCATCACCTCGACTCCCTCGGCCACGTACTTGGCGGTGGTTGCCGCACCCTTGCTCGATTCGTCGTCGGGGTGGGCGTGCACGTGGAGGAGCCGCAGCCCCGAGCCGGCAGTGGTCGTCATGGGCCACATTGTGTCGCGCGCCGTGTGAGCGCTGTCAAAGTTGACCGAAAGGCGAGAACTGCGCGGACACGGCACAATGGGGTGCGTGAGCAAACCCCTGAGCGATGAGGACCGTGCGCGGATCGCAGCGCGCTACCCGTCGCGCCGACCTCTCGACATGATTGTGGCCGCGGTGGCGATCCTGGCGTTGCTGGGCGCCCTGGGGATCGTGGTGGTGGCGGGTCTGGAGCGCGCCAACCCCCCGGTGGCAGGGATGGTGCGACAGTTCGACGTGACCTCCCCCCAGGAGATCGCCGTGACCATCGTGGTCCAACGCAGTGATCCCGGCCAGGCGGCCACGTGCTCACTTTCTGCACAGGCGGTGAGCTTTGAGTACGTGGGCGAACTGGACGTGGAGATTCCGCCGGGTACGGAGACCCTGACCAGGGTGGACCTCACGATGAAGACGCTCAAGGAGGCCACGTCCGTTTCGGTGGAAAGGTGTGTCCTCACCCGATAGGGTTGCCAAATGTCTGACATCACCCCTGACGTTGTGTGGCTGACGCAAGAGGCCCACAGCAAGCTCGAAGATGAGCTCACCAACCTCAAAACCGTTGGCCGCCCCGAAGTGACCAACCGTATCCAGGCTGCTCGCGAGGAGGGTGACCTCAGCGAAAACGGCGGTTACCACGCGGCCAAGGAGGAACAGGGCCAGATGGAGAGTCGTATCCGCCAGTTGGAGCATCTCCTGCGGACCGCCCACGTCGGCTCACCCCAGGGCGATCCCGACGAAGCCGGTCCGGGAAAGGTCGTCACCGTGGCCTACAACGGCGACACCGACGACCAGGAGACCTTCCTGCTGGGTAGCCGGGAGGTGCTGGGCGCTGATGATTCCATTGAACAGGCCGTCTCTCCCCAGTCACCGCTGGGGGCTGCTGTCTCCGGCAAGAAGGTGGGCGACGACGTCTCCTACGACGCACCCAACGGCAAGACGATCCACGTCACAATCACGGCGGTGCGCCCGCTCTGAGATCCCCCACGTCCTCAGCAGCCCTGCGCGCCGGCTCCCTTCAGAGTCCGGCCAGCAGGGTTGCTGCGTTTTCGGAGCTGATCTCCCCCGTGGCAACCCGTGCCAGGATCTGTTCCTGTGCGGTGAGTCCCTGTTGTGGTTCGTCGGTGGGGGCTGTGGCAGGTGAGTCCTGGACGGTGGGATCACCGGAGGCCGTGAACCCGAGCTTGTCGATCACCGCGTCCAGCCGGGCGCGCGCCGTCGGGTAGGACACGCCCAGGTGCTTTTCCACCTCCCGCAGGTTTCCACGCGAGGACAGGAAGACGCGCAACAGTTCCAGTTCAGAGGATTCGAGTCCGCAGTAAACGCAGCTGGCGAACTCGCCCGCCAGTTCGGTGCCGCAGGTCCGGCAGCCCTTGCGGGTGACGATCAGGTCATCCCCGCAGACGGGGCAGTCCGCGGGTGCGTGATACAGGTGCGCCATGTCAGTCCTCCACCTTGATCGTTGCCATGCCCATGACGACGGAGATGTCGAGCCGGGCGGAGCCGTTGCCGATGATGACCTCGTCGACCTCCGAATTGCCGTCCGGCCAGCTGATGCGTCCCAGACGCGCCTCGGCACGAACCGTCACATTGGCCCCCTTGGTCAGCGTGATGCCGAGGCTGCCGGATTCCACTTTCAGCCGGGACCTCCCAGTGCTGATGGGGCCCTCGATGGTCACGCCGCCGGCTTGCGTCAACAGGTCATTGACCTCGTCAACGCCTTCGATGGTGCAGCCACCGGCGGTCACGCGGACGCGCCCAAGCCGTGGTACTCCCGTGGTCTTGAGGCCACCGGTGGTCACCTCCACATCCACCAGCAGGTGGGGATTCACTCGCACCAGGAGTTCCTTGCCGAGTCCGATGTCACGGAAGTCGTCAAGACTGCGTGGGGGCCGGATCAGGGAGAATCCCTGGAAACTGGGACCGAATTCACCGGTGCTGCTGACTTCCATGACGGTGCCGTTGCGGCGCAGGACGTGCCTGCCCTCCACCACCAGGGTGGACACCGACGAATCGCCTTCCACACGCACGCGACGTCCCACTGACGTGATGGAGACCTTCGTCAGCCCGCCGGTTCTGGCGCTCTGGTCCTTCGCGCCCCGTGGCTCCCTGTTCGCCTCGGACTCCTCGGGTGGCGCTGTCCGCGCAGCCTTCTTCTTCAGCTCATCAATCCTTCGGCTGGCTTCGGCGGCGTCGATGCGCCCCGCAGCCAAGTCATCCAGGATGGGGCTCAGATCAACGTTGCTCATTGCATCATTGTGAACTCGTCTTGAACATATGGCAAGGCTGGATTCGATATTGGCAAGCGCGATTGCCTGCATGGTCTCTGTGGGACGCTGAAGTCATGCCCCAATCCCTGGCTGAACTCGTCGCACCCGACTGGGCCGAGGCCCTCGCCGACGTGGAGCCCACCCTCCACCAGATCGGTGATTTCCTGCGCAAGGAGATCGACGACGGCCATGGGTACCTGCCCGCAGCGGAGAACGTGCTCCGGGCTTTCACCCGCCCCATGGCCGATGTCCGCGTCCTGATCGTGGGACAGGACCCCTACCCCACGCCGGGCCATTCCGTCGGTCTCGCGTTCTCCGTGGCACGGGATGTCTCTCCGCTGCCCCGCAGCCTGAAGAACATCTACGCGGAGATGGAGTCCGATCTCGGCATCCCGCCCGCCGAGCACGGCGATCTCACCCCATGGTTCACCCAGGGCGTGCTGTCCCTGAACCGCGTGCTGACGGTGCGCCCCGGCGCCACCGGCTCCCACCGCCGCAAGGGCTGGGAAACGTTCACCGGGGCTGCCATCAGCGCTCTTGCCGCCCGTGGCGGTCCGCTGGTGGCCATCCTGTGGGGCCGCGACGCACAGACCTGCCTGCCGTTGCTCGGCGACATCCCCGCCATCTGCAGTCCGCACCCCTCCCCCCTGTCGGCGCGGTACGGCTTCTTCGGGTCACGCCCGTTCAGCCGCACCAATGCCGCTCTTGTGGAGCAGGGCGCAGAACCCATCGACTGGAGCGTGCAGTGACCTGAGGCCAGCGGTTGTGCCCCGACCTAAACTTGTCCACATGGATATCGACGTCATGGGCTGGATCAAGAAGACACTGAAACCGCAGATGGTCACCAAGGACGAGGCGATGCCCGGGCGCGAAAGCTCAGTGCTGAACCCCATCCCCCGCCACACCGTGCTCGGCCTGCCGCTTGACGAGGTGCCCGAGGGCTGCGAGGTGGCCTACTTCGCCATGGGTTGCTACTGGGGCGAGGAGCGCCTCTTCTGGCGCCTCGACGGCGTGGTCAACACCGCCGTCGGTTTCATGGGCGGCTACACACCGAATCCCACGTACAGGGAGTCCTGCACCGGACGTACCGGCCATGCCGAGACGGTCCGCGTCGTCTTCGATCCCTCGAAGGTCAGCTACGACGACCTGCTTGCCACCTTCTGGGAGAACCACGACCCCACCCAGGGCGCGCGGCAGGGCAACGACGTCGGCACCGAGTATCGCTCCGCGATCTTCCCCGTCAGCCACAGCCAGCTGGAGACCGCCCAGCGGTCAAGGGACGCCTATCAGCTCCGCATGACCGAGGCCGGCTACGGCGAGATCACCACCGAGATCACCGCGGACCTACCCTTCTACTACGCCGAGGACGAGCACCAGCAGTACCTCGACAAGAACCCCAACGGTTACTGCCCGGTTCATGCCACCGGGGTGGCTTGCGGCTGAGACCCTGCCCCAACACACGGCTCCGGGGCCGGCACCCCCGGAGCGGCTTGGGCCGTGATGGCGAGCACTAGGCTCTCCTGCATGCCGAACTACAGGATCAGCGAAGCCTCCCAGTTCCTCAACGTGAGCGATGACACACTTCGGCGATGGATCGACGCGGGACGGCTGCCTGCGTCCACGGACGATTCCGGGCGACGCGTCGTGGACGGTGTCGACCTTGCCCACCTCGCCCAGGAGATCGCCGGGGACGTCTCCAGCCCGGAGTACACATCCGCGCGCAACATGTTCCGCGGCCTGGTGACCAAGGTGCTCTCCGATCCTGTGATGAGCCAGGTCGAGGTGCAGTGCGGACCGTTTCGCGTCGTTGCCCTGATCTCGACGGAGGCGGTGCGCGACCTCGGACTGGAGCCGGGCGTGGTCACCGCAGCACGTATCAAGGCAACCAACGTGGTACTGGATCGCCTGCACGACTGACAGCGGTCGCCAGCATCATTGTGGTGTTCGTCGAGCACTGCATCAGCCAAGTGCTTTACTGACGCCGTGAAGAAACATGTGAGGCCAGGCCCTCTGCTGAGCCTTGGCGCCTCGTTCATCCAGACGGCCCTCGTGCTGTTCTACGTGACGTCTGCTGTGGGGCAGAACTCCCGGGAAGCGTAGGACATCATGCAACGACCCCGCCATGGAACCCATGAGTTCACGTGAGCATCATGATCGGTGGCACGATCTTCGTGCTGGCCATGCTGGTGGTGTCGCGGCTGGCGCAGTGGTGGCACGTTTCCGCCCCGCTGTTGTTGATGCTGGTGGGGTTGGGAGCCTCGTTCCTGCCGTTCATTGAGGTCCCCCGTCTGGAGCCGAGCTTCATCCTGCTGTGGATCCTGCCGCCGCTGCTGCACGCCGCTGCCCTCAACACCTCACTCATCGACTTCCGCCGAAATCTGGCAGCCATCGGTTGGTTGTCCATCGGACTCGTGATCGCCACTGCGCTGGCCATCGGTCTCGTGGCATCAGCCCTGCTGGATCTTCCACTGCCCGTCGGGATCGCCCTGGGCGCTGTGGTGGCCCCACCCGATGCTGTGGCCGCCACAGCCGTGGCCAAGAAGGTGGGTCTGCCCCGGCAGATCACCATCCTCCTCGAGGGTGAGTCGCTCGTGAACGACGCCACTGCCCTGGTCCTGCTGAGGACCTCCATCGGAGCACTCGGCATGGCCATCGGAGGATGGCAGATCGCGGGCGACTTCGCCTGGGCAGCCCTCAGCGCCATCATCATCGGCTACGTCGGCGCGCGCCTCGTCGGGAAGCTGTTCCACGTGTTCCAGGCGCCCCAGTTGAGGACCGCACTCTCCCTGCTGGTGCCCTTTGCCATCTACATTCCGGTGGAGGAGTTGCACGGCTCGGGTGTGCTCGCCGTCGTCGTCGCCGGACTCGTACTGAACCACCGCTCGGAGAACGAACAGGACGCGCAGTCGAGGGTTGCCCAGAAGGTCAACTGGAGCACCATCTCCTGGCTGTTGGAGCACGCGGTATTCCTGCTCGTCGGCCTCCAGACCAAGACGATCTTCGCGGACGCCAACGCCTCGGACTGGCCATGGACCATGGTTCTGCTGGTGTCCGTGGCCACCTTGGCGACGGCCGTGGTGGTGCGGATCCTGTGGACGCTCGGCTCCGTGGTCCTCTCCCGCAAGCTCAGCAAGGCGTCGGTTCCCGGCGCGATCGTCGTCGGCTGGGCCGGCATGCGGGGCGTGGTGACGCTCGCGGCTGCCCTGACACTGCCCTTCAACTTCCCTGCCCGTGAGGTGCTGGTGTTCGTGGCGTTGTTCGTGACCTTCGTCACGCTGCTCGGGCAGGGACTCACCCTCCCCGCCCTGGCAAGGCGTCTCGGCACGAACGGACCCGATGCGCGCGAGGACGCCGTCGAAGAGGTCATCATCACGCACCGTGCCAGTGTTCGAGCCATCCACACGCTGAGCGAAACCATCGAGACCGACGACGAACAGGCCGCATTCAGCGAGATCGTGCGCAGCAACACCCAACGGCTCAACTCCCTGTGGGACCGTCTGGACCGCCAGGGCACTGAGACGCCCGAGGCGACGCAGCGCCAACTCAACCTGGAGATGTTGCAGGCCCAGCGGGAGGCCGTGCTGGAGTTCCGCAGCACGCACAAGGTGGAGCAGGCCCTGATCTCTGACCTGCTGAGTTCCCTCGACATCCAGGAGGCCGGCTTGCAGCGGCACTCCGACAAGTCCGAGTCCATCGAGAACGCGCCGCCCGTGGCAGGCCCCGACGACGCCCCCTGTCAGGACCTGGCGCAGGCCCCCCTGCACATCAAGCCCGCCACCATGACGGGCTGTTCGCCCTGCGAGGCACAGGGCCTCCGCCCGGAGGACCTGGCATTGTGCCTCGTCTGCGGCTACATCGGCTGCATTGCTGAGCAGCACCACGCCCGCCAGCACTTCGAGGAGACGGGCCATCCAGTGCTGCGTTCATTCACCCCCGGGGAGTCGTGGCGGCACTGCCTCGTCCACCACGTCGGCACCGGCTGACGCCGGTTTCACACTCCAGCGCTCCCTCAACTCGATCCACTCCGAATCACAGCCCGGGCACCTGTACACCGGCGCGCCCTCCACCACCTGATCCGTCATGACCTCGCAGCACGCGTCCTCGCAGGGATGGGACACCAGAAATCTCGCTGCCATGGCAACCTCCCGCCGGGTAGTCTCCGGCTCCGATCCTACCCAGCCCACCCGGCACCTACACTGATCGTCGTGCCCAGCATCAGAAACCTCGCCGTGGGATTGCCCCTGAAGGACGGGTGCATCCTGGTCTCACAGGGCGTTGACAGGGTCCGTGGACTGCACTTCGTCCGGGCGCTGGGTGGCGGCATCGAGTTCGGTGAAACGGCCGAGGCAGCGTTGCATCGTGAGTTCCACGAGGAACTGGGGTGCCGGATCGACTCGGCACAGTTGCTGGGGGTTCTCGAGAACATTTTCGAGTACGAGGGCATGCCGGGGCACGAGATCGTCCACGTCTTCTCCGTGGACTCGGCGGAGTTGGCTGCGCTCCCCATCGACGTCGAGCTTCGCGTGCTGGACGAGGGCAGCCCCGTGCGCTGGGTTCCCGTGAATGAACTGCTCCAGGGACAGCCGCCGCTGTTCCCCGACGGCGCACTCCGCTTGGTGCCACGCGAGACGCGCTGAGCACTCAGGGCACACAATGGGCGCAGACGTGCACCGCCAAGTAGCCTTGCAGGGTGAACCCCACCCGGTGGAGCCCCGCCCTCCTCGCGGTGATGCTGCTCGTGAGCTGTGTTCCGGCGGATGGTTCCACCCCCACCGCGCCCACCTCGACGTCGCCCATCACCACACCCACCGGGTCGGCATCCTCACCGCCGCCCCCGTCTTCCAGCCCGGCAGCGACGCCGAGTCGCAGTGCCCAGGCCTCCACCACCCCTGAGCCCACGCCTTCGCTGCCCGCGGAGTTTGCCGTCTCTGAATCGATCCTCGACGGCGGCGCCGCGCTCGTGGTGCGTGAATTGCACGAGATCTCCGGGCTGCGGCCGGCCCTCAAGCTGGACATCTCCGAGAACGACGTGACCCTCACGGTCCTCTCCATCGGGAAGGAGGTCCGCAGCTACCGCTGGCGCGACGGGATCATTGAACTGGCTGAAACCGACGTCGAATACCTGCGACAGACAAGCTTCTGGCCCACAGACTTCGAGCTCGGGAACGTGCGCCGCATCTTCGACGTCGCCGCGCTGCTGGGCACCTCCTCGAACGGGCAGGTGCTGCAGGTGGTCGAGTACCGTCCGGGGCGCGTGTACATGAGTGTCACCACGACACCGGAGAGCAACACCATCTTCTTCCGCAAGGACGGCACCGTCTTCCGCGACCTCGGCCGTAGCAGCGTGGCCGACATCCGGGACGGCCTGACGGAGGTGGCCGGCGGGTCCCGGCAGGTCTACAAGATCGGGTTCGACGGCAACGGCTACTACGCTGAACTCCCGGTGGGAGAGGGTGTGATCGAGCGTCGCTCACGCATGGCCCACCGCCCGATGTTCTCGTCGCAGCGATCCGGGACGTCGTCGATGGAGAGCTTTGACCCGCGTCTGATCGACCCGTCAGCCATCGCCGAGACCATTGCTGCGCACAGCAGCAGCGCGGGGTGCAACGTGCAGATCGACAACAGCTTCGAACGCGTCCAGCCCGTCGTGACCTACCAGTGCGACGGCGAGACCTTCCACTCCGACCTGCGTGGAACGGACCTCACCAACCAACTCCGCTGAGCACGCGCCCACGCCCCGTGGCTCAGAGGTCTTCTGTGGAGAACGTGTCGCAGACGTTGGGGTCGCCGCTGTCGAAGCCGTTGGCAACCCACCGCTGGCGCATCTCGGAAGAGCCGTGGGTCCAGCTCTCGGGCACCACGCGGCCGTTGCCCTGTTTCTGGATGTGGTCGTCCCCGACGGCGCTCGCGGCATCGGCGACCCGCGCCAGGTCCTCCTTCGTGACCTTCTCGATGGGTGAGTTCTCGTCACGTACGGTGTTGGCGAAGAACACGCCCGCGTAGCAGTCGGCCTGCAACTCCAACCGCACCTGGTTGGACTTCGGACCGGTGTCGTTGCCCCCGGCGCGCGACTTCTCCATCTGCCCGGTCAGGTTGGAGATGTGATGACCGAACTCATGTGCCACCACGTAGGCCTCGGCAGCGTCCCCACCCTGCGCCCCCAACTGGGTGAGCAGCTTCTCCGTGAACTGGGTGTCGAGGTAGACCGTCGAGTCTCCGGGGCAGTAGAACGGCCCCATCTCGGAGGAACCAGTGCCGCACGCCGTGGGCACCTGGCCGCTGAAGATCTGCATGGGAGCAGGCTCGTAGCCGTCAACGACGCCCGACCAGTATCCCTGGATCGCGGATGAGTAGGCATCCCACCGGCATTCGGGGTTGGCTTCGAGGTCCTTGCCCGTCAGCCCCTTGCACGAGATGTCGCTCTGGGTGTTCTGCGTGTCCGAGCCCGTGTCTCCCGAGCCCAGGACATCGTCGACGTTGATGCCCAGATTGTTGCCGAAGAGCAGCACCAGCACGAGCACCACCATGCCTCCGACACCACCGCCGATGGCCACGCGACCACCTCCGCGGCGCCCTGATCCGCCTCCTCGGCGCACCTCCGTGGTGTCGATCCGGGCATCATCCCTGTACTCCATCTGGACCCCCTGCTCTCATTCGGCCCGCTCATCGTAGCCGAGCAGGGTGGCCAGGAGGACCAGCTGGGCCACTGCACACAGTCGATAGACTGATGCAATGCGTGTCGTCGGAGTCCTCTCACCAGTGGGCTCCCAGAGCGTCGACGTGACCATTGCGCATGGGGAGCATCCCGCCGAGGCACTGTTCACCCACGGGTTCGTGCCGATCCGGCCACTCTCGGCAACGCTGGTGGCAGAGGAGATCGTCTTCACCTATCTGGTGCGCGAGGTGAACTCCGGGGATCGTCGCCCCCGCCGTCGGCACGTGGTCCATGAGGAACCCGACGCCTCCCAGCCACCCGTGGAACACCAACGCGTCGGCGCATACGCCGTCGTGGTCTCGCAGAGGGGTCTGCTGGGCACCGTCAACTCCTCCCTCACTGGCGCGCCGGGCACGTGGGCGCTGCCGGGTGGTGGCATCGAAGAGGGCGAGTCGCCGTCGAATGCCGTGCTGCGCGAGGTGTTCGAGGAGGCAGGGCAGAACATTCGCATCGCCAAGGTGCTTGCGCTGGAGTCCGATCACTGGATCGGCCGCTCCACCACCGGAGTGCTGGAGAACTTCCACGCCCTGCGCATCGTCTACGGCGCAACATGCGAAACACCCAGCGACCCCGTTGTCCACGACCTCGGTGGATCGACGGAACGGGCCGACTGGGTGCATCTGCGCGCGTGGCGCACCTTGCATTGGACGATCAGCTCACGGACGCTGCTGGCGCGACACCTCCGCTCGCTGACCCCCCATCAGTTTCTGAAGTAGGACAGGATGCGCAGGATCTCCACGTAGAGCCACACCATGGTGACCGTGATGCCGAACGCTGCGCGCCACGATTCGCTGGCCGGGGCCTTGGAGGCGATGCCGCGCTCGACGTAGTCGAAGTCGATGATCAGGTTGAACACTGCCAGGCCCACCGCGAGCACGGAGATGAGAATGGACACCATGCCTGCCTTGCTGCCGATGTCACGAATGCCGGTGTCGATGCCCGCGAGTGCCAGCACGAAGTTGACGAGGAACACACCGGCCATGGCGGCGGTTCCGATGAAGACCATCTTGCGGAACTTCTGCGTCACGCGAATGTTGAAGAACTTGTACGCGGCGAGCGTCGCGCCAGCGGCAACGAACGTCGCCAGCACGGCGGTGAACACGATGTCGGAGTACATCATCTCGAACATCTTCGAGAAGGCACCGACGAACACTCCCTCGACGGCGGCGTAGAACAGCACGCCTCCCACGGGAATGACGCGGCGGCGCGCCACCATGAAGACCGTTACGAGGCCTACCAGCGCAGAAACGATGAGGGCCGGCCCCATCAGGGTGGGCGGCATGAACATGAAGGTGAGCGCAGCGGAGATGAACACCACGAGAAGCGTGGCAGCCGTCTTGGCGATCACGTCGTCCAACGTCATCACGCCACCGGCGGGTGCCTGCTGATAGCTCTGCTGCTGGTAGCCCTGCGGGGGCTGGCCCTGGAATCCGGGCTGCTGCTGAGCCCACTGGCCCTGGGTCTGCTGGTACTGGCCGGGTGTCGGGCTCGTGCGACCGTTGAACGTCTCACTGTTCCTGAAAATGGGGTTCGCCATGGTGCAACTTTCTAATGGGGATACTGGGCACCATTGTACCGGGCTGTGGCGGGGATGGGCCGTGCACGTCGCGCGCCGAAGTTCCTGGTGCCCCCGACGGGAATCGAACCCGCACCTGTGGCGGGTTTAAGCCGCCTGCCTCTGCCAATTGGGCTACGAGGGCCTGCTCCGCGAAGCAGTCTAGGCGCACTGTTCATGTGGTGGGTGTCGGGGCTGGCCGGTGTTGATCTCCCTGAGCCGGTGGGGACCGTTTCCAACGAAGGACTCCCCCCATGAGTCGACGAATCGGGTGTTCAACACCATGGTGCAGTTCCGCTGAGTTTCCGCTCGCCGGATCTCAGGCGAGCAACTCGTGGGCGATGCCGTCGAGAATGTCGGTCTCGCTCACCAGTATGGCGCCGCCGGGGATGCGAGCGGAGAGTTCGTCGAGGATCATGGAGCCGCCACCGATCACTCCGGCCCGCAGCGGATGCATGCACGGCTCCGTCTCGATCACGGCGACGGGCGTTTCCAGCCAGTGGGTGGTTGCGCCGGTGACGTCGTGGCGGTGGAGCACCGTGCCATGCACTGCCTCGCGCGAGTAGGACTGCAGGCCCAACGCCGCTGCGGCCACCGACGTCACCGTGCCGGCCACGCCCACGGCGGTGCGGATCGAGGTGAAGTCGATGCCTGCACCGTCCAGCAGGGCACCGATGAACGTCCGGGCGTCTTCCTGTTCCTGGGCGGTGGGAGGGTCGGTGTGCAGGAAACGCTCGCGGATCCGCACCGCCCCCACGTCAAGGCTGGTCGCGTGCTGGACATCGTCGTCGTCCACCAGGACGAGTTCGGTGGAGCCACCACCGATGTCAATGATCAGAGTGGGCTCGGGCGCGACGATCCCGCTGCGCACACCGCTCGCGGAGAGGCGCGCCTCCTCGTCCCCGCTGATGACATCAACGCCCACCCCCAGCCGGCTGCGCACACCGTCGAAGAACAGCTGACGGTTGGAGACGTCCCGTGCGGCGGACGTCGCGACGAATCGCAGCCTGTCCACGCCGCTGGCCTCGATGGTCCTCGCGTACTCGTCACAGACGACGAATGCGCGCTGCAGCGCTTCGGGATGGAATTCACCGGTGGCATCGACGCCCTGCCCGAGACGAGCGAGTCTCACCTCACGGCACAACTCCGTCACGGTGCCGTCGTCCTGTTTCCGCAGGATCAGCAACCGGATGGAGTTGGTGCCGCAGTCCACGGCGGCGACGGTCCTCACGGCTTGTCCGCGGGCGTCGGGTACTCGAGCTGGCATGGCTTCAGCCAGAACTCACCGATGGCCTCCAGCGCCTCGTCCCCCAACGGATTCACCCCGGGTCCGGCGGCCAGGGCGTGTCCGACGAGGACGTGGATGCACTTCACGCGGGTGGGCATGCCTCCCGCGGAGATGCCCTCGATCTCCTCCACGTGCCCCAGTTCGGCACGATCGGACAGGTAGGCCTCGTGTGCCCGGCGGTAGGCGGCGGCGAGCTCCTCGTCCTGGCCCAGCCGCGCGGTCATCTCCGCCATGACACCGTTGGCCTCCAGGGTGGAGCATCCGGCGATGGCGCGCTGGCACGTCAGGTAGTACGTGGTCGGAAACGGGGTGCCGTTCTCGAGCCGGGGCATGGTTTTCACCACGCCCGGCTTGCCACAGGGGCAGCGCCAGGCCACGGCGGTCACGCCTCGCGGCGCACGCCCCAACTGCGCTTCGACGTCGGCGAGATCTTCAGGGGTTGGTTCGGTGAGCATTGTTCACGTTCCTGCTTCTACGGTGTTTCGCTGGGCGTCGGTGAGGGCTCCTGAACACGATCCGGTGTCGGGGATGCGCCAGGTGGGGGCTGTGGCGCCAGTTGGTCGGCCACGACGACCGAACCCCAGACACGCTGCCACCAGTCCCCCGTGGCTGCCTCCTCCGGGGCGGAGAGCGCAGCAGAGTCGCCGCCGAGGGCTTCCCCGTCGCTGCCGATCACCCTGTAGCCCACTTCGCCGGGCATGACCCAGCCGAGCCTGGAGCGAGCCTCGGCGCGGACGAAGTCGGCATCATTCCAGCGTTCCAGCTGGTCCTCCAGTTCCGCGATATCGTCACGCGTCTGGAGAATCTGCACACGGTACTGGGCGATCTCCTGGCGTTGCGCAAAATAGACGCGCAGGCTCTGGGCCAACGTGATGGCGACGGCGGCCATCACCACGCCCAGCACCAACAGGCGCCAGGTGATGCCCAGGGCTCGCCCGCCCCTGGTGCTCGACGGCGGGGGCCCGCTCGGTGGCGGGACGTCGTCGATCTCCACGGGGACGGTGCGTGCGTTCACCTTGTCCCGTGCCGTGCGCTCACCCGGACGCGCAGCGGTCCGGGTACGCGGTGAACCGCGACCCGGACCGGTGCTCTTCTGCTTGTTGCCTTGCCTACCCATTCACCCAGTGTGACGGGTGAAGCGTCAGACTCAGCCCTTGAAACGCGGGAAAGCCGAACGTCCCGCGTAAACAGCCGCATCATCGAGGTCCTGCTCGATGCGCAGCAGCTGGTTGTACTTGGCCACACGGTCGGTGCGTGCCGGTGCACCGGACTTGATCTGGCCACAGCCGAGCGCCACTGCCAGGTCGGCAATGGTGGTGTCCTCGGTCTCGCCGGAGCGGTGGCTCATCATGGTGGTGAAGCCGTTGCGGTGGGCCAGGTTGACGGCGTCCATGGTCTCGCTGAGCGTGCCGATCTGGTTGACCTTCACGAGCAGCGAGTTGGCGGACTTCTCGTCGATGCCACGCTGGAGGCGCTCCACGTTGGTGACGAACAGGTCGTCGCCGACGATCTGCACTTCGGCACCCATCCGATCGGTCATGGCCTTCCAGCCATCCCAGTCCTCTTCATCCAGGGGATCCTCGATGGAGACCAGCGGGTAGTCGGCCACGAGGCCGGCGTAGTACTCCACCATTTCTTCGGCGGTCTTCGCCGCACCTTCGAATGCGTAGGAGCCGTCCTTGTAGAACTCGCTGGCGGCGACGTCGAGTGCCAGGGCCACCTGTGTGCCGGCCTCGTACCCTGCGGCCTCAATGGCCACGAGGATCAGGTCGAGGGCTGCACGGTTGCTCTCGAGGTTCGGCGCGAAGCCGCCCTCGTCGCCCAGACCGGTGGACAAGCCACGGTCATGCAGGACCTTCTTGAGCGCGTGGTAGACAGCAGCGCCCATCTCGACGGCCTCGGCGAAGGTCTCGGCGCCGATGGGGGCGATCATGAATTCCTGGATGTCGACGTTGGAGTCGGCATGGGAGCCACCGTTGAGAATGTTCATCATCGGTACGGGCAGCAGGTGCGCGTTCGGGCCGCCCACGTAGCGGTACAGGGGCAGCGAGGCTTCCTCGGCGGCCGCGTGCGCCACGGCCAGCGAGACACCGAGGATGGCGTTGGCACCCAGTTTGGCCTTGTTGGGGGTGCCGTCCAGTTCGATCATGGCGTGGTCGATGAGGCGCTGCTCGGAGGCCTCGAAGCCGGTGACCTCTTCGCTGATCGCGTCAAGAACGTTCTTGATGGCCGTTTCGACGCCCTTGCCGCCGTAGCGTGTCCCGCCGTCACGGAGCTCAGCTGCTTCGAAGGCGCCGGTTGAGGCACCGGAGGGGACGGCTGCGCGTCCGCCCGAGCCGGAGTCGAGCTGTACTTCGACCTCGATGGTGGGGTTGCCGCGCGAATCGAGAATCTCGCGAGCGTCAATGAATTCGATGGATGCCATAAAAAGATGCCTTTCCAGGATGGTCATGAGCGACACCCAGCCTATCGGGGGCTGGGCCGCGGCGGAGACTGGCCCCGTGATACCAGCGAAGTGACCGGGCGCGATGCCCGGGATCCAACGAACGGTTGGCTCCGTTTCGTTCAGGGGCTGTGCGGGGACAACAGTTCGGCAGCTTCGATGTCTGACTCCAGCGTGCGCAGGGCCGCGCGGATGGCAGCGTCGGCGTCGATGCCGCTGGCCTGCGCACGCGCCACCAGCGCGAGGCATTGTGCCCCCACGGTCTCGGCAGTGACGGGCTCGTCTGGCAGTTCGACGGGGACTGCGTGCGAGCGGGTGCGTGAAATCACCTTCTGCGCCCGAGCCACGGAGCTCATGGACTCCGCGATGCCCTCCAGAGCCGACGAGCGTCCCTTTTCCAGACGCTTCTGCGCCTCCCAGCTGTGGCGGATGTCCTGCGGAGCGTCCTCGCCCGCGAAGACGTGCGGATGGCGGCGCACGAGCTTGTCGCTGATGCCCCGTGCCACATCGTCCAGTGTGAAGCGATCGTCGTCCTCGGCGATCCGTGCGTGGAAGTAGACCTGCAGCAACAGGTCTCCCAGTTCTTCGCAGAGGTCAGCGTCGTCACCCGTCTCCACCGCGTCGACCACTTCACAGGTCTCCTCGACGAGGTGGGTCAGCAGGGACGCATGTGTCTGCTTGGCATCCCACGGGCAGCTCTTCCTGAGTTCTGCCATCACCCCACGGAGGCGTTCGAGTTCAAAGGACGCGTCCGTGTCGTTCACCCCAGGGTGTCGGGAACAGAGACGGAACCGGATTCCTCGACGACGACGGCCTGGTCCGCGTCCCATCCGAAGTGTCGGGGGTTCACGACCACCTTGATGGCGTTGAGCTGTGCCCCGGCCTCTTCAGCCGGCACCTTTTCGCTCAACAGGAGCGATGCCGCCTGTGGCAGCAGGATGTCGATGCACTCGGGTTGCGCGGCGAGGAACTCGCTGGCACCCTCCTCCTGCTTCACGAAGTCGCGCATCTGCTGGTCGGTCAGCTCGATGCCGTTCTTGGCACCCACTCCCCGGATCAGTTCGGTGCGCACGAGGAACGTGAGTGCCACCGCGTCGGTGACCTCGTTCCCCTGGACATTCGGGCAGGTCTCCATCAGGTTCATCACACGCTGTTGGGAGATGGAGACATCCCCCACCTGCGCTGCGGTCGTCGGGCTGGGGCTGCAACCCACGAGGGCAACCAGAACCAGGGGGACGAGACGGGCGAGCTTCATGCGAAATCCTTCTTCCACTTCGACGCGAGGCTGATCCTACAACGCTCAGCTGAACACCTGCTCCACCAGGGTCGTGGCCCAGCCCAAGGGGTCGCCGTCGGGCTTCGGTACGAGGATCAGTTCCGTGACCTCTTTCACTGCAGCTCCGGGGTAGAGCCGCTTCAATCGCATCTGCCGCGACTCGGGCAGGTTCACGGGCGCGAGCCGCACGTTCTTGCCCTGGGCGACGATTTCCTCGATGCCGTGTTCACGGCAGAGGTTGCGCAGGTGTGCCACGGACAGGAGGTCCTCCACGGGCGAGGGTGGCTCGCCGTAGCGGTCCACCAGTTCGGCACGCGCCGCGTCGATGTCGGCGTCGTCGCGAATCTCGGCGATCTGCTTGTACATCTGCAGCCGTAGCCGCTCGGAGGTGATGTAGTCCGACGGCAGGTGGGCCTCGATGGGCAGTTCGATGCGCATGGTGGGTTCTGGGGTGGTGTCCTCGCCGCGGAAGTTGGCGACCGCCTCTCCCACCAGTCGCAGGTACATGTCGAAGCCCACGTCGGCAATGTGGCCGGACTGCTCACCACCCAGCAGATTGCCCGCGCCACGCAACTCGAGGTCCTTCATGGCAATGGACATGCCCGCACCGAGATCGGTGTGCGAGGCCATGGTGGCGAGACGCTCGTGCGAGGCCTCGGTCAGTGGCTTGTCCGGCGGGTACAGGAGGTAGGCGTAGCCACGCTCGCGTGAGCGGCCCACGCGTCCCCGCAGCTGGTGGAGCTGGGAGAGACCGAGCTGGTCCGAGCGTTCGATGATGAGGGTGTTGGCGGTGGAGATGTCGATGCCGGCCTCGACGATCGTGGTGCACACGAGCACGTCGGCGCGGCGCTCGAAGAAGTCCTGCATGACGGCCTCGAGCCGGGCCTCCGCCATCTGGCCGTGCGCCGTGACGATGCGAGCCTCGGGCACCAGGTCCCGGAGCTGCGCAGCCGACTTCTCGATGGTGTTGACCCTGTTGTGGACAACGAACACCTGTCCCTCCCGCGCGAGTTCACGGCGGATGGCGGCTTTGACCTGGGCCGTGTCGTAGGGGCCGGCGAACGTCAGCACCGGGTGGCGTTCCTCGGGCGGCGTGGCGATGACGCTCATCTCCCGAATGCCCGTGATGGCCGTCTCCAGCGTGCGCGGGATGGGGGTGGCGCTCATGGACAGCACGTCGACGTTCACCCGGAGTTCCTTCAGCCGCTCCTTGTGCTCCACGCCGAACCGTTGCTCCTCGTCGACGATCACCAGGCCGAGGTCCTTGAACTGGGTCTGCTTGCTGAGCAGGCGGTGGGTGCCGATGACGACGTCCACCCGGCCCGTGGCCAGGCCCTCGATCACGGCCTTGGCCTCGGCGTCGCTCTGGAAGCGCGAGAGCTGGGCAAGGTGCACGGGGAACCCGGCGAAACGTGAGGCGAACGTGGCGTAGTGCTGCGTGACGAGCAGCGTGGTGGGGACGAGTACAGCCACCTGCTTGCCGTCCTGGACGGCCTTGAACGCTGCGCGCACGGCGATCTCGGTCTTGCCGTATCCCACGTCCCCGCAGATCAGGCGGTCCATGGGAACGAGCTTCTCCATGTCCGCCTTCACTTCGCTGATGGCACTCAACTGGTCCGGGGTCTCGACGTAGCTGAACGCGTCCTCGAGTTCCTGCTGCCAGGGCGTGTCGGGGCTGAAGGCATGTCCTTTGGTGGCCTGCCGGGCGGCGTACAGCTTGATGAGCTCCGCAGAGATCTCACGGACTGCCTTGCGTGCCCTCGTCTTGCGCTTGTTCCACTCGGCGCCACCCATCTTGTCCAGCGCCGGGGACTCGGATCCGACGTAGCGCGTCAGCTGGTCCAGCTGGTCCATGGGCACGAACAGCTGGTCGCCGGGGTGCCCGCGCTTGCTGGGCGCGTATTCCAGCACGAGGTAGTCGCGGACCGCGCCCTGGACCGTACGCTGCATCATCTCCACGAAACGCCCCACGCCATGGATCTCGTGGACCACGGGGTCACCGGCCTTGAGCTCCAGCGGTTCGATGGTGTTACGGCGGCGGCTGGGTAGTTTCTGCTGGCTGCGATCGGTGGCCTGCTGGCCCGAGAGCTCGGTGGCGGTGATGAACTCGATGCGGCTGGATTCGGCCCGCCAGCCCTGGCTGAAGCAGCCCAGGACGATGCCCACCACGCCGGGGCGGGGCTCGTCGACGAGGGCGGTGACCTCGCCCGTGAGCCCGTTCTCCGAGAGGAGTTCCACCATCCGGTTGGCCAGGCCGCGGCCCTCGACGCCGATCAGCACTCGCCAGCCGTCGTTCACGAAGGTCCGGATGTGGGTGAGCGCTGCGTCGTAGTCGCCCTTGAAGCCCTCGGGGTGTGTGACCCGCAGTGTCCGGGAGTGGACGGAGGAGGCATCGTATGGCTCATCCTCATCGCCGGAGGCGAACGGCGACAGGCTCCACCATTTGTGGCCGTGGTCCAACGCGTGGTTGCGGACATCGGCGAGGCTCCAGTAGGTGGAGGCGCCCAGGTCGATGGGCGACTGTCCTCCCCCAGCGGCGGCAGCCCAGCTCGCCTCCAGGAATTCCTGGCTCGTCGCCACCAGTTCGGCGGCTCGGGTGCGCACCAGTTCTGGTGAGGTGGTGAGGATGATGGAGTGCTCCGGCAGGACGTCGACGAGGAGTTCGAGGCCATCCACCAGCGCGGGGATCAGTGCCTCCATGCCCTCGATGGCATGCCCCTCGGCGATGCGGGCGAGCATGTCGGAGAGCTCGGGGTGCTGCATCATCAGCTTCCGGGCGCGACTCCTCACCTCGTCGGTCAGCAGCAGTTCGCGGCACGGCGAGGCGGTCATCATTGGCAGCGTCTCACCGGTGGATCGCTGGTCGGCCACCGAGAACGGACGGATCTCCTCCACCTCGTCGCCGAAGAAATCGATCCGGACGGGATGCTCCATGGTGGGCGCGAACACGTCGACGATGCCGCCGCGCACCGCGAACTCGCCACGACGCTCCACGAGGTCCACGCGGTTGTAGGCGGCCCCGACGAGGTCCGAGAGCAAGGCCGAGAGCTCGTACTCCTGGCCCGCCGTCACGGTGACGGGCTGCATCGCCGAAAGTCCTCGCACTTGGGGCTGCAGTACGGATCGCACAGGGGCAACGACCACCTGGGGGACCTGTGAGGCGTCGCCGCGGAGGCGCCGGAGCACCGAGAGTCGTCGGCCAACGGTGTCGGGGCGTGGTGAGAGCCGCTCGTGCGGCAACGTTTCCCATGCCGGGTAGTAACAGACGGCCTCCTCGCCCAGCAGGCTCTCCATCTCGCCGGTGAGCTGTTCCGCCTCGCGATAGGTGGACGTCACGAGCAATACCGTCCGCCCGGATTCAGCGGCCACCATGGCAGCTGCGACGGGGAAGAAGGCAGGAACGACGGTGACGTCGAGCGCGTTGACGCCCGTTGAGCGGGCGTCGGAGGCGGTGGCCTGGATCGCGGGGTCTGATTCGAGTGCGCTGACGAGGCCGGGAAACTTCACTCAGAACAACTTACCCGCCCGCCGCAAAGTGACGCTTATCCAGATGCCCGGCAGGTGTTTCTGATCAGCTGTTGTAGCGGTTCTGCGTGGCCTCGAGGCCTTGGCGCACCAAGCTCTCGACGGCGTCGGCCGCGATGGCAGCGTCGACGCGCATGGCATCGGCGTCGCTGGGCCGGAGCTTGGCGAGCACCCAGTCTGCGGCGGCCTGCCTGCCCGGGGGGCGTCCGACGCCCACGCGGACGCGACTGAAATCGCCGGTACCAAGATGCGCGCGCATGGATTTCAGTCCGTTGTGCCCGTTGTCCCCTCCGCCGAACTTCACGCGGAGGCGTCCAGCGTCGAGATCCAGTTCGTCATGGATGGCAATGATCTGCGCCGGGGCGATCTTGTGGAACGCCGCCACCGCCTGGACTGCGCGTCCGGACTCGTTCATGTAGGTGGTGGGCCGCATGAGGATGAGCTTGATGGCGTCGACCCCCGGTGCGGGCGCCAGGGTGACGGTGGTCACCTCGGCGCGATGTCGGGAGGCTGAGGAGAATCGGGCACCGTGGCGGTCGGCGAGATCGTCGACCGCCCAGAACCCGACGTTGTGCCGGGTGAACGCGTAGGTCGGGCCCGGATTCCCGAGCCCGACCACGAGATGGGTTCCAGACGTCACTCGTCGTCTTCGGAGTCCTCGTCGCCCTCTTCCGCTTCCGCAGTCTCGTCGTCCACGGTGGACTCGGGCTCAGCGGTCGGCATCGGCGCGACGTTGAGGACCATGGCCTCGGGATCCTGCTCCGAGACAACGCCCTCGGGGAGTGCGACGTCACCGGCGAGGATCTGATCGCCAACAACCAGTCCCTCGATGGAGACCTCGATGAAGTTCGGAATGTCCGTGGCGGGGGCCAGAACCAGCAGGGAGGTGAGGTCCACGTTGACGAGCGCGCCACGCTCGGCCTCGCCGACGACGTGCAGCGGCACCTCGACGCTGACCTTCTCACCCTTCTTCACGATGAGGAGGTCGATGTGCTCGATGGCGGAGTTGATGGGGTCACGCTGCACCTGCTTGGGCAGTGCGGTGATGGCCTTCTTCGTGCCCTCCACCGTGATCTGGAGGAGCACGTTCGACTGCCGGAGCAGGAGGAACGTCTCGTGGGACGGCAGCGCGATGTGCTGGGGGTCCGTGCCGTGGCCGTAGAGGACGGCGGGGATCTGGCCTGCACGGCGGAGGCGACGCGATGCGCCCTTGCCGAACTCGTCTCGGGGGGTTGCTGTCAGCTTGAATTCAGCCACTGTGTCTCCTGGGTATGTCAGTCGTTGGCGCGCCGGCAGGAGAAGGCTCGTCGATAACGGACTCACTCGGTCCCTCGCCAGGCAGCCCTGCGATCTTACCCCACGGTCGCTACGGTTGCGCAATGCAGACAGGCGTCGAGGAGCCATGGTTGACCGTCGGTGAGGTGGCGAAACACGCCGGCCTGTCCGTGCGGACGCTGCACCACTGGGACCAGCGTGGGCTGTTGGTGGCCAGCGGCCGCTCCGCCAGCGACTACCGGCTCTATTCCCCCGCGGACCTGCGGCGACTGTTGCAGATCCAGCACCTGAAGTCGCTCGGCCTGAGCCTGGATGAGGTGGCCGCGGCACTGAGTGCCAAGGATTTCGACGCACGTGAAGTACTCGAGGACCACATCACCGAGGTGGAGGAGCGGATCGTCGCCGAGCAACGGCTCCTGCGCACGTTGCGCGCCCTGCGAGGTCCCGCCGAGGCGGGGTGGCGCGAGGTGCTGTCCGCGGTGGCGCAGGCACAAAGTCTTCGTCATCCCCAACCACACGTTCGGTTCCGGGCTGCGCTGGATGTCACGTCGGGCGTGCCGCTGGAGAATTTGGTGGAGCAGTTGGTCAGCGACCCTGAACCAGGAGTGCGTGAGGTTCTGACCTGGGCCGTCGCCCGGCACGGCGAGGCGGCGAGGGATGCGCTGGTACCTCTGCTCACCCACCCGGATCCCGTGGTGCGGGCACAGGCGGCCCATGCCCTGTCGAAGGTGGGTGACATTTCGGTGGTACCCATCGTGGCGCAGCTCCTGGAGGACGACTCCCCCGTCGTGGCCGCCAAGGCAGCACAGGTCCTGGGCCGCTTCGGCGGTCCGGCGGCCCAGCGTGCACTGGTTGCGGCACTGGGTCAGGGCCCCGACGATGTGGATGCTGCGGTGGTGGCCGCGCTGGAGCATGCTGGTGATGGCGTGGTGGACCTGCTGGTCCCGCTGCTGCACGGCGTCTCACCCCGCGTCCGGGCGGGCGCCGCAGAGGCGCTCGGACTCATCGGGGCACCCTCCGCCGCTGCACCTCTGGCGCCGCTGCTTCGGGACCCGGACTCGTGCGTCCGTTTCGAGGCGATCGTCGCCCTGGGACAGCTGCCCGGAGACGCAGCAACGGCGGCCATCGAAGGAGCAAGGAGCTCCTCCGACGACCGCCTGCGCCACATTGCCGCGCGGCTGATCCGCGACGGACGTACTACGCCGCGGCGCTGACGAGCCGTCGGGCCACCGCAGCGAGCGGCTGGCGCCCCGACGTGATGACATCGGACAGTGCTGCCGCCGCAGCGTCGCCGCCGATGGCGCCCAACGCCATCACGGCGGCCAGTGCCACCTCCGGATCCTCGTCGTCGACGCGGATAGCCAGTGCACCAGCGGCTGGCTCGGCGTCCTCCCCGACCTGGGCGATCGCCTCCGCTGCATGGAGCCGGACTGCGGAGTCGCTGTCACTCAGGGCCGCCATCAGTGCGTCGACGCCGAGCTCACCCAACTGCTGCATGGCGTTGCTGAGCGCATCGCGCTGCCCGGCGTCGCCGTCGCCGAGGCGGGCGACCAACGGCTGCACCACTTCGAGACTCCCGGTGCTCGCAGCCGCGCGGTAGGCCTTGATGGCGACGTCGGCATCCTCATCCGCCACCACCGGCAGCAGATACGGGACATGGGACGGGTCACCGATCTTGGACAGCACGTGGGCAGCCTGGCGTCGTTCCAGGGGGTTCTCGGAGCCCAGCAGCGCGAGCACGGCGGGTACAGCGGCATCGCCGTGCTGCACGAGTGCCCACGTCAGTATTTCGCGCACGCGGGAATCTTCCTCCACCCCGAGCCGGGACACCAGGATGTCGGTGACCTGCGGATCATGGAGGGTGCCTGCGTCCATGGCCGCGCGCAGGCGCACGTCGCGCTCCGGATGGGTGATGCACGTGGCGAACTGGGTGACGAGCGAGTGTGTGGTGTTCATGCACTCGACGCTACGGCCTGACGTGGCGTCAGGGTCAACTCAGATCATGAAGCGATTGTTGACGGGCGCATCGAAGTTCCCCTGTCCGCGATACATCTCCACCGATTCCTGCAGCGACGCCAGGAAGTACGGCGGGAACTCCATGCCCTTGTCCTTGGCCCAGAGCAGCTTCGCCTCCAACCGTCCAATCTCCTTGGCGTAGACCTCCATCTCCAGGTCCATGCCCAGTTCCGTGAGCACGCCTCCCAGGTCCTGCTGGTACTTCTTCACATAGTCGACGCCCACGAGTGTGAAGGCCTGTGACCTCAGCAGCCTGGTCACGAACAACTGCCAGGGTTGCAGCTGGTTGTCCTGCATCATCTTCTCGGCGGACATCTTGTAGAAGGTGTAGTGGCCGGGTTCCTGCTGCTTGATGGGATGGATGATCGTCTCGGCGATGGCGTCCTCGCCCATCAGTTTCAGCTCACGGATCAGGATGCTGTAGGCCACCACGGCCTGGCGCTCCGTGGAGGCACCGGTCAGGTAGTACAGCATCCGCGAGATGTCGTGGATGGGCTCCCAGTGCGCCAGTGCACCCAGCAGCTTCATGCGCAGCGGGATCGTCATGAAGGGGTCTGCGGGCTCCATCCCGAGATCCACCTGGAGCTGGTCCAGGAGGTACCCGTGCGCCATTTCCTGGTCGTACCAGACGTCCTGGTAGAAGAGCCTGTCCACGTCGCTGACGCTCGGCAGCAGGGTCAGCAACTCCAGGACGTTGCGGTCCACCTCGAGTTCCACCCGCGCGAGGTAGTCGATGGTTCCGGCGAAGCGCTGCTTCACGGCGTCGGCATCGTTGATCCGCCGGTCAGCGGAGCCCAGTGCAATGGGTGGGTGCTTGTCGCCCAGTCTCAGGACGAACGTCCTGAGAGAGGCGTCGGTGATCCTCGGGGCTGACACCCCACCATCCTAAAGGGAGCGGCGTGATGGGCACCGCATCTCGCCTTTCGCCTCGGTGGCTCGCTGGTTCAGGGACGAAAGAAGATCCTTGTCACCACAGCGGCGTGGTCCGACCCGGTGATGTCGAGGACGCCCGCGTCACCCACCGCGAATGCACTCGTCGGTATGAGCACGTGGTCGATGCTGGATCGAAGGACAGGCGGTGCAGTGGCTGGCCAGGTACCTCTCTCAACCGCCGGGGCAGAGGTGAGAACATCCGCGTGGCTGGTGATGCCACCCATGGCTCCGTGGCGCAGCGTGGCGTTCAGGTCACCGGCGATGATGGAATTCCCACCGGCGTTCTGCGCGAGGTCGCGAACTCTCGTGAGATCGGCCTCCCACGCCGCCATCCACCGCGGAACCGGCGGTGCAGTGTGGAGGGCGACGATCTCAGGCAGTCCCGATCCGGCCGGCGGCACGAGATGCACGGTCCCAAAGGTGACCTGTTCCACGGCCACGGATGCGTAGATGCCAAACCCCCTGCGGACGATGACCGCCAGCGGCGCGATGTGGGTCCCCGTCGGTGGCGACTCGAAGATGTCGTACTCCGTCGGGTCCAACCCGCCCCCCGCCAGCGCCTCCTGGATGCGGTGGGCACCCGCACCACCGTCGCGGTTCTCCAGTTCGGGCAGCACCGCGACATCCGCTGCGAGTCCTCCGAAGATCTGTTCTGCCGACTCAGCGTCGAAGTGATCCAGGGCATTCCAGCTCACCATCACCAAGCTGGCGTTGGCGTCGACCTCAGTGTTCCCACGCGGGCTGGGGAGCCCCACTCCGGTGGCAGACAGGGCGAGGAGGACTCCGGACAGGGCAACACACGTGGCCGTGACGAGTGCCGGCCGTCGGCTCAGAGCGCCTTGGCGTCGGGGACGAAGGACCACCGTCAGCAGCACCACCATCCCCATCAGCACCAATGCGAGCCCTCCGGGAAGAGGAAACGCGAGGCCCTGCGCGATGACCGGCACCGTTGAAAGCGCCTCATTGAGACCGCTCGACGGGAGCAGCAGATGGATGGCCGCGAGGAGCACCGAGCCCAGCCCTGCAAAGGCCAAGAACACGGAAACGAGACTCCTCATTCAACGGCCAACGCTTCCGTGGGGGTGGCGTTGGCGGCGCGCCGGCCGGGCAGGACTGATGCGAGGCAGGCAGCGGCGAGGCAGACCACGACCAGTAGCGCCGTGAGGCCCCCGTCGACGCTGAAGATCAGTTCCGAGCGCGACTCCGGCGGCATCATCAACATGGCTGAGCTGACTCCCAGCCATCCGAAGAACGCCCCCGCGAGGATGCCGACCACGGTCCCGACGAGCGCCAGCATGAGCGCCTCCACCAGCAGCATCACACGCAGGCTGGAGCGCTGCATGCCGAGCGCCCGCAGCAGGGCGGATTCGCGCTGCCGCTCGATCACGGAGAGGCCCAGCGTGTTGCCCACACCCACGAGCGCAATCACCACGGCCACTCCCAGCAATGCCGTCAGGACGATGAGGACCACGTTCAGCACCTGTTGCAGAATGCCCGCGAAGATGGCGCTGCCCTCCACCGACACGTCGCCGGCTGCCTCGGCTGCGCCGACCACCTGGTTGAGGGCGGTGGCCGAGGTGCGGTCCACGAGTTTCACCCACAACTCGCTCACCCGTGGTTCACCGGCCAGCTGCGCGAAGGTGTCCTCCGAGACCGCCGCCACGCCCCAGTCCAGTTTCTGCGACGTCTTCACCTTCAGCGTGACAGGGCCGGAGACTCCCGGCAGCTCCAGTGTTGCGGGGAAGGTGTAGTCGCCAAGAATGATGGTGCCCTCGGGTGCGGCCAGATCAGCGGGCAGTCCGAGTTGCTCGCGCGCCGGGTTGACGTTGCGGATGGACCAGGTGGGGTAGTCATTGATGTCCGCCGTCTTGCTGGACACCTCCACCGCATCCGAGACGCCGTCGAAGCCGAGTACCTGGCCCGACAGTGTCTCCGGGAGCGCACCGTCGTAGGCCGTCAGCGTGAGGTCGATGGGGTATCGCTGGTTGATGGCCTCCACCCCCGAGGTCCGCACCGTGGAGACCGCCACCTGCAGGGTCACCACGAGACCCACGGCGAGCATGAGTGCCACCGCGGTGGCTGCCGCACGCTGCGGGTTGCGGGCTGCGTTCGTGGCGGCCAACCGTGTGGTGGGTCCCGTGAATCCGAAGACCCTTCCCAGCAACCGCAGAAGCGGTGGGATGTAGAATGGGGCAGCCCCGAGGATGGCGACGCTGAGCAGGAACCCCGCACCCATCGCCCAGACAAGTGCCCAGTCGGGGCTGGTGCGGCTGACGACGACGAGGGCGATGCCGCCCACGAGGAACAGTCCGCAGATGATGGCGCGGGTGGTCGAAAGCCGTCGTGCGCGCGTTGCCGTCGGCACCGACTGCAGCGCTTCGACGGGCGACACCCTGGTGGCCACCAGGGAGGGCCCGACGACGGACAAGAGCGTGGCGAGGACACCCACGCCGAGCGCTGCGAGGAGTTCACCGGGGCGCACCACCAGGCCCCAGAACATCGAGCCGGTGAACGTGGCTCCCGCCGCGGCCACCCCGATGCCCGCGGCAATGCCGATCAGGGAACCGAGGATGCCGAGCAGCAGCGCCTCCCACACCAGGCGTCCTCGGACCTGCCCCGTCGACGCGCCGACGGCGCGCAGCAGGCCGATCTGTCGGCGCCGCTGCGCCACGAGGATGGTGAAGGTGTTGGAAATCGTGATGATGCCCACCACCAGCGCGACGCCGGCGAACCCCAGGAGCAGGGTACGGAAGACGTCGAAGTCGCCGGTCAGATCGTTCAGGGCTGCCGCGCGTGCGTCGTCGCCGGTGCTGACCTTGAGCTCGCTGTCGGGAAATGGGGGTGGCAGCGCATCCCTGATCGCCGGGAGCAGGGCGGCGGGGTCGCCGTCGGTCCGCACCACCCAGGGGCCGCCGGTATTCATCGAGTCCCCGGGCGGGGCGACGTAGCCCGTGACGCCGAACCACGCCTTGGGATCGGTTGTCCTGCCGACGATGGTGGCACGCTCCCCGGCACCCTCCACCAGCACCGAGTCCCCCACGGAGAGCCCCAGCTTGCTGAGGCCGTCGGCGGACAGCGCCAGCTCGTCGTCGTCAGTGGGCCAGCGACCCTCGGCGATGCTCGCCCACCTGAACTCCTCGAGTGGGACGCCCACGAAGGTGACGAACACCGTCTTGTCCTCATTGGTGAGCATCGTGATTGCGTTGGTGGCGGAGTCGGCCGCGGTCACGCCCTCCACTCCACGCAGCGCCTTCGTGACGGCGGTGTAGTCCTCGAAGTCGCCTTCGACGACGACGTCGGCCTTGGAGATGGGGAGCTGGGTGAAGCGCGCCATCGAGCGCTGTTCGGTGCTGACGAGCGTCGAGATGGCGGCGATGAAAGCCACGCTGATGGCGATGGCCAGCAGGGTGGCCACGAATCGGCCGGGATGGAGCCGGATCTCGTTGGTGGCGTCGCGGAGCATCAGGCGCCCAACCGTCCGAAGGTGGTGAGCATGCTTTCTGCGGTGGGGCCGGTCACGTCGTCGACGATGCGTCCGTCCAGCAGCACCAGCGCCCGGTCTGCGTAGGCGGCGGCCTTCGGGTCATGGGTGACCATGATGATGGTCTGCCCCTGCTCGGTGCTGCACCGTCGCAAGTACTCCAGGAGCGCCGTGCCCGTCCTGGAGTCCAGTGCCCCGGTGGGCTCATCGGCGAACACCACCTGCGGCCGGGTCATCAGCGCCCGGGCGATGGCGACGCGTTGCTGCTGGCCACCGGAGAGTTGGCTGGGACGGTGCGTGAGCCTGTCGCCGAGCGACAGGGATTCGACGACGGCCGCGAAGTGATCACGATCCACCTTCCGACCGGCGAGGTCGAGTGGCAGGACGATGTTCTGGCGCGCGGTGAGCGTCGGCAGCAGGTTGAACGACTGGAACACGAATCCCACCTTGTCGCGGCGGATGCGCGTAACCTGCTTCTCCGGAAGCTGCGAGAGGTTCGCCTCCCCCATCCATGCGTTGCCGGAGGTGGCCCGGTCCAGCCCTGCCATGCAGTGCATCAGCGTCGACTTGCCGGAGCCGGAGGGTCCCATGATGGCGGTGAAGGACCCCGGGGCCATCGTCACCGAGACGTCATCCAGCGCCACCACCTGACTGTCGGAGCCCAGGCCGTACACCTTGCTCAGATGTTCGGTTCCGCAGGCGGGTGCCACCGGGGATGCCTGGTGCGGGAGCTGGGACATGTGATGCCTTTCGTCGACGCCCCCAGCGTAGGAAAGCGACGGGCGCCACGGATCGGCCCAGGGGTCCCGGCGCCGGGCGCGAGCATCACACCCTGGTGTCACTGGCCCCGGGTGAACCCCGAAGAACGCCGTTGTTGACGTAGAACGCCTGCCAGATCGCGAAAAGGCCTACCTGCGCCCCGTCCAGCCAAAGTAGCCGGACTTTTCCGTCACATGCCCCGGCTAGAAGCCGAGGTTGCGCAGCGTCGAGCGGATGATCTGCGCCGAGTCGTGCATGCAGCCCAGCTCGCCGTCCTGCAGCGGCAACTCCAGGTTCATGCCGACGCCGCGCCGGTCCACGATGGTGGGAACCGACATGCAGACGTCCGAGATGCCGTGCCACCCCTCGAGCAGGCTGGAGACCGGCAGCACGCGGTGTTCGTCGTTGAACATCGCCTCGATGATCCGCGTGCCCGAGACACCGATGCCGTAGTTGGTGGCGCCCTTGCCCGCGATCACCTCATAGGCGGCATTGACGACGCGATCAGCCATGTCGTCGCGCACCGACTCCCCCAGGCGACCAGTCTGGTTCTCCCACTTCAGCAACGGCACCCCGCCGATGGTGGCGCTGGACCACAGGGGGATCTCGGAGTCGCCATGCTCTCCGCAGATGTAGGCGTGGACGTTGCCGATGGCCACGCCGCAGTGCTGAGCCACGAGCACCCTCAGCCGCGCGGAATCGAGCACGGTGCCGGAGCCGAACAGCTGGTTGCGGGGCAGCCCACTGATCTTGAGGGCTGCGTACGTGGTGACATCGACGGGGTTGGTGACCATCAGGAACAGCGCATCGGGTGAGCGTTCCACCATCGGGGGGATGACCTTCTTCATCAGGTCCACCGTGGAGGCGGCCAGGTCCATCCGCGTCTCACCGGGCTTCTGCTTCGCCCCTGCCGTGATGACCACGACGTCGGAACCGCGGGTGATCTCCGGGTCATCGGAGCCCTCCACCCGCGCCGTCGGGGTGAACTCGCTGCCATGTTCCAGGTCGAGTGCCTCGGCGCGCGCCTTCACACCGTCGACGTCGTAGAGCACGATGTTGCGCGCCACACCGCGGATCAGTGCGGCGTACGCCAAGGAGGACCCGACCGCGCCAGCACCGACGATTGTGAGTTTGTTGCGCCGCCGGGCCTCCACGTCAGGCCTGACCGCCGAACAATGACGTGACGGATCCGTCCGTGAACACGGCTGTGATGGCTTTGGCCAGCAACGGTGCAATGGAGAGGACGGTGAGGTTCTCGATCGGTTCGGGCGTCTTGATGGGCAGCGTGTTGGTGACGATGATCTCCTCCAGGTCGGAGGCGTTCAGACGCTCCGACGCGGGGCCGGAGAACACGGCATGCGTCGCGGCTGCGATGACCCGCTTCGCGCCCCTCTCGCGCAGGGCGGTGGCTGCCTGCGAGATGGTGCCGGCCGTGTCGATCATGTCGTCGACGAGGATGCACGTCTTGCCCTGCACGTCGCCCACCACCTCGTGCACTGCCACGGTGTTGGCCAGGTCGTGATCACGGCGCTTGTGGACGATGGCGAGCGGACAGTTGAGCTGGTCGGTCCACATGTCAGCGAGTCGCACGCGTCCGGCGTCGGGAGATACGACGCACATTTCGTCGCTCTCGTACTTCTCCTTGACGTAGTCGCTCAGCACCGGGAGTCCCCACAGGTGGTCGACGGGGCCGTCGAAGAAGCCCTGGATCTGGGCTGCGTGGAGATCCACCGACATGATGCGGTCTGCACCGGCGGCCTTGTACAGGTCGGCGATGAGGCGGGCCGAGATGGGCTCTCGTCCCAGGTGCTTCTTGTCCTGGCGCGCGTAGGGGTAGAACGGCGACACGACGGTGATGCGCTTGGCGGAGGCGCGCTTCAATGCGTCCACCATGATGAGCTGCTCCATGATCCACTCGTTGACCGGAGCCGTGTGGGACTGGATGACGAAGGCGTCGCAGCCACGAACGGATTCCTCGAACCTGACGTAGATCTCGGAGTTTGCATACGCGAAGGACTTGGTGGGGACGAGCTCCGTTTCCATGAGCGAGGCCACTTCTTCTGCCAGCTCGGGATACGCACGGCCCGCGAAGAGCATCAGGTGTTTGGTGTTCGCGGCGTTGTCGGTCATAAAAGTTCTCAGTCCTTCTGTTGGGAACGCGATTCCGCGATCGCCGGGTGGATCGTGCCGTCGTGGCCCAGCGCCGCCTCGGCAGACTTCGATCCCGGGCGGCGTTTGACCACCCAGCCCTCGGCAGTGTGTTGCCTGCCCCGTGCGATGGCGAGGCCACCGGCGGGGACATCCTCTGTCACCGCTGACCCGGCTGCCACGAAGGCGCCCGGTGCGATGTCGACCGGCGCCACCAGCACCGAGTTGGAACCCACGAAGGCGCCCTTGCCCACATGCGTCGGGGATTTGTGGACGCCGTCGTAGTTGGCGAAGATCGTGCCGGCACCGATGTTGACGTCTTCGTCGAGGATGGCGTCCCCGCAGTACGCGAGGTGGGGCACCTTGGAACGATCGCCGATCACCGCGTTCTTGGTCTCCACGAACGCGCCGATCTTGCCGTCGCGGCCCAGTTGCGTACCCGGGCGCAGGTAGGAGAACGGCCCCACGTGGGCGCCTTCCCCGATGATGGCGAACGAGCCGTGAGTCCGAACGACCTCTGCTCCGGCCCCCACCTCCACGTTCATGAGGCTGGTGTCCGGGCCGATGATGGCGCCCTCACCGATGGTGGTGGCGCCCTGCAGGATGGTCCCGGGCATCAGGACCACGTCGCGGGCAAGGTCGACGTCGACGTCGATGAACGTGGATCCCGGGTCGACGATCGTGACGCCCTCGAGCATCCACGTGTCGAGTAGACGACGATTCATCTCGGCACTGATGCGGGCCAGCTGGATCCGGTCGTTCACACCCTCGGTCTGCCAGATGTCATCGGTGATGAGCGCACCCACACGATCGCCGCGCTCGTGGGCGGACTGCACGACGTCGGTGAGGTACTGCTCGCCCTGGGCGTTGTCGGTGCTGAGTTCAGCCAGGCCGGTGCGCAGCGTCTCGACGTCGAAGACGTAGATGCCCGAGTTGATCTCGGTGATCCCGCGCTCTTCCTCGGTGGCATCCCGATGCTCGATGATGCCGACGACTCGCTCACCGTCACGCACGATGCGCCCGTAGCCCGTGGGGTCGGCGACATGTGCGGTCAGTACGGTGGCGCAGTTGCGGTTGGCGCGGTGGACTGCGACGAGTTGGCGCAGGGTGTCGCCCGAGAGCAGGGGCACGTCGCCGTAGGTGACCACCACCTCACCCGTCAGGTCGCCGAGTTCCGCGAGGCCGCAGAGCACGGCGTGACCGGTGCCCAGCTGTTCTTCCTGCAGGGCTGTGGTCACGGAGGCGGAGAGCTGGCCCAGTTCCTCGATGACCTCGTTGCGGTACTTGCCGACCACCACCACGAGGTGCGCGGGGTCGAGGGCGGCTCCGGCCGACACCGAATAGTGGAGCATCGTTTTGCCGGAGATCTCATGAAGCAACTTCGACTTTGAAGACTTCATGCGGGAGCCCCCGCCGGCAGCCAGAACAATGACGGCCGACACAGGACCAAGGTCGTTCTCGAGGTTTTCCGCTGACATCGTTCTCCCGGGAAGAGTGCGAGCTACGCCGTTAGCGAGCCTAGCAGTCGCTCGCTTGCCTGTGCCGGTGCGGATGACGAGCCGTCGACAGAGAGCGCCTTCCGGCCCGGCTCGCGTCGGAACACAACCACGAGATACGAACGTTTTATCCATGGCGGCCTGTAGATACCATGGGTCCATGACTGTTGATGTGAACATGCCACTGGGTGACCTCGTGACCGCTGACCCTCGCCGCTCACGGATCCTGGAGGGTTTTGGACTGGACTACTGCTGCAACGGCCATCGCTCCCTCTCCGAGGCGACCAGCGCGGCCGGGCTGGATCTCGCGGAGATCGCATCGGCGCTGGACCTGCCGGGAGTCGCCCCCACAGAGACGACCGGCGTGGGGCGCGCGAACTCCGCGCTCGCGCACGACATCGTCGATTCCCACCACGCCTACATGTGGGAGGAGATGCCGAGGCTCCAGGCATTGGTGGACAAGGTGCTGGCCGCCCACGGCGACAAGCATCCAGAACTCGCCGAGGTCCACACCACCTTCGCCCAGGCGCTGGCCGAACTGGACCCCCACATGACCACCGAGGAACGCATCATCTTCCCGGCCATCAGCCGCATGGAGAAGTCCGGTGCCCCCGCGACGAGTGGATCGCTTGCCCAGCCCATCCAGCAACTCCGCGACGAGCACGAGGTGGTCGGAAACCTGTTCCGGCACATCCGAACACTGACCGATGGCTACGCCGTGTCCGAGGGGGCATGCAACTCCTACCGCGCCATGCTGACGGCCCTGGAGGAGATGGAACTCGACCTCCATGAGCACATCCACAAGGAGAACAACGTGTTGTTCCCGCGTGTGCTCGAGATGGAGGCCGAGCTCTCCCGCTGAGCAGCAGACGGCTCAGGCGTTGCGAGCCCTGTCCGCCTTGATGACCTGTCGCATTCCCTCGATGGCGACGGGGATGAGGTTGCCCACCTGCGAGGCGTCCTTCTCCTCGTCCGTCATTGGTGAGAAGTCGTGGTGCCCCATGACCATCATCACGCCACCCGTGCGGACCCGACGCGTGGACCCCACGAGGAAGAGCGTGGCGCACTCCATCTCCGAGACCAGGCAGCCGCCCTTGACCCAGGCGTCCCAGCGATCCCGCAACAGCGGTCCCACGGGCATCGAATCCGGGCTGTGCTGCCCGTAGAAGGAGTCCTTGGACTGGGACACGCCCACGTGGTAATTCTTGCCCAGACTCTTGGCTGCGATCACCAGCGCATTGATCAGGTCCTGGTCGGCGACGGCCGGGAACTCCATGGGGAGGTAGTGGAGGCCGGTGCCCTCGTCCCTGATCGCTGCATTGACCACGGCGATGTCGCCCGGCTGCGTCTCGGGCTGCATGGCCCCTGCCGTGCCAACACGCATGAACGTGTCAGCGCCGACGTGGATGAGTTCCTCGACAGCAATCGCCGTGCTGGGTCCGCCCATGCCCGTCGACGTGACCGCGACCCGCTCGCCGTCGAGTTCTCCCACCCAGGTCGTGTGCTCACGGTGGGAGGCGAGGAACTTGGGGTTGTCGAAGTGCTGCGCGATCACCTCGCACCGGCCGGGATCCCCGGGCAGGAACACGTAGCGCCCGAT
>JAUNVL010000151.1 GCA_030537675.1 Propionibacteriaceae bacterium | reverse complement strand
CGCCAGGCTCGTCCCTCGCCGGCCACCTACTCAACCAGCAGCGCTGTTTCCACACTCAACTGCTTTCTCGTCGCGGCCGATACGCAACCCGCGGTGCTGTTGCGTCGAGGCGCCAGGCTCCGGGCTGAGGCTATTCCAGCCCATCCCGGCTGCCGCGTGTGGTTCCATGGGCGGCGTGATCAACGTGACGGCGCTCAACGCATGGGACCCGGAGATGTTCACAGCCTGGTACGCCGCCTATCACGAGGGCAACGCCGCCGGTCGCCACGCTCCGCTGATCTTCCCTGCTCCGGTGGTGCTGGACCGGTTGACGAAGGAGAGCCGCAGCATACGACGCCCTTTCGGCGTCTTCGAGGGAGGACTCTGTCTCGGCGCAGCGATGCTCGACTGGGATCCCGAGCAGAACGCACACCTGGGGAACATCGAGGTCTGTGTCCCACCCGCGCACCGCCGCTCCGGCATCGGGACCGCGCTGCTGGAGCGTCTGTCCCGTGAGGCCAACAACGCAGGGCTGACGACGCTGATGGCAGCGGTGTACACCGCCGACTCCGGCTCCCGGGACCTCGAGTTCGCCCGGCAGGCGGGGTTCGCCACCGTGCACACCGAGGACCACATGGTGATGGATCTGCCGGCGCCCCAGGAGACGCTGGACGGGTGGGTGTCCAGCAGCGCTGCTCCCGTTCTGGGCTACACGTCCCATTCCTGGCAGGGCCCCACCCCGGCTGATCGCCAGGAGAAGATGGCCGCGCTGCAGAGCGCCATGAACATCGATGTGCCCTCCGGCGAGATGGACTTCGACCCGTTCATGGTCACTGTTCAGGAGCTGGCCGAGATGGACGCCCGCATGGCACGGCGGGGCTACATCACGTTCACCACCGTGGCATCGGCTCCCACTGGTGAGCCCGTGGGATACAGCCGGGTCTTCACCCAGGCTGAGGCCCAGCACCATGTGATGCAGGATGACACCTGGGTGCACTCTGCACACAGGGGCCACCGCATCGCCGCATGGTTGAAGGCCGAGAACATCGCACTCGTGCAGTCGATGGTTCCCCAAGCACGCTTCCTCCACACATTCAACGCCCAGACCAACGTCGCCATCCAGACACTGAACCGACGCTTCGGGTTCCGCCGGACCGAGGTTCTCCACGAGGTACAGCGCGGGGGTCGTCCATCGCCCACTTCGCCTGATCAGCCCTCGTAGATCTTTCACTCCAGCACCGTGGCGTCGGTGACGTTGACCGTGGTGGTGAATACCCAGCCTCCCGATCCCACCGCCACTCGCAATCCCATGTGGCAGTGTCGGGTGCATGGCGCGCACATGGATGTCAGTGACGGTTGAGTTGCTCGGCGGCAGAGGCGAAGACCTCTGGCCATACCCCGGGCGTGTCTTCGCCGTGGGCCCGCGCCACACATTCTGGGATCTCGCCGTCGCCATCAACGACGCGTTCGCCCGCTGGGACAGGTCACACCTGTCGATGTTCACGCTCGCGGACGGCCGCCTCATCACCGACGAAGTGACCGGGGCGGAATTGGCTGACTCCGCCTTCGGCCCCATCACGGCGTCTCCCTTGAACATCGAAACGGCCAAGGTCGCCCGGACCGTCCAACTCGGTGAAGAGTTCCAGTTCACCTTTGACCTCGGCGACGACTGGACCCATCGATGCGAAGTCGCCGTCGCCAAAATTGACCCCGAAGACCAACTCGGCGTCGTGCCGGCAAGCCCGCTTCCCTATTGGGGTTGGGGGAGCATCCCTGACCAGTACGGACGTCGCTGGTCCGACGACGACGGCGAGCATCAGACTCCACGCCGCCCCACCCACCCGCACCCGATGCGGATGCACACGTGGCCCAACCGGGATCTGGTGACCGGGCTGGATCTGAGCGCCGTTTACACGAGCGTTCGTGCCAGCGATGTGGATGGCTTCCTCGCAGCTGTGATCGGCTGCGACATCGACGACTCGCTGCAACTGCTGGGAAGTGAAATACCCTCGCTCCTGAAGCAGGCAAGGGACAAGGTGGAGTCCGTGGCGTTGTCCATGGCCAACCGCCTCATACTGCGGGCCTGGGAAGGCGACGAGGAACTCTCAGAAGACCTGGTGGCATGTCTACGTGGAGAACCTCTCGCCGGGCGCGTGGTACCAGTGGACTTGGGCATGCTCAGTGCTGAACTTGAGGGCGCCCATACAACCGCAGGCGGCGGCTTCCTTGACCTCGTCACCGGCATGACATTCGGAAACGACTTCCTGGACGTGGCAATGGTGGGTCGAGAGGCGGCCATCGACGTCGAAGAGGAACCTGAGCGATGGCTGCACGTCGAGTCCGTCGGATCCCGCGAGGGCTGGCAGGACATGGCAGACTTCATCGCCCGGCAACGAGACGCAAGCCTCCAGGAGCGTCTGCAGCAAGCCATCGAGGGCAGGGGCGCTTTTCGACGGTTCCGCGACGTCGTCCAGCATGAGGACATCGGCACACAGTGGAACAACTTCTCCCGCGATCGTCAGGTCGGGCGCGCCCGTGCGTTTTTGGCTCAGCGGGGGATACGCGTCGGAACCCCCACGGACGCCCCTTCTCATGGCCACGAACGCCCCCTTTCATGATGCTGAGACCTGTACGGGACGGACTGCATAACGGCTGGCCGCCGACGCCGCGGGCTCGTCGGACGACGGATGCGAGGCCTCAGGACAATCCTGCCTTGGCGCAGCAATCACACGTCCCGCCTCAGCACCCACTTCCCATGCGACAATTCCGCCATGGACGACACGGAGAAGTACCTGCCGGAGATCTACCGCTCATTCCGTTCCCGTTTCGGCGACGTTGTTGAGCGCCATGACGCGGTGGCGGAGGCTGTCGATGAGGCGGGCCCACTGGATGAACAGACATCGCGGCTGGTCAAGCTCGGCATCGCGGTCGGCGCTCAGTCCGAGGGAGCGGTGCGCTCCAACGTCCGCAAGTCGCTGGATGCGGGACTGAGCCGTGAGGCAATCGAACAGGTCATCCTGATGGGGCTCACGACCCGTGGGTTCCCCGCGACAGTCGCGGCGTGGCAGTGGGCAAGTGAGGTCTGGTTGCACCGCGAGAACAAGTAACTGAAGAACCCGAGGTGGCGCGTTGCACGACTGAGTCGGACGGCGTCAGACGCACGGCGCACTGTCGACGCGGCGCGTCCGGTCAGTCGGTGGCTGCGTGCTGCGGGTGAGGTTCCGTGAGGTGCGAGTCAGAGCTGGTGTCGTGCTCGGGGTCCTCTGCGTCGGAGGCGTGGCGGGGATGGAGCTCAGCACCCTTGTGTCCGCCCAGCGACAGGCTCGCCAACATGCCGATCACAAGGAACCCGGCTGCGCTCAACGCCGCCAATCGCGTCGCTTCCGTGAAAGCTGCGCGCGCTGCCTCCGCCACGGCAGCGGTGGCCGGATCCGCACCCAATGACGGAATGATGGCACCCGCGGAGTCCTTCACCGCATCGACGAACTTGAGACGGGCCGCGTCCGGCATCTGTCCCATCGCCTGGAGTGCATCGTCGAGACGTGAACCCAGAGTGGTGAACAAGATGGTGCCCAGCACTGCGATTCCCAGCGCCGAGCCCACCTGACGGGAGGTGGACTGGGTGCCGGAGCCCTGACCACTGCGCTCGACGGGGACGTCGACGAGCACTACGCCCGTCAGTTGCGCCGTCGCGAGACCGACTCCCACGCCGTAGATGAACAACAAAGAGCTGGTGGTCAGCCAGCCACTCTCGGTCCGCAGCAACAGGCCGAGCCCCGCGATACCGATGATCTCCAGCCCGATCCCCGCCCGGACCAGCGCCACCGGCGTGAAGCGTTGCCCCACGGTGGCGCTGACACCGCTGGCGGCGAAGCTGCCCACCGCGAGCGGCAAAAGTGCCAACCCGGTCTGGAAGGCGGTGTACCCGGAGACGCTCTGCAGCCACAGGGGCAGGCTGAAGATCACGCCGAACTCCCCCATGCTGACAATGGCGGCGGCGATGTTGCCGTTGCGGAAGGACGGGATCCTGAAAAGGCTGAGGTCGAGCATGGCCACGTCGCCACGAATGTTGCGGCCACGCTCCACCAGCACGAAGCTGACGAGCGCGGCGACACCCACCGTGCCGGCGACGGCAGCCGCCGAAACACCCCAGGGCCACGTCCAGCCAAAGGCGCTGAACTCCCCGGTTGCCGTGAGCCAGCCGAAGTTGCGCCCCTCGATGAGACCGAACACGAGCCCGCCGAACCCGACCGCGGCAAGTACCGCACCGGGCAGATCGCTACCGGCCTTGGCATGTTCGTCCTTGGATTCGGAGACGAACAGGATCATGCCGACGATGACGAACAGGCCCAGCGGGATGTTGATGCCGAAGGCCCAGCGCCAGGAGAACGACGTGGTCAGCCACCCGCCCAGCAGCGGGCCCAGGGCAGCCATGCCACCGATCGTGGCGCCCCAGAACGCGAAGGCGATGCCCCGTTCCTTGTCGCGGAAGCCTGCGTTGAGCAGCGACAGTGACGTCGGCAGCATCATGGATCCGCCGATGCCCTGCACAGCCCTGGACAGGATCAGGAGGTTTCCCGTGCCGGCCATCGCGGCCAACACGCTGGAGCC
>JAUNVL010000150.1 GCA_030537675.1 Propionibacteriaceae bacterium | reverse complement strand
TCCTTGGTGATGAACCCGAAGCCCTTGTCGGCGTCGAAGAAGCGCACTTTTCCGGTGGGCACGGCGAACCTCGCTATCTGATTGGTGTGAGACCGCTCAGTCTAACGTGGGACGCCCGTGCCCACCCAACCGGCTCAGGCTGGCTGGTTGGCTGCGACGTGGCGGAAGTAGTCGGCGTACTGCAGGTTGGCGGCGGCGGCCTCGTCGATGATGACGAAGGCGCGACGGTGGAACTGCAGGATTGAGGCCGGGCACATCGCGGAGACCGGTCCCTCGATCATGGCAGCGACGATCTCCGCCTTGGCCGGACCGGATGCCACCATGACCAGGTTGTGCGCGTCCATGATGGTGCCGAGTCCCTGGGTCACGCAGTGCGTGGGCACGGTCTCATCCTCGGCGAAGAACCTGGCGTTGTCATCGCGCGTCTGCTGCGTCAGCGTCTTGACGCGGGTGCGGGAGGCGAAGGACGACGTCGGCTCGTTGAAACCGATGTGTCCGTTGCTGCCGATGCCGAGAATTTGCACGTCGATGCCGCCGGCTTCCCGCATGGCCTCCTCGTACTCCTCGGCAGCGGCCGCCAGATCGGCCACGAAACCGTTGGGGACCATCACGCGGTCAGGGTTCATGCCGAGAGGCTCGACGACGGTGCGCAGAATGGTCTCGCGGTAGCTGAGGGGGTGCTTGGGGTCGAGGCCCACGTACTCGTCGAGGGCGAAGCCCAGCGCGTGGGCAAAGTCCACGTCACCGGCGGCGGCACGACGCTTGAGCTCGGCGTACAGGTTCAGTGGGGAGCTGCCCGTGGCAAGGCCGAGGACGGGCGTCTGCCGTCCGTGCAGCTGGGCTATCACCCGATCAGCGGCGACCGCTCCGACTTGCTCTTCATCCTGGCAGATCACAACTTCCATAACAGACTCCTTGGTCCTTGAGCCCCCTCAGCATCCGCACAGGCGTTGCTCATTGTGAACCTGAACATATCGCGTCGCGCATGCCTTCACCCCACCCAGGGCGCCCGGTGCAGGCAAGTGAGCACACGCGCTGAGCACCACGGCCAGCCCGCCGTCCGAGCAAGCCCGTAGGATTGGGCCATGGCTTCCTGGACCGACGGCGCGGCGTATGCCCCCCTCGAGCGCCCCGATGGTTTCGCAACCCCGGAGGTGCCTCCACTCGAGCTTGCCGAGCCCGAACCTGCAAGGACGCCGGGCGCGATGCCCACCCCCTCAGGGTTCGCACCGATGGAGCGCGTGACCCCGCTGGGCGAGATACGCACCACGCCGCCACCGAATCGCAACCCGTCCGTGCCCTTCATGGTGAGCAGCGGCCTGCTCACCGCCGCGTCGTCCATGGGCCACGACGTGGTCCGCGATCCACGCACGCCCTTCCCCATGGCAGAGGTTGGCGCGTCAGGACCGGAGAATCTCCCCCCGCCCACGGGCGCCCCACTCGCCCCACCCACAGGGGCGCCGCTCGCACCGCCCTCCGGGATGCAGATGAGGACACCCGTTGCCTACCAAGGAGCACCGCCTCAAGGAACTGGGCCCCAGTTTTCGCAGCAGCAACTGGTGACGGAACGTCGGTTCGTGTTCCTCGCCCTGGCGTGCGCGGTCATCGGCCTCACCATTCCCGCCGTCGCCCCCTGGATGCTGGTGGGGGCCGGCGCCCTCACCATGCGCGCCACGCGCCTCACTGGCAAGACCGGATGGTGGAGCCTCGGCCTGGGGTTGTTCCTGATGATGTTCGGGGTGCTGCTGGGCCCTGACGTGTACGAGGGCCTCTCACGGCTGATCTCACTCATTTTTGCCGTGCTCTTCCTCGTTGTTGCAGTCAGGACCTACACGAACAGCCGCTAGCTCTCGCTGGAGCGCCAGAGCCGTTCCTCGTCGACACGGATGGCCACGGTGGACTCCTCCATCTCACCAAGGTCAACGAACTGCCCCGGTTCCAGCGCCGCCACCTCGGCCAGTTCCGCTGGCCAGACATCGGGAGGCAGCGCTGCCAGCGGGAACCACGCATGCCCCTGGAGGCGTTGCTGTTCGCCTGGTGTCAACGCTGCCGGAGACGCGACGAACTTGGCTACATGCACCCGGAAGAACCACTCGTCCTGGACGCGCACGCGGTCCGAGTAGCCGTGCGTCACGAGCCGCCGTGCGACTGGCCCCATCAGGGCATCGTCGCCGACGAGCAGTCCCGTCTCCTCATGCAATTCCCGGAGCGCTGCCGCTCGCGGGTCCTCACCCGGGTCGATTCCACCACCGGGCACCACCCACCAGCCCGAGCCCGGTACACCGGGGTCCGAATCGGCGAGCAGCAGCACCTCATCCCCTGCTGTGCAGATGACGCGGGCACCTGTGCGGTACCCCCATGGCCTGCTCACACGTTCCTGCTGCGTTCATGACCGATGGTGTCGTCGATGAGGGTGCGCCACGTCCTGACGAGATCTGAATCCACCCACGCCTTGTACGACCCTCCCGGGCGCGCGGGTGAGCCGATGTGGAAAGCCCGGACGCCCGCTCGCACCAGCCAGGGAACGTGCTCGGCCTTCAATCCGCCACCCACCATCACCAACTGAGCGATGCGCTCATTCGAGCGTGCGCGAGTGAGCAGGTCGTCCAGACCCTGTTCCACTCCGCGTGCCGAGCCAGCCGTCAGAACCTGATCCAGACGGGGCAGCGTCAACAGCGTCGCCCAGGCCCTGTTCAGATTCAGGCAGTGGTCGACAGCGCGGTGGAAAGTCCACGGAAATTCTGCCTCCCCCACCAGTTCGGTCACCACCTCGACATCGACTTCGGAGTGGCCGTTGATGAATCCCAGGACCACGCCGTCAGCACCGGCGTCGAGGTAGCTGGAGATCAATCCCTTGAGCCGGGTCGCCTCCCCGCCGTCGGTGCCGAAGCCTGCCCGCAGCCGCACCATGGGGCGGATCTGGATGGAGGTCGCTCGCCGCACCTTGTCCACGAGCGCCGGCTCCGGCGAGAGACCGTCGTCATCCATGGTCCCCAGCAGCTCGATGCGATCGGCGCCGCCGGCCTCCGCGCGCTCTGCGTCTCCGGCGTGCAGTGCAATGACCTCCAACATGCTCATGTCCCCCATCCTGCCCGAAGAAGCTCCGGGCAACCGGGATCTGTGTCGCGACTACCCGGTTGGACTTGCGGTTGTCCCATTCGGCGGTTTTCACGACCGGCACCGACGCACTGACGGTGTCCCCCAAGCACCCTCACCTCCGCATGGCTGACAGTGTCACTTTCCATCGGCTCGGCGGGTGTACCACCGGTTTCCGGGTGGACGGGCTGAAGCAAATGCTCCATTGGTCACGTCCCAGAGAGGCCCCGAACCTCTGGGGTTCGACCACAGCGTGATGGTGCGGACAGAGCAAAGCCATGTTGCCAAGCGCTGTATCCCCACCGTCCCACCATGGAACCACGTGATGGGCCTCGCATTCAGCGTCCGCGGCACCGCACTTGGGGAAGATGCACCCACCATCGCGCAGTGAAAGGGCCCTGCGGATGGCGGTGGTGACCAGACGCTGCATCTGTCCGACGTCCAGGATCTCCGACTGCGTCCCCAGCACCACGGGCATCAGGTCCGCGTCGCAACACAGCCGCCGTAGTTCCCCTGCCGTGAGGTTCGTCCCGGAAGGAAGGAGCCCCGCCTGCTCCGCCCTGGCCAGCAAATCCGCCTGCATCATCGTCACGACGACGCGTGGCCGGTCCCCCGCCACCTGTGGCGCACCCCTGTGATCCTCCACGAGTTTCACCAGCGCGTCAGCGCGTCGTTGTTCGGGGGTCAGCTCCAGTCCCGAGCGCCCGTGTTCCCTGAGCACTCCCGAACCGGGACGCAAGGAGCGAACCCCCTCTGCGCTGTCACGCGCCGCACGTCGTCCGGCCGCCACGTAGGCATCCAGCAGCTTCAGCAGCGGTTCGGCGTCCTGGTGCGGCAGCGAGCCCCTCAACCACGTGGAACCATCCCCATCGTCACCGTGGCGGAACGATCGGCGTTGCCGCGCGCGCCGTAGTTGTTCCTCCAGCGCCCGGGCCACATCCGCAGGGTCCGGCACCTCTTCGGGCGCTACTTCCGCCAACACAGCGGCTGCCTTGCCGGGCAGGTCCTTCGGCGTCACGGTCTGCGCGTGGCGCAGGAACGCCGCCTCCGCCTCGCGCCGCTGATCGGCATCCAGAGTGCCCGGCAACTGAGCCATCCCCTTGGCGATGCCCCGGGCGTGGCCAGTGGACGTGTGACCCTGCAGCAACGCGTCCGACACCTGAGGATGGCGTGCCACGTCCCGCGCCTCAAAAACGCTACGGGCAACATCTTTGTCGTCCCGGTTCTCCGCGTTTGCCAGCATGGACGTCAGCGGCGTTCCGAACACGTGCATGGACGACTGGTGCCGATCCACCTCAGCCGTCAACACCGCAGCCAACCCCTGCACCTGCTCAGCCAGCTGACGGGCCTCCAACATCAGTTCCACCCGCTCTGCGTGACCAACGCCCGCACGCTGCCCATGGTCGATTCCAGACAGCACCTCCCGCACGACCCGAAGGGCCTTCCCGGTGGTGCGTGCTTCTTTCAACATACCCAATATTATGGTCAGAACCCACG
>JAUNVL010000149.1 GCA_030537675.1 Propionibacteriaceae bacterium | reverse complement strand
GAATACCAACCATGTGAGCAGGAACCCTGCGACACCACAGATGGTCGTCAGAACCGTCCACGTCTTCAGGCCGTCCGCGATGGACAACCCGAGATACTTCGTCACGATCCAGAATCCGGAGTCGTTGATGTGCGACAGGCCGAGGCCACCGAAGCCGATGGCCAGTGTGATGAGGGCCACCTGGATGGGGCTGTACCCGCCTGAGGCGATGGCTTCGGACAGAAGGCCGGCGGTGGTCAGAATCGCCACGGTGGCCGAACCCTGCGCAGCACGCAGCGCTGCTGTGATGACGAATCCCGCAACGATCACTGGCAGACCGAGAGCAGTGAGGCTGTCAGACAGTGCCGCACCGATGCCCGACTCGACCAGCACGTTGCCGAACACGCCACCCGCACCGGTCACGAAGATGATGATGGCCACCATGGGGAGCGCAGAGTCAGCGACCGAACCGGTCTTCTTCTTCGTCCAGTTGGCCTTGCGCCCGATCACCACGTAGGCGACGAGCACCCCCACCAGGAGTGACGTGGTCGGGGCTCCAAGGAACGAGAAGAAGGGGAGCGCGCTGCTCCCTTCCGGAAGAACCGTGATCATCGTGGAGCCGATCATGATCATGACAATGGGGAGCAGGATCAACAGGACGACGGTCAGGGCGCTGGGAACGTTGGCGCGGACCTTCACAGCCGTCTTCCCGGTACCCCCACCTGCCTCGGCTGAGGCAACTTCTTCGGAGATGATCGCTTCCCGCTCCAGTGCCTCGGATGCTGGGGAGTCGCCCAGCGTGATCTTGTCGACCTTGAACAACTTCGAGGCGTAGAAACCGACGACCCCCACCACTGCGGAAATGAGCAGTCCGAAAATCGTCAGCAGACCGACGTCAGCGCCTGTCAACCCTGCGGCGGCAACTGGGCCGGGGTGGGGAGGCACGGCGACGTGGACGGTGAGAAGAACGGCTGCGACGGGGAGACCGATCTTCATGGGGTGGATGTTGGCGATCTTCGCGAACGCAAACACGATCGGCGCAAGGATGATGAACGCGACGTCGAAGAACACCGGGATTCCCAGGATGAACGCGGCAGCGGTGAGCGCAACGATCACTCGTTTCGGGCCCAGAACCGTGGTGAAGCGGTGGGCGAGGTTGTCTGCCGCTCCCGAGACCTCGATGAGGCGGCCGAGCATGGATCCGAGACCGACGACGATGGCCACTGAACCCAGTACCTTGCCCATGCCGGCGACCATGACGGGCACCACCTCGATCAGTGGAATGCCGGCGACAATGGCAGTACCCATCGAGACCAGCAGCAGTGAAACGAAGGCGGGCAGCTCGAACTTGATCACGAGTATCAAGAGGACGACAACGGCCGCGAGTGCGATCAGCAGGAGTGCGACGGTACCCACGGCCGTCACGCACCCTTGGGTGCGACGACCCGGATCACGGATGAATCATCGGAAGCGCCCATGCCATTCGCCTGTCCGATCAGGTACAGCTGCTCGGCGGCAGCGGCCACCGGAGTGGCGAGCCCGATGGCGCGCGCAGCGTCCCCGACGATGCCCATGTCCTTGACGAAGATGTCCAGACGGCTCCGGACTTCGGCGCCTTCGGCGTCGTAGGCCTGGAGCATGCGTGGCCCCCGGTCACCCAGCATGAATGAGGCAGCGGCGCCGGCTCCGAGCGTGCGCAACACCACTTCCTGGTCCAGACCGAGAGCGCCCGCGAGTGCCATGGCCTCGGCTCCCGCAGCGATGTGGACGCCGCAGAGGAGTTGGTTGACCGTCTTCATCGCCTGGCCATCGCCGGGTCGAGGACCCATGCGCTCCAGGGTGGACGACAGGTGTTCCAGTACCGGCTGGGCGGCTTCGAATGCCTCGTCGGTGGCGCCCACGACGATCAGCAGGTCTCCCGTGCCAGCTCTGACTGGTCCGCCCGAGATGGGGGCGTCCACGAGGTGCAATCCATGCCCCGCCAGCTTGTCTGCGACGGCACGGACAGAGTCGATGCCGACGGTGGAGGTGAGCAGGATGATGGCGCCCGGTTGGAGTACCTCGACGACACCGTCAGCGCCGTAGAGCGCTTCCTCCAACTGGACGCTGTTGCGTACAGCCAGCAGGACGACCTGCGAACCGGTGGCCGCGTCCCTGGCTGACGAGGCAGGGGTGACCCCGGAGCCTTCGGCCAGTGCTGAGCGCTCGGGATTGATGTCAAAGCCCTTGACGGTGAACTTCTCGGCCAGGCGGGTTGCCATGGGTAGTCCCATGGCTCCGAGTCCGAGTACGGCGATGGTGGTGGACACAGTTTCTCCTTGAATGGTGAAAGGACGGGGGGAAGGTCAGAGGGTGAGCTTGTCGACGACGTCGGCGAGCGCTTCGTCATTGCCGACGTTGCCGGCGAAGACGATGTACGGGATGCCGCGCGCGGGACCGTCGCTGGGCTCCCACAGCGAGACGATGCCGGGCAGCATCGGTCCACGGACGATCGCCCTGGCGATTCCGAGGCCTCGGCTGGCGACGTCGGAGGAGGTGATTCCGCCCTTTGCCACCACGAAGCGAGGTGGTGAGGCAGCCAGGATTTTCTGGACCACTTCGACGAGCGCATCGGAAACTGTGCGAGCGATGGTCAGCGATGCGGCGGCATCCTCACCGGTGACCAGTGCCCGTGAGGTACGGACGACGACGTTGCCGTCGGCCAGGGCGTTCACAGCCTGTGCGACCAGGTGCTGGAGATGGTCTTCCCGGTTCGTCCCGAGCACCTGTTGCACGTCGATCTCGAGCTCGGTGGGCTGCCGACGATCGCGCAGCACATTCAGTTGGCGTGTTGTCATTGCGACGTGGGATCCAATGGCGATGAGCCCGCCGACGGCAGCCTCACCCACACCACCGGCTCGTATCCCCGCGACGTCGGCTGCGCTCAGCGGCTCCAGCACCTCTTGTCCGATCAGTGCTCGGACGAAAGGTGGACCCACTCGGTGGATGAAACGCTTGCCGCTCGCCTCAGCGGCCAGGATGGCCAGGGCAAGGGCGCGCAGGTCGGTTTCCTCCACGATGTCCACCACGACGGGCTGGCCGTCCGTGAGCCCGGTGAGCACGTTGATCACGGCTTCGCGGTCGCCCCGGAGATCGTCGATCGTCACGGTGGACACGTTCGAGGCTCGGTATCTGCCGGCTGACTTCTCCTCCACCCACTCGCGCAGGTCAGATGCCTGGTAGCCGAAGGAGGCGTCTCTTGCGAACTCGGTTTCCCCCACCGGGACGAATCCGGCGTCGTCGGATCCGGCGTAGTGAATGCTGTCAATGGTGATGCGGCCTGCGTCACCGAAGGCGGGGACGATGATGACGCCATCCACATTGATGTCCGCCTCAGCCAGCACCTCGGCGAGTACGTCTGGTTCCAAGGGGAAGTGGCCGCGCAGCGTCGAGTCGGAGCGGGAGACAAAGTCAATATCCAGGCCGAGACCTGCTGCTGCACGCAGTGCGTTTGTTGCCACCTCTCGGTTGCGTTGGGCCGCGGTGTCCGGGGCGAGGCTGCGCGAGTTGGTCATGACGTAGACGGCCGGGGCGCCGGTACCCAGCGCCCACGTGAGGTCTGCCTCGGTCCACCCGGTCAGGACCGGAAGGTCACCAACGGATTGGGTGCCGGTGGGGTCGTCGTCCAGCACGACCAGTCGGTGTGCGTGGCTGCCGCGTGCTTTGCGGACGTCTCCCGCAGTCAATGAGGTGGCCGGAGGGTGACCCTCGAGTAGCTCTTGCTTCGTCAGGGGGTGAATGCTCACGTTCTTGTACTCCTTCGTACGCTTCGGTGTTGTGGGCGGCTAGGCGGATCTTCGCAACGGCACCAGGTGACGCGCTGCGTCGCGGCGAGTCTGTTCCAGATGGCTGCGCATCGCCGCACCCGCCCTTTCGGAGGAACCGGTGCGCAGCGCAACGATGATGTTTGCGTGCTCCGCGATGGCGTTGGTGCGGATTTCAGGCACTGACGACGTCTGTATCCGGCCTTCCTGCAGGGCGCTGGTGATGGGGCGAAACGTCGCCGTGATGAAAGGGTTGCCGCAGCCTTCGAGGACGCGGTGATGGAACGCCATGTCCGCACTGACGAAGGCCACGACGTCCTCGGCCATGTGGGTGGAGCGCATCGCTTCGAGGTCGGACTCCATGAGTTCGAGGTGTTCTTCGCGACACAGGGGGGCAAACAGCTCAGCGGCACCCACCTCGATGAGCGTGCGGACTTCGATGAGTTGGATCATGGCGTCCAGAAGGTTGGCATCGTGCATGCGGAGGATGGCGTCCAGGGAGATCCACCTGCGAACCGGGTTGACGAAGGTTCCCCGCCCCTGGACTGAACGAAGCACCTCCTGGGTGCACAGAATCCTGACGGCCTCCCGGCAGGTCGGTCTTGAGGCACCCATCAACTTGGCCAGGTCGCCCTCGGACGGTAGAACCGAGCCGGGAGGGAATTCTGATTGCGCTATCCGATCAAGAATCTGCTCGGTGACGACGTGGACGAGACTGGGACGCATCGTTGCTCCTGTCAGACCTCTGAGGACTTGCTCAGACTAGCCGGACGTTCCCATCGCCGCAGGGCATTCTCCAAAATTGGTCTCCGGCAGATCAGCTGGCGCGGCGGTTCTCCTGTTCAGGAGG
>JAUNVL010000148.1 GCA_030537675.1 Propionibacteriaceae bacterium | reverse complement strand
CCCAGGTGGTCGAGTAATCGCCGCGAGGCACGAGCAGCGATGTGTCGAGACCTCAGACGGCCTTCCAAGGATTGGTCCCCTCAGTCGAGCAGGGTGCGGTCCGACAGGCTCGCGCCCTTGATCTTGCTGAACTCCTCCAGCAGATGCTCGGGGGTGGTGTTGCGCTTGGCGTCCTCGTCGACGTCGAGAACGATGCGGCCCTCGTGCATCATGATGAGGCGGTTGCCGAGCTCGATGGCCTGCTGCATGTTGTGGGTCACCATCAGCGCGGTGAGGTTGTGGCGGGCCACCTGTTCGCGCGTGAGCCGGATGATCAGCTCTGCGCGCGAGGGGTCGAGCGCAGCAGTGTGCTCGTCCAGCAGCAGGATCGCCGGCTTTGCGTAGGTGGCCATGAGCAGACTGAGCGCCTGGCGCTGGCCGCCGGAGAGCATTCCCACCCGCATGTTGAGGCGGTCCTCAAGACCGAGCTCCAGCGATCGGAGTTCGTCGCGGAACACGTCTCGTCTGGCGCCAGTCACAGCCATTCGGAACCCCCGGCGCTCACCGCGCCCGAAGGCGATGGCGAGATTCTCCTCGATGGTCAGATGCGGGCTCGTCCCCGCCATCGGGTCCTGGAACACGCGCCCCACGCGAGCCGCGCGACGGTGCTCGGCCTGCTTCGTGACGTTGCGGCCATCGATGGTGACCTGTCCGTCATCCGGCGTGTAGCGCCCGGAGATGACGTTCAACAGCGTCGATTTTCCGGCACCGTTGGAGCCGATGACCGTGACGAAATCACCTTCACCCAGCTTCAGGTTCAGCTTGTCCAGGGCCGTGCGCTCGTTGACGCTGTTCGGGAAGAATCGTTTGGTGATGTTCTCGAGTTGGAGCATCAGGCTGCCTCCGCTTCCATCACGCGACGGCGCCGTAGGCGCATCTTCTTCAGGACGCTCCACTGCGGCAGCACGAGTGCGATGACCACCAACACTGCGGAGATCAGCTTCATGTCGTTGGGAGCAAGGCCGGCGCTGAGCGCAGCCTGCACGACCATCCGGTAGATGACCGAGCCCAGCATGGCGGCCAGCACGGCCTGCCACACTGCGGTCATGCCGAAGATGGCCTGGCCGATGATCACCGACGCGAGCCCCGCGACGATGATGCCGATGCCCATGGAGATGTCCGCGTAGCCCTGGTACTGCGCCATGATGGAGCCGCACAGCGCCACGAGTCCGTTGGAGATGGCCAATCCCGCCACTTTCGTCACACCGGTGTTGATCCCCAGGCTGCGGGCCATGAGTTCGTTGTCGCCGGTGGCGCGGATCGCGACGCCGAAGCTGGTCCCCAGGAAGCCGTAGACGGCAGCGCCGACGACGGCCACCACCGCCGCGAAGATGGCGACGGACCCCCACGTGCCGAGCAGTCCGGCTTCCCTCAGGGGCGTCATCACGGTCGTCTGACGCAGCAACGGCACGTTGGCCTTGGCCATGATCCGGAGGTTGACGGAGTACAGGGCGATTTGCGTGAGGATGCCCGCCAGCAAGGGGTTGATGTTGCCCCACACGTGCAGCAATCCGGTGATCACCCCTGCACCCATGCCACCGATGACGCTGGCCAGGATGGCCACCCAGATGGGGACGCCATTGACGATCAGCACCGCGGAAATGGCTGCACCCGTGGTGTAGGACCCGTCCACCGTGAGGTCGGGGAAGTCCAGCACCCGGTACGTCAGATACACGCCCACGGCCATGATGGCGTAGAGCAGGCCCAGTTCCGCGGCAGTGACCATGTGCTTGTCCCGTTCGTGTCTCTTGGAGTCAGGGCGTCAGCCCTGAGACCCCTAGAAGGTCTTGACTGCCCGCGCGGCCATGTCTTCGGGAATGGTCGCACCCATGCGCTTGGCTGCTTCCGGGTTGACGGTGAGGTCGAACGTGTCCTGCAGCTTGACAGGCATCGTCGCGGGATCGGCCCCCTCAAAGATCTGCACAGCCATGGCGGCCGCGTCGCGGCCCTGCTGGTCGTAGTTGACGCTCTGCGAGGCAATGGCTCCGCGCTCGACGGAACCCTCGTCGGAGGCCACCACGACGGCCTGATTCTGCTCGGCCACCTGAATGAGCCCCTCGATGCCGGAGACCACGGTGTTGTCAGTGGGAATGTAGTAGGCATCGACGTCCAGCGACTGCGCAGCCTGCTGCACCTCGGAGGAGTTGGTGACAGCAGCCTTCATGATGGTGAGTCCCAGGCCCGCAGCCGCCTTCTCAGCGGCCTCCACCTGTACCTCGGCATTGACCTCGCCCGAGGAATAGACGATCCCGACGGTCTTCACGCTCGCGTCAATCTCCAGGATCAGCTTGAGCTGGTCCTCCACCGGGTTGAGGTCCGACGCGCCGGTGATATTGCCACCGGGGGCCTCCCAACTGGCCACGAGCTCCGCAGCCACCGGATCAGTCACCGCGGCGAACAGGATGGGCTTGTCCGTGATGACCTGCGCAACGGCCTGACCGGACGGCGTCGCAATGGCGAACACCAGATCCTTGTCGGTCAACTGGTTGGCGATGGCGGTCAGCGTCGCCTGGTCGTTCTGCGCGTTCTGCAGTTCGAGGTTCACCTTCTCCCCATCCTTGTAACCCGCGTCCGCCAGACCGTCGATGAATCCCTGCTGCGCGGCATCCAGGGCGGGATGGGAGAGAAGGTTGACGATGCCGATTTCCCACACCTTGTCCGCGGCAGGGGCTTCAGATTCGGCGGATGAGGTGGCAGGGGTTGATGCCCCAGGGGTTGCTGCACCACCACAGGCGGACAGGAACAGGACGGCGGATGCGCCAAGGGCAACGGCAAGTGTGCGGAGCGACATGTCGCGGGACTCCTCAAGAAAAAATGGGCCAGGCAAGGTTGTGCGGGTACTCGCCCGGGACTCTACAGCACACCCACCGCGCCACACCGTGTGACCACATCATCGACCACCGACGCGGTCGCTCAGGGACCAAAAAAGCAGGAGGGGCCGGTTTCCCGGACCCCTCCTGCTTCACTCTTTGGCGTTGAGCGCCTCAGTTGGCCTCGTCGGCCTTCTCCTCGGCGACAGCCTCGTCAGCGATCTCATCGGCTGCGGCGGCCTCGGGTGAAGCCGCTTCCTCGATGTTCTCCGACTCGGTGGCCTCGGGCTCGACAGCCTCGTCCTTGGCAGGAGCAGCAGCCGGCTTGACGGCCGCCTTGCCCTGCTTCGCGCGGGTGGTGCGGGTGTCCTCGACGGACTCCTTGATGATCTCGATCACGGCCATCGGTGCGTTGTCGCCCTTCCGGGGTCCGACCTTCGTGATGCGGGTGTAGCCGCCCTCACGATCGGCCAGCGACGGCGCGATCTCGGTGAACAGGGTGTCCACGACATCGCGATCGGTGATCGCCTGAAGAACCAGACGACGGGAATGCAGATCCCCACGCTTGGCCTTGGTGATGAGCTTCTCGGCCAGCGGCTGAACGCGGCGAGCCTTCGTCTCGGTGGTGGTGATCCGGCCGTGCTGGAACAGCTGCGCGGCCATGTTGCGGAGGATGGTGCGCTCGTGCGTGGGCGAACCGCCCAGACGGGGACCCTTTGTTGGCTTCGGCATCAGTAAAGTTCTTTCAGTGTGCTCCGAGCCAGGCTCGGAGAGGAAGATTCAGCGGAGGAATTCACGAAGGGGCCTGCCCGGCCGTGCGTCCCTTTCGGGGGGTACACGGGGTGCGGACCCCCCGTGCGTCCTTTTTCGGGGGGTACACGGGGGGCGGGCCCCCCGTGCGGTCAGTACTGCTCGGTCTCGGCGAAGTCTTCGTCGCCTTCAACCTCTTCGTTGTCCTCGTCGTAGCGCTCGATGGCGTCCATCGGGTCGAAGCCCGGTGCGGAGTCACGAAGCGCAAGCCCGAGGCCGTGAAGGGTGACCTTCACCTCGAGGATCGACTTGGAGCCGAAGTTGCGGATGTCCAGCAGGTCTTCCTCGCTGCGGGCAACGAGTTCACCGACCGTGTGGATACCTTCGCGCTTCAGGCAGTTGTAGGAGCGCACCGACAGTTCCAGGTCCTCGATGGGCAGGCCCAGCGATTCGGCGATCTGCTCGTCGACGGGCGACGGGCCGATCTCGATGCCTTCAGCGTTCACGTTCAGCTCACGGGCCAGCCCGAACAGCTCAACGAGGGTGCGTCCGGCGGAGGCCATGGCATCACGCGGCAGCATCGACGGCTTGGTCTCGACATCGATGATGAGACGGTCGAAGTCCGTGCGCTGTGCAACGCGGGTGGCTTCCACGTTGTAGCTGACCTTGAGCACCGGGGAGTAGATCGAGTCCACGGGGATGCGGCCGATCTCTGCATCCGGGTTCTTGTTCAGCGAGCTCGAGACATAGCCTCGCCCACGCTCAACCACGAGTTCCATCTCCAGCTTGCCGGCATCGTTCAGCGTGGCAATGTGGAGTTCCGGGTTGTGGATTTCCACGCCCGAGGGGGGCTGGATGTCACCAGCGGTGACAGCTCCTGCACCCGACTTGCGCAGGTACATGACGACGGGCTCGTCCTCCTCGGAGGAGAGCACGATGCCCTTGAGGTTCAGGATGATCTCGGTGACGTCCTCGACGACACCTTCGACCGTGGAGAACTCGTGCATGTTGCCCTCGACCTTGATGCTCGTGACCGAGGCACCGGGGAT
>JAUNVL010000147.1 GCA_030537675.1 Propionibacteriaceae bacterium | reverse complement strand
CCGCGAAGATGAACCCGGCCGTGACCAAAGCCATCGCCGCCATCAAGGAAGACGCATGGGAGGCGATCAAGTACCCGAACGCGATCTTCGACCAGGAACAGCAGCGCTGGATCTCTGATGCCGAGGTCGCCGAGATCGAGTTCACAGCCTTCTCCTCCACACCGAAGGCGGATCACGTCACGGCCCGTCTGATCGTTCGCCGCGTGAAGCGCCTGAACCCGTGTCATCAGGATGAGTTGCTGCCGGGCTGGCGCCATCATGCTGTGTTCACGAACAATCCGATGCTGCTGCTCCAGGCCGAGGCCTGTCACCGTGACCATGCCCTGGTCGAGCAGGTCATCGCGGACCTGAAGGACGGGGCGCTGGCGCATGCCCCCTCGGGAATCTTCTTAGCCAATGCTGCCTGGCTCGTGATGGCCACGATGGCGTTCAACCTCAGCCGGGCCGCCGGCAGCCTCGCCTCCGAAACGTTGGGCAGGGCCCGCACCGCCACGATCCGCAGAACCCTGGTCAACGCCGCCGGCCGTGTCGCGAACACGGCACGTCGCTGGATCCTGCATCTACCCCGGGGCTGGCCCTGGCAGTACCAACTGGAGAACCTGATCGAGGCCCTCCACGCACCACCAGCCCTGCCCTCCAGTTGACCAACCGCCCCAAGGGCACGAACCGAGGAAACCGAGAGTGGAAACGCCGGGCACACCGGCGGCACAACAACGCCCACCCACAGAATCACTCGCCGCCGATCGTCAAAGACTCAGAATCAAGCACTCACCAACAACGCTTGGCGGATCGAGGCTCAGGGGTCAGTGGGGCATTAGCGTGGAGCATGAACGGGCTCTTTCTTGGCAGATGATTGGCGTAGTACCTCCCATCTTGCCGGGGAGAGTCCGTTCCCTCATCCTGGCCTGCCCAGTGACTACAACGTCATGACCCACAACAACTATCTAGTCTAGACCGAACATCTTCTGCAGATAGCACAGCTTCCGCTCAGGTTCTTGCTTCTGCAAAACTAGATTTGGCCAGACTTTTAGCCAGTCCTTCTGGGACATCCGTGAAAGCATTGCATCTACACACGATGGGCCACTCGGCCGCAATTGGAGTTCAAATAGATCCCTGAGACCATGGGGTGCCATTACTCGCAAAGTTCTTCCAGATAGCTGAACAGCGATCGCCGTTGCCGTCTCAGGGAACCTACTTACCGCATCTTGCACTGATTCATACGGCGCGTTCTTGTTGAGCACATGCATTCTGGCTTCGTTCTTTACCGACCACCGAAGATTGGGAATTTTCTCCTGCAGATCGTGCTTTATGCCATGCTCACATTCACGGTTACTTTCGTCGGTTTTGAAAAAGACCACATCCACGTCTTCCACGGGAGTGGCAACATCATACTCGTGCACATAATCCCAGACTGGGTCACGAATTATTCCACCGACGACCCAGCCACCATCACCCAACCTATCTTCTACTGCTGTGAGAATAGCCATACGAGTCGGGTCCGATGTGATGATTTGAGTAAATAATTCCAATTGTGCATCCTCAGATCTTTCATCCACCATGACTCCCGTAACGAAAAATTGCGTATTTTCAATCCTCCTTTCGCTCTTAGGAACATCGCCTCCTTTGGCCTTGGCGTGCTCCTTATCAGTATTAGGCGGCAAAGTGGCCAAGAGACCCTTATAAGTAGTGCGAATTAGCGTCAAGTCTGAGACCTCAAGACTTCTCGCTTTTCCAGCACTTAAAGCGACCGCATCCTCCGTATCGCGAAGGAACTCTGTGAGGGACTCTACTGAACGATAATGTCTGGAAGCTCGTTCGTCGACGCGAAAAATTAGACCAAGGATCGCGATCACCAACACTATAAACACCGCCACTGCGTACCACCACGAGAACGTTTCTACTGATATCACGCCCACTACTTCTTCGAGGCGTGCTTGACCCACAAATCCCAAAATACTGAGAAACATGGCAAACACGAGGCTTACAACCAAATGAACGTGATGCCACTTAGTGGCGCGTTCCGCTTTATTACTATGAATTGTTCGGAGACACTTAGCTCTTCGACAGTACTCTTCAAGGCATTCGCGAACGACATCGTCCACGCGTTTAGCATTCATCAAAGCATAGGCTCCATTCAGAGGATTTTTGTGAAGAGACGGCGTCTGCCTAAAATGACTACAATCGAGAAACATTACCTGCCGTTTCGACGCCCGAAAACGTGTCTGCCCCTTGCGGATCAAGCTGCATCCAATGTGCTCATCGCAGTCTGAAAGTCGGCTTCACGGTCGCGGGGGGCGAAGGGGAGGTCGTAGGTGTAGACCGTCCCGGCCGGGTGGGTCGCGGTGCGCTCCTCCTCTGCGAGCTTGTCGCCTTTGCGGCGCCAGACCTGCAAGATCGATGTCGGGACGATGCGGCCGTTAGCGTCGAAGATGTAGACGTTCTGGTCGTAGCCGTGGAGCACCGCGAACTGGGTGCGGTAGATGGTGGAGAGTTCCTCGGCAGTGATGCCGAGCATCGTTGCCATCAGCGCATCGATCTCCACCAGCGCGTTACGGCGGTCGATGTCGCGGCGCAGCGGGACCTCGGGGGTCCAGGAAGGTCCAACATCACCGAGGCGCGGCGCGTCCGGGTAGCCGGGGTCGAGCAGCCAATCGTCTTCAGCGAATGCAGGGTCCCAGACCTCGGCCCATAGGTCGGCGTAGGCTTCGGTCAGGCAATTGAGTCGCAGGCTGCGAAGGAGGAGCCGCGGCATTAGCGGATCGAGAACATCAGGCATGGCGAGGCGCTCAACCTGCGTCGCGCGGATATGAGATTTCGCAGTGGAGCGGATTTGAAAATCCGACACCACGCTCGACAACACCGAGCCTACAGCAACCAACATGCCTGCGTCCTGCGGTGCCCAAGCTCCCGCTACCGCATCCACGTAGCTGGCGGAGTCGTCGGCCCTCACCGTCGCCTCGCGGGGGTCCAGCGCGGTGACGGTGTCGATCGTGGGAAAGAAGGTGGCGGTGGTGCCGCGGACCAAGTCGCTGAGACCCTGCACACTGAGCGCTGACCCGTCGGCGGTCTCCTCCGTCTGAGTGACGAGCCATTCCTCGTCGCGCACGACGACCACTGCTCCGGGCACGAAAGCGTCAGTACTCATCTGCGAGGAACCTTCCTTCAAACGAGCGTCAGCCTAGTGGACGGCCTCGCGACGCTTGAACGACGCCCACACTGGCCCCTGGCGAAACGACTTGTGACGGCTGGTCGCAGCCGCCACGAAGGACTCACAGAAAGTGATCGTCGATTTCTTCAAGGATGGCGGACAGGGCAGCCGGAGGCAGCATGGTCGAGAACACGAACTGCCCCTGGTTCGGTTCGATACCCAGCACTGGCCCGGGCTCCGCCATCCAGTCATCGACGGCCACGTTGGGCACGGCACTCAAAATGATCGCAAGGATCTTGTGGTCCACGTATCCCTCCGCGGTCACAGCCAAGTAAGTGTCGCCGTCACGAGACTGAACAAGAGCACCGATTCGGTGCCCGCGAGCCTCAGCCACGTGCAAGTCGCCACATTGGGCAGAGCGGGCGATGGCTTCACGCACCGTGTGTTTGAGGGCCTCAACCACCAACGTGGCGCGTTCAGCAATCCACCGTCGGTAGTCAACGGCCGTTGGCAGCAGGACGTCTGTGGAAATTCGGCCCGTTCCGGCGCCTGCGCGTCGGCATTCGGCACTTATCCGGGAGTAGAAGTCACCGGCAGCAGTATCTGCCTGACGGGATCCCGCCGCGACCAGCCACCATGCCTTGGCGGGCAGACCATCGACTTGATCCTCGGTGATCTCGTCCGGCGTCTTTACGCGCCCGGCCGCTCCGCGCGAGGTGCCTGACTTCACTTTGAACCAGACACGATCGTCGATATCCCGTATCCGCTCCGCTCCTCCAGCGTCAACCTCATCGGGCACACGCTGTGCATGCTGCACCAGGCGATGTGGGACTTGGTCGAGTGGAAGGGTCAAGTGCGGAAAGTCGAGCCCCAGATCATTCAGGGCGCGCTTGGTGGGTCGCACACGATTCGACATGTGCTGAGGCTACTGAGCCGGACCGACAACGGAGTGTCCGGCTATGTCTGAATCGTGCGCTCACTCGTCGAAGCCGCCAAGTTCATCGAGTTCTTCGGAGCTGATGCCTGAAACCATAGTCACTGCGCTCTTCGTGGTGCCGTCGAGTAAGCGAAGGGATTCCAGGGCGGCCGTCTGGATCTCTGCTCGATGGTTTTCCACATACTCTCGAACAGCAACATCGACGACGCTCTTCTTGGAGCGCTGCAGAAAATGCGCTGCGTGGGAAATGAGCCGGTCAGTTTCAGCGTCAACTTTGATTGGTGCGGTCACAGTGGCCATGGTGTTCAGTACCCCTTCGTCGAAGTACCAAAGTACCCTCTGGAATGCTCAGGTACAAGATACCCGCATCGAACCACACCGGCAACGGGGCGTGGGGGGTCTGGTGAACGGCGCCATTGGTCCAAGAAAGACGACCCATCATGGCTTCCGAAAGCCACAGGCGAGTGCAACCTCCTCCCCATGAATCACCCACAGCTCCCCAGCAGCCGGAGGAGCGGCTGCAGATTGGGGTGGCCCTGGCTCTGGGAGTTGGCCGGATCCTCCACGACCGGTTGGGCTTCGCAGGCACCATCGACCTGCTCGCTGAGTGAGCCGTCCATGTCGTCCTTGCTGGC
>JAUNVL010000146.1 GCA_030537675.1 Propionibacteriaceae bacterium | reverse complement strand
GCCGACGGTTTTACAGACCGCTCCCTTTGGCCGCTCGGGCAATCTGCCGTGCTGGCCTGGGCCAGCGAGGAGAAACACTACCGCAGCCCTGCCCCGCAGGACAAAGCGGGTCACGCAGCCGGCCCGCACGGCACAATGGGGGCGAACACACGCCACACGCACCAGGAGGAGAACCCATGGCATCCGACAACTCGTTCGACGTGGTCAGCAAGGTTGATCGCCAGGAGGTGGACAACGCCCTGAACCAGGCCGCGAAGGAAGTCAGTCAACGCTTCGACTTCAAGAACACCGACTCATCGATCCGTTGGTCGGCGGAGAACATCGAGATGGAGGCGAACTCCGAGGAGCGGGTGAAGGCCATCCTCGACGTCTTCCAGACCAAGCTCGTCCGCCGTGGCATCAGCCTCAAGGCCCTGGACGCCGGCGATGCGCGCGTCTCCGGGAAGGTGTGGAAGATCACGGCCACCACGCAGGAGGGAATTTCCCAGGAGAACGCCAAGAAGATCTCCAAGCTCGTGCGGGACGAGGGTCCCAAGGGCGTGAAGTGCCAGATCCAGGGGGATGAGCTGCGGATCTCCAGCAAGAGCCGCGACCACCTGCAGGAAGTGCAGAACATGATCAAGGGCGCCGACTACGACTTCGCGGTGCAGTACACGAACTACCGCTGACAGCGGCCGCACGGGGAGCGACCTGGGATGGATACCATCGCAGACCATGACCTCCTCGCTCGTCCTCGGCTCCCACAACGTCAACGGAATCCGCGCCGCCATGCGTCGCGGATTCCGTGATTTCTGGGATGCGGAGGAAGCCGATGCCATCGCGCTCCAGGAAGTGCGCTGCCGTCTTGCGGACCTGCCGACGAGTGCCTTCGCCGGGTACCACACCGCCATGGACACCGGCACGCTGCCCGGGCGCAACGGGGTGGCCGTCCTGACGCGCGAGGTGCCCTCGGCCATCCGCACGCTGTCCGGCACCGCGTTGCTGGCCGGAACCGACGGCGAGTTCTCCGAGGTCGAAGCGATCCACCTGCAGAACCGCGACCTCGCACACTTCTCCCATGAGGGCCGCTACATCGAGGTGGACCTGTCGGATCGGCCAGTGAGAGTGGCCTCGCTGTACCTCCCCAAGGGCGCCGCGTGGCCGTACGAGGAGGACGGCAAGGACAAGTACGACCGCAAGATGAAATTCCTGAAGGGTCTGGCACGGCTCCTGACCAGCTCCCGCAGGGAGGCAGCCACCGAAGGCCGCGAGTTCGTGGTGGTGGGCGACTTCAACGTCGCGCACACCACGCTGGACCTGAAGAACTGGCGCACCAACAAACGCTCCGAAGGATTCCTGCCGGAGGAGCGGGAGTGGTTCAGCTCAGTGGTCGGTTCCCGTCGACTGATCGACGTGGTGCGCCACCTCCACCCGGGCGTCGAGGGCCCCTACTCGTGGTGGTCGTGGCGGGGCCAGGCGTTCACCAACGATGCCGGGTGGCGGATCGACTACCACCTTGCGTCGCCGCGGCTGGCGCGCTCGGCCACGTCGGCGCGGGTGGCGCGTGAGGTGGACTACGACTCCCGCATCAGCGACCACAGCCCCGTCGTGGTGGACTACGACCTGTCGCGGCTGGTCTGAGACATCAGCTCACCGAACTCCCTCGCCTGCCACTCACCAGTTCCCAGCGTTGCTTCAACGCGTGTCCCCTGATCGACTCCCAGACGGCGAACATCAGCAGCACCGCCAGCAGCCAGAACCCGTTGCGCAGCGCGAAGTTCATGGCCGAATAGCTCAGCAGCACGGCGGTGACCACGACGGCGACGCGCAGCCACCGCGGAGACGGTTTCGTCATCGGGAAGAGCACCCCACCCCAGAGCACGTACCAGGAGTGCAGGGCCGGCGCGCAGAAGGCGAACAGCAGGAAGGACCACGACAGGAAGTGCAGCGGACGCTGGCCCAGGTGACGGATGGCCAGCCACACCGTCCCGACCGCGAAGACCGCCACACCGAGCGTGCGGGACGCGTTGACGGCAGCCACGCCCGATGGGTCCAGGCCCGCGAGGTCGACCACCCACTGCACCATGTGCCCCACCACGGTGAACGGCGAGACGGTGGCGACGCTTCCGGGCACGTCGATGGCGCCGATCCAGCCGAAACCCAGACCCGTGGCCACGCTGATCGCCGCGAACGTGCCGACGGCGAGGGCTACTGACGCAGCCACCCGGAGCGCGGAGCGCACCACGGCCAGCGCCGGGCGCCACTGCGGCAGCGGGACAACGAGGAATGGCAGAACGACGGCTGCCAGGAGGGCCGGCTGCTTGATCGTGGCCGCCACCCCCACCACCAGAGCACCCAACCACCACTGTTTCCGCTGGATCGTCAGCCAGATGCCCAACACCATGAGTCCGGTCATCAGCGCGTCGTTGTGCATGCCGCCCACGAAGTCGATGATGAGGATCGGGTTGCACATCACGAACCAGCTGGCCGCGGACGGGTCGACGCCGGCGCTGCGGGCGATGCGCGGCGTGCACCAGCCGATCAGGAGGACGCCCACCATTGCGGGCAGGCGCATCAGGAGCGTCGAGGCGAGCGGATCGAATCCGGCGACCACCACCAGGGCGTGGCTCATCTTCAGCGCGAGGGGACCGTAGGGGGCCGTGGTGTCCCGCCACACCCATGCCACCTGGTCCGCGAAGTACCCCGGCAGCACGCTCGGCCCCACCTCGTAGGGATTGATCCCGTTGTGCAACATCCATCCCTGCGCGGCATACGAGTATGCGTCGTGCGAGAAGACCGGGGGCGCGATCAGGAGCGGGGATGCGATGATCGCCAGCACGGCCCAGTGCCGCAGCTGGGGGCGGCCGAGAGCACGCCGTCGTGCAGGGCGCAGGCGCAGCCACGTCTCCATGAGCAGACCCAGCCCCACCATGGTGAAGACGGTCCCGAGCACCTTGAAGACGGTCCCGCCCCACCGCAGTTGGTTGAGCACCGTCCAGACGGGTGAGGCCTGTGGGAGGTAGGCCGGACTCAGCGTGCCGATGAGGATGCAGACGGAGCCCACGAATCCGAAACGGACCGCCCTGGCGCCCCAGGCGTCGGCCATGGCTTTGCGCCCCCGTTGAAGGCGTGTCACTGGTCACCACCGATGGGGGCCAGGCGGCCGCGGCCGTGCAGCAGGTCCACCAGTCGCGCCGTGGCCGGGACGCTGTCGGTCTGCCATGCGAGTGCGTCGGTGGGGCACTGCTCGATGCAGACCCCGCAGTACATGCACAGCGCCCAGTCGATGGTGAAGGTGTCGAGGACGTTGTGCGTCCGCTCACGCGCCCCCGGCGCCGGGGACGACTTCTCCGTGTGTGAGGTGAGGCTGATGCACCACGTGGGGCACTCCCGGGCACAGATCATGCAGGAGGTGCAGAGCTCCTCCAGCAGGACGATGGAGCCGTGCGCGCCACTCACCGACGCCTCCTGACCCGGGTTCCGGCAGCCGAGAGTGCAATGTCCGCGGCGGTGGCGTCCTCATCGGTGAGCACGTCAACGTCGGGCACTCCCGGTGGGACGATCCTGCGACGTCCTGGCGACGCGTCGGACTCCCCCGGCTCGAGCGCTCCCGGCCAGCGGGCATCGAGCCGTGGCTGGAGCAGGAAGTCCTTCCGCAGCGGCGCACCTGACTGGTGGTTGAGCAGCGGACGGTTGTCATCGCCGATGAACTCGACGCCGAAGAAATCGTGGATCTGCCGCTGCAGCCAGGCGGCCCCGCGGAAGACCTGCGCAATCCCCTCCAGAGCGGGATTGTCGCGGTCCACCGCCGTCGCCAGCCGGCAGTGACTGGTGCGGGTGCGATCGTCGAGCATGAGCAGCACGCGAATGTGGTTGCTCACGCCGATGTCGTCGACCGCCGTCATGCCTGCGAGGAAACAGAAACCCTCCGCCCTGGCCGCGGTGACGCGGGAACGCCACTGCTCGGGCGCCACGTCCTCGAAGTCAGTCACCGCGCAACTCCTGGAGCACGGAATGCAGCGCATCCGGAGTCGGGGGGCATCCGGGGATGAAACGGTCCACCGGGATGCCGACGCTGTCCGCGCCCTTGGCCACCGAATAGGAATCCCAGTAGGGGCCGCCCACGCAGGCACAGGCGCCGAACGCCAGGACGACGGGGGTGCGAGGGAGACCTGCCAGCAGCAACTGGATGGACGGCACCACCGCGTGGGTGATGGTGCCCGACAGCGTCACCACGAGTGTTCCGTCCTCGGGGATGTGATCCACGAACGGCAGGCCTTCCGCAGCCGCCTGCGTTTCGATGGCGCAGCAGGCCAGCGGCACGTCGAGGACGAGCACCGAGCCGTCCCCGAACCAATCGCGCAGCCTGAGCATGCCCTGATCCTACGAGACGGTTGCGCTCCGAGGGACCAGCGGGGGATGGCCCCGGCTGGGTTGTGACAACGACGCGCCTACAATGGAGATTGATACTTCTGTACTGCTCCACAGCCAATTTGAGAAGGACGTCACTCGTGGCACAACCGCAACCCCTTGACCGGGTTGTCATTCGCTTCGCAGGCGACTCAGGCGACGGCATGCAACTGACCGGTGACCGGTTCACTGCAGAAGCCGCCAGCCTCGGCAATGACATCGCCACCCTCCCCAACTTCCCCGCCGAGATCCGTGCCCCACAGGGCACTCTTCCCGGCGTCTCGAGCTTCCAGCTCCACTTCGCGGACTTCGACATCGTCACACCGGGCGATCGCCCCGACGTCCTCGTGGCCATGAATCCGGCTGCGCTGAAGGCGAACCTGGCGGACCTCCCGAGGGACGGCGTCATCATCGTCGACACCGCGGACTTCACCAAGCGCAACCTCAGCAAGATCGGGTGGGACACCAACCCGCTGGAGGACGGCA
>JAUNVL010000016.1 GCA_030537675.1 Propionibacteriaceae bacterium | reverse complement strand
CGCTCGACGAGGCGCGCATGCGGGATCGTCGAGCCGGTTGGCTCGTCACCATCGGGATCACTGCCATGGCCTTCGTGCTGCGCGTGATCAATCTGGGGTCCCCCCGCAAGGTCATGTTCGACGAGACCTATTACGCCAAGGACGGCTGGTCGCTGATCATGTCCGGCTACGAGCGCAAGTGGCCCGATCCGCAGGAGGACCGCAACGCGGAGATCCTGCAGGGCGACTTCTCGGGGGTCCTGGACGAACCGTCCTACATCGTGCATCCGCCCCTCGGCAAGCTCCTCATCGGCTGGGGCGAACAGATCTTCGGCATGGATCCGTTCGGGTGGCGCATCGCCGCCTGCATCTTTGGCGCGCTCATGGTGTTCTTCGTGATCCGTATGGCACGTCGCCTCTCCCGCTCCACCCTGGTGGGGGCCATCGCCGGCATCCTCGTCACCTTCGACGGTCTCGCGTTCGTCATGAGCCGGATAGCCCTGCTCGACGTTTTCCAGGCGACCTTCGCGGTGGCCGCCATCTCTGCGCTGGTCGCGGACCGGGACTGGTTCCGAGCCAGACTGGCACGACACCTGAAGACCAACGGCCTCCTCGACCTGGCTGGTCGCTACGGACCGCTCCTGTTGTGGCGGCCATGGCGGATCGTCGCCGGCGTCATGTTCGGGGCCTCCATGGCGGTGAAGTGGAACACCATCTACATGGTGGCCGTCTTCGGCATCGTCACGGTCATCTGGGATCTCGGCGCCCGACGGCTGGCCGGGGCGGGCAACAAGTCGCTCCTGTCACTGCTGGGCGACGGCGTTGCCGCGTTCATCCAGCTGGTTGTCGTCGCCATTCCCGTGTACCTCGCCAGTTGGTACAAGTGGCTGTCCACCAGCGGGGGCTGGGACCGTCAATGGGGCGCCGAGAACCCTGAGGACCCCATCGTGATGCGCTTCGGCAACGCGCTGGGATCCTTGTGGCACTACCACGTGGCCATGTACGACTTCCACACCGGCGACGGCATGAAGCAGGCCACCCATCCCTACGAGGCGCACCCCGCGGGCTGGCTGTTCATGGTGCGGCCCATCGGCGTCGAGGCCGAGAACGGCATCGAGCCAGGTGTCGACGGTTGCGAGGCGGTCGGCACCACGTGCTTGCGCGTCGTCTCTGCCATGGGCACCCCGTTGCTCTGGTGGCTCGCCGCGTTCGCACTGGTGGCCGCTCTCTGGTTCTGGCTCGGCAAACGCGATTGGCGTTTCGCCGTGCCCGTGCTGGCCGTGGCCGCGGTGTGGCTGCCGTGGTTCCAGTACGCCGGCCGGCCCCTGTTCTTCTTCTACGCCATCATGATCATCCCGTTCTCGGCGACGGCACTGGCGATGGTCATGGGCAAGGTGCTCGGCCCAGCCAACGGTCCACAGCGCCGCACCCGTGCCATGGCTGTGGGCGTGGCGGTGGCGCTGATCATCCTGAACTTCGCCTTCATCTACCCGGTCCTGACAGGTCAGTTGATGACACGTCCCGCATGGCTCGCGCGCATGTGGTTCGGCACCTGGATCTGAGCGCGCCCGGTGTCAGCGCTCCAGCATCCGGTGGCCCAGTGAGCGGGCCTGGGCGCGTATCCGCGCTGACAGCGGCAGCGCCACGTCGCGTCGCTCGCTCCCGATGAGCAGGGACGCCAGCCACGCACCGCTCGCGGTGCCGTTCATCAGCTCGCCGCGGCCGTTGCCACGCGCGTAGAAGCCACCCGGGATCGCGGATGCACCGACGGCGGGCCGGCCGTGGTCGCTGGGATCGATCACCATTCGTGTCTCGGTGATGTCGTGCGCGCCGAGGGTGGCGACGGCCCAGCGCTTGAGTTCAGCAGCCGCTCCCGGATAGGTTTCCGGGCTGTTCTTCACCCCGAGGATGATGGCCTCGTCGCCGTCGGGACGGATCATCCAGACGGGCGGCCCTGCCAGCAACGTGACTGCCGTGACGGGGTTCTCCGTGCGGCACCGCAGCACCGGCACCCATTCCGACGGTGCGACCTGCGCGATCCGGCCCCACGGGCTGATCCCCAGCGTGTCCACGACCGCAGTCCCGCGCGTGATGTCGAGGTCCCGGGCCCAGGCGACGTTGTCGCGGTGGGACACGAGAGAGACGCCGTCGCGGCGCTGGAGGTGCGTGACGGTGGTGTCGTAGCGCAGGACCGCACCAGCGGTCAGCGCCTGCGACGCCAGCGCGGCGCCATAGGAGGCGGGGTCCAGGGCGATGGCCTCGGACGACAGCCACGCGCCGACGCGGTGGTCCGCGCTGATCTCCCGCACCTCCACCTGCGCACCGGAGTCGGTGATGAGGGTGGCGACGTCGCGCAATTCGCGGGCAAGTGCCACACCGAGGGAATGGTCCTGCAACCGCACCGTGTGGTGCTCCACGCCGCCAGCGGCGAGCACGCGCCGGATCTCCGCCATACCGGCGAGGTTGCGTCGAACGTGTTCGTGCGCTGAGGAGACCCCGTAGGCCGACGCCATGTTCGCGACGGTGCTGGCGTGGGCACACGCGGCCACGCCATGGCCGATCCCCACGGAGACACCCTCGGGGCTGGGGTCCAGGACGGTGACGTCGAAGCCCTCGGAGGCAAGACGTCTCGCGGCGGTCAGACCTGCCACCGTTGCACCAATCACCACGACGTCTCGTGCCATGCCCCAACGATAGCGGTCAGTACGACTGCCCACGGATGCCCCCTGTGTAGAACAGCCCGGCCGCTGTTCAGTAGCCTTCGACGGACGAAAGGAAAGCCATGCCCGGCTGGAGCCTCCACAACGACGGAAAACTGCTACCGGGAGCGGTGGTGATGCCCCACGAGCGACTCGGGTGGGGCAGGACGATCGGCCTCGGCGCACAACACGTCGTGGCCATGTTTGGTGCCACGTTCGTCTTCCCACTCCTGATGGGTCTCAACCCCCAGCTTGCCGTGATGATGAGTGGCGTCGCGACGCTGATCTTCCTCTTCGCCGTCAAGCACAAGGTGCCCAGCTACCTCGGCTCCAGCGCCTCCTTCGTGGGTGTGGCCACCGCCATCTACAACGCCGGCGGCAACCCTGCAGACCTCACCGGCGCCCTGTTCGTGGTGGGCCTGCTGCTGTTCATGGTGGGTCTGATCATCCACTTCGCAGGTGCCCGGGTGATCCACAAGGCATTGCCGCCCGTGGTCACCGGCGCAGTGGTCATGTTGATCGGATTCAACCTCGCCCCCGTGGTGGCCGGTGTGTACTGGCCGGTCGACCCATGGCTCGCGTTCACCGTCATGCTCGTGGTGATCGGCCTCAGTGTGGGTCTGCGTGGGTTCCTGGGCAGGATCGCCATCTTCCTGTCGTTGATCCTGGGCTACGTGCTGAGCTACCTTTTCGACCTGGTGCTCGGGCCCCTCCAGAAGGTCGCCGAGGACGGCACCGTCACCTCCATCCTCCGTGTCGACTGGTCGAACGTCGCGTCCGCCGATTGGCTGGGGTTGCCGCCCGTCACGGATCTGGCCAACTGGACATACCTGGCGACCGACAACGTCGTCGGCCTCCACCTGCCGCAGTTCCACTTCGCGTTCATCATCATCGCGCTCCCGGTGGTCATCGCCCTGATCGCGGAGAACACCGGGCACGTCAAGGCCGTAGCCGAGATGACCGGCGAGAACCTGGACCCCGTGATGGGTCGCGCGATCGCCGCCGACGGCGTGGGCTCCATGATCGCCACTGCCGTGGGAGCAGGTCCCACCACCACGTACGCCGAGAACATCGGTGTCATGGCGGCGACCCGCGTCTACTCCACGGCCGCCTACGTCGTGGCCGCCATCGTCGCCATCGGTTTCGGGTTCTCCCCCAAGTTCGGCGCCGTCATCTCCGCCACACCCAGCGCGGTGCTGGGCGGCATCACCGTCGTCCTCTACGGCATGATCGGCCTGCTCGGCGCCAAGATCTGGAAGGAGAACAACGTCGATTTCGGGAACCCCATCAACCTGATTCCCGCCTCCGCCGGCATCATCATCGGTGTTGGCAACGTGGAGTTGAGCGTCGGCAACTTCACACTCGGCGGCATCGCCCTGGGCACGATCGTCACCGTCGGCGTGTACCACCTGGCCCATGCCATTGCCCCCAGGGAGCTGAAGGAGTCCGCCGACGGCGCCTCCCTGATCTACGACGCACCCGGCATGTACACCGAGCGAGGCGATGAGCCGCCCGCGAACACGTGAGGCCGGGGCACCCGGGCTGGGCTAGTTTTGGCGACGTGTACGAGCAACTCGAGACAGACTTCCGCGAAGCCATGGCGCACGTGTCGGCCCCGGTGACCATCATCACCACCATGGTCGACGGCGTGCCCTACGGCTCGACGGTGTCCGCGTTCGCGTCCCTTTCAGTCAACCCGCCCATGGTGCTGCTGGCACTGGACAACAGGGGTGCACTCATCCACCACTTGCGCTCGGCGGGGAGGATGGGTGTCAACGTGCTCTCCAGCGCCCAGTCCGCCCTGGCAGTCCGTTTCGCCACCCGTGGTCTGCCCGACCGGTTCGCCGGCATCGACTGGGACGTCGACCACGGCCTGCCCCGCATCGACGGCGCGACCGCATGGTTGCGCTGTGATCAGGTGACCTTCGAACCAGGCGGGGACCACACCGTCATTCTGGGCACCGTCAGCGCCGCGGACTCCTCCGGCGTGGACGGTCTGACCTACTACCAGCGCCGATTCGGATCCGCCACAGCCGCCACGGCAGCGCCCGGCATGCTCACCTGAGCCACCCGGTGCGCCGAGCCTGTCAGGGGCACTAGTATCCACCCCATGACTTCGATCGTTCATGCCGATGAGGCTGGCTTTTTCGGCGCCCACGGCGGCCGTTTCCTGCCCCCGCAGCTGGAGGCCCCCATCGCAGAAGTGGCCGCCGCCTACGCGGAAGCCCGCAACGATCCCGAGTTCATGGCCGAATACGAAGCGCTGCTCAGCGACTACGTCGGCCGGCCGTCACCCCTCTTCCTGGCAGAGCGCCTCACGAAGCACTTCGGCGGAGCCCGGATCTACCTCAAGCGCGAGGACCTGAACCACACCGGGTCACACAAGATCAACCACTGCCTCGGCGAGGTCCTGCTGGCCAAGCGCATGGGAAAGACGAAGGTGCTCGCCGAGACCGGTGCCGGTCAGCACGGCGTGGCGCTCGCCACCGCCGCCGCACTGCTCGGACTCGAGTGCGAGATCCACATGGGTGCCATCGACATCGAGAAGCAGCACCCGAACGTCGTGCGCATGGAACTGCTCGGCGCCACGGTCGTGTCGGTCACCGATGGTGGCCAGTGCCTCAAGGACGCCGTCGATTCCGCCTTCGGGAAGTTCGCCACGGACTGGGAGGACACGTTCTTCGCCATCGGTTCCGTGGTGGGCCCGGATCCCTACCCCACCATCATCCGCGACTTCCAGTCCATCGTGGGACGCGAGATGCGCGCGCAGATCCTGGCCAAGGAGAACCGTCTGCCCGACGTCCTCATCGCCTGTGTCGGCGGTGGCTCCAACGCCATGGGACTGTTCACGGCATTCCTCGAGGACGACTCGGTGCGCATGTTCGGCGTCGAGCCGGGCGGCAAGAACCTCGACGTGGTGGGCGAGCACGCAGCCACCATGACCCTCGGATCGCCGGGCATGCTGCACGGCATGAAGACGATGCTGCTGCAGGACAGCGCGGGCGACCCCGATGCCGTGCACTCCATCGCCTCCGGGCTGGATTACCCCGCCGTTGGTCCCCAGCACGCCCACCTGAAGGACATCGGCCGTGTGCAGTACGTCACCGCGTCCGACGACGAGACGCTGGAGGCCTTCCAGTTGCTGTGCCGCACGGAGGGGATCATTCCTGCACTGGAGAGCGCACACGCACTGGTGCAGATGGCCAAGCTGGCTCCCACGATGGGCCCCGACGAGATCATCGTGGTGAACCTGTCGGGACGCGGCGACAAGGACATCGACTACGTCGCGGAGAAGATCCGCGGCTGACGCCCCACGTCACCGCACTACTCGCTGTAGCCGTGCCCCAACGGCTTGATGACCGTCAACAGGAACGCTGTGTCCTCGAGCGCGTCCACGCTGTGCCGCTCGCGAGGAAGGACGATGAAGTCACCTTCGCCGACGTCGATCTGGCGGTCAGCTGTGTGGACTCTCACGGAGCCCGCCAGTAGCAGCAGCGTCGCCTCCCCGGGACTCAGGTGCTCGTCCATGCGGTGGCCCGCGAGCATCACCACGACGGTCTGACGCAGTGCGTTGCCCTTGCCCCCGTGGAGGGTTCTCGCACTACGACCGCTCGTATCCCCCTGGCCCGCGAGCGTGAGCTGCTGGTCAATCAGGTCCGTCAGATTCGTCGTGTCCATGGGGACCACCTCGTTCGCAGTGACTGGACTTTCCACACTAAGCCCCATGACTCCGCGATATCGGAGAACAGCAGCGTCCCCCTGTGGCCCCGGTTTGACATGACACATACCCCCTGGGGTATCTTTGTCGTACCCCGGGGGGTATGAAGCGCCTTCCACCAGAGGAAAGAGAACTTATGTGCAGCGCAGCCACATGCAAGGTTTGCAAGAAGACCACCTGGGCGGGCTGCGGCTCGCACATCGACGCGGTGCGCCGCAGCGTCCCCGCCGCCAACTGGTGCGGTGGCAAACACTCCCAGAGTGAGAGGGACGCAGCCAAGGCAAACAACCCGGGAGTCTTCGCCCGACTGTTCGGCCGCTGAATCTGACTCCCACCATTCGTCCGCAACGCCACTGATCACAAGGAGCACCCATGCTGTTGGAGCGCATCTACGACACGGATCTTGCCCAGGCAAGCTACTTCATCGGCTGCCAGGCCAAGGGTGAGGCCCTCGTGGTCGACCCCCGGCGCGATCTCGACATCTACCTGGAGATCGCCGAGAAGAACGGCATGACCATCACCGGGGTCACGGAGACCCACATCCATGCCGACTACCTCTCCGGGACACGTGAACTCGCCGCCCGCACGGGTGCGCCGATGTACGTCTCCGACGAGGGCGGGCAAGACTGGACGTACGGCGCCGCCTTCGACGAGGCCATCCGCATGAAGGACGGCCACGAGATCACGCTGGGCAACATCACCGTCAAGGCTGTGCACACGCCCGGCCACACTCCCGAGCACATGTCCTTCCTCATCACCGACGGCGCGCAGGCCACCGAGCCCGGCTTCATGCTGACCGGCGACTTCGTCTTCGTGGGAGACCTGGGACGTCCAGACCTGCTCGACGAGGCCGCCGGAGGTGTGGATACCCGCTTTGGCGGCGCAAAGGACCTGTTCAGGAGCCTGCGCGACCGCTTCCTCACGCTCCCCGACTACGTCCAGGTCCTGCCTGCACATGGCGCCGGTAGCGCTTGCGGCAAGGCGCTGGGCTCGATCCCGAGTTCCACGGTGGGCTATGAGCGCGCATTCTCCTGGTGGAGCACGTACCTCAGGAACAACGACGAGCAGGGCTTCATCGACGAGTTGCTCAGCGGTCAGCCCGACGCGCACGCCTACTTCGGCCGCATGAAGGTGCAGAACAAGGTGGGCCCCGCAGTGATCGGCGAACCTGCCGAACTGATCGAATACACCCCCGAACAACTCCAGGCTGAGCTGGCGAGCGATCTCAGCATCCTGGTGGACACCCGCCACCACAGCGAGGTGCACGGAGGAACCGTCGAGCGCTCGCTCAACATCCCCGGAGTCGACAAAGCTGCAAGCTACGGCGCGTGGGTCTACAACCCCGAGGTGGAGAATCGTCCACTCGTGCTGCTGGCGGACGACGCCGAACACGCCGCAGAACTGCGGGATCACCTCATCCGCGTGGGCATCGACACGGTCAAGGGTTACATCCCGTCGCTGACGGACTTCGAGCTCGTGAGGCCAACGGTGGTGAAGCCCAAGGAGATCGACAGTTTCGACCACGTGATGCTGCTGGACATGCGCAACAAGACGGAATTCTCTGAGGGCCACCTGCCCGGAGCGAAGCAGTTGAGTGGCGGCCGCGTCATGTGGCACCTGGACCAGCTTCCTGAGCGCGGAACCATCCTGACGTACTGCCAGACGGGCGTGCGCAACAGCGTCGCGGCCGGTGCCCTGCGCCGCAAGGGCTTCGATGTGGCGGAGATTGAGGGCGGCTACGTCGAGTGGCTGGATCTCCAGGGCAACGCCCCCGTGGCTGCCTGACACCTATGGACACAGGAATCATCGTTGCCCTGCTGCTCGCCATAGTGGTCGGCGTATCGCTCGGGCTGCTGGGCGGCGGGGGCTCGATCCTCGCCGTGCCCATCCTGACGTATGTGATTGGCATGCCCCCGAAGGAAGCCATCGCCTCCTCCCTCTTCATCGTCGGCATCACGAGCGTTGTTGGCCTCTACTCCCACGCGAGAGCACAACGGGTTCGCTGGAAAACCGGCGTGATCTTTGGCCTGGCAGCCATGGCTGGCGCCTTCACGGGTGGACTCATCGGCGGTTTCATCAACGGCGCAGTGCTGATGATTCTGTTTGCCATCATGATGATCGCCACTGCCACGGCGATGATCCGCGGACCCAAGAAGGGCGCCGGGGACACATCGGAGGAGCCCAAGGCACTGCCGCTGGTGCGCGTCATCCTCGACGGTGCCCTCGTGGGCATCGCGACGGGACTCGTGGGTGCTGGCGGCGGATTCCTCATCGTGCCGGCGCTGAATCTCCTGGGCGGGCTCCCCATGGCTGTGGCCGTGGGCACATCACTTCTCGTCATGTCGATGAAGTCCTTTGCAGGGCTCGCCGGCTATCTCTTCTCCGTGCAGATGCAGTGGCCGATCGTGCTGGCCTTCACCGCGATGGCAGTCGTCGGCTCGTTCATCGGCTCGGCCCTGGCGGGGCGGATCCCAGGGGCATCGTTGCGCAAGGGATTCGGATTCTTCGTGCTGGCGATGGGTGCCATCGTGCTGGTGCAGGAGGTACCCCGCGTCCTGTCCCTCTTCGCCGGAGGATGATGCCGTGCGTATTCTTCACATAACAATCGGGCCGCGCGATCCGTCGCACAGCCCACACACCCAAAGGACATCCATGCTTCGCACCATTGCCATCCTTCTCGGCGCTGTCGTCCTGCCCCTGAGCCTCTCTGGCTGCACGCAGGGGGACGCCGCGGACGTCGCCGTCAACGACACCACGGTGGTCATCGACGTGCGGACACCCGAGGAATACGCTGCAGGCCACCTGGAGGGCGCCCAGCTCCTCGATCTCACCAGTGGCGAGTTCGCGGCGGCACTCCCCCAGCTCGACCCCGACGCCGAGTACCTCGTGTACTGCCGCTCGGGAAATCGCTCGGGCCAGGCGGTCTCCTTGATGAAGGACGCCGGATTCCCCAACGCCACCAACCTGGGATCGTTGGAAGAAGCTGCGGACGCGACCGGCATCACCATCGTTTCCTAGGTGGACGCACGTCCGCGCCTGGGACTCCGCGCCAACGCTGCCCAGTTCACGCTGTTGGTGGCAATCAACGCGCTTGTCGGCGGGATGGTGGGGCAACAGCAGACCGTGTTGCCCCTGTTGGCAACGGACGTCTTCGGGCTGACCGGCTACACCTTCATTTTCACCTACGTCGCTGCCTTCGGGATCACCAAGGCGATCGCCAACTACTTCGCGGGCACCTTCTCCGACCGCTACGGCCGCAAACCTGTTCTGCTGGTGGGCTGGCTCTTCGCAATACCCGTGCCGCTGATGCTGATCTGGGCACCGAGTTGGGGCTGGGTGGTGGCGGCCAACGTCCTGCTGGGGATCAACCAGGGACTGACCTGGTCCACCACCGTCGTGATGAAGATCGACCTCGTGGGCCCACGCCAGCGAGGGTTGGCGATGGGGTTGAACGAAGCAGCAGGCTATGGAGCCGTGGCTGTCACGTCATTGCTGGCCGGCTACCTTGCAGCTGAGTACGGCCTGCGTCCCGCCCCGTTCCTGCTCGGTCTCTCCTACACGGCCCTGGCCCTGCTGCTCTCAGGGGTGTTCGTGCGGGAGACCCGCGGCCACGCCATCCTCGACGCGGGCCAACACGTGGCCCGTCCAGACGGCCTGCACGACCACCTCCACGCAGGGCTGTCCGATCGCCAGATCGTCCTCCAGACCAGCCTCCGTGAACCCGCGATGTCGTCCGCATGCCAGGCGGGGCTCGTCAACAACCTCAACTTCGGGCTCTCCTGGGGGCTCTTCCCTCTGCTGTTCGCCACGGCGGACCTGCCCATTGACAGGATCGGACTGCTCTTCGCCCTCTATCCCGCCACGTGGGGCGCCGGTCAGCTCGTCACCGGTGCGCTGTCGGACCGGATCGGCCGCAAACACATCATCACCGCCGGAATGGCCACGCAGGCCACCGCACTGGCGGTGATCGCAGTCGGCGACGGTTTCGGCGTCTGGGCAGCTGGCGCCATGTTGTTGGGCGCAGGGTCCGCGATGGTCTACCCCACGCTGCTCGCCGTGATCGGCGACGTCGCCCACCCCCTGTGGCGGGGACGCGCCGTCGGTGTATACCGCGTCTGGCGGGACCTCGGTTACGCCTTCGGCGCCGTCCTCGGAGGCATCATCGCCGACATGCTGGGACTCCACGCCGCAGTCTGGGGTGCAGCGGCAGTCAGCGCCGTGGCTGCCATCGTCGTTGCCATGCGGATGTACGAGACCCATCCGCCAGAGCCCACGCAACACCGCCGGGCTTAAGTCGTTCCCTCCCCCTTCCGGGGTGGTTGGCACCGACAGCGAAGCAACATCGTTGCCAGCCCCGCAGGCCTCAACTAGCGTCAACCACAGTGCAAAAGCAGTGCGTGATGAGCGGCCCAATGGAGGGCCGCCACACGTCCGGCACACCAGCGCCCAGGAGGTTCGGCCATGTCGGGTTCCACAGTTTCCAGTCCGCCCACAGAGACCGCCACCAAGGCCTCGTGGCTGCCACTCATGATCGTCATGTTGTGTCAGATCCAGCTGTCCTTCAACGCATTCAACGTCTCCATCTCCGGGATCACCGAGGACCTGGACATACCTGCCACCGCCGTTGGCACAGCCCTCACCACCGGCACCTTCGCCATGGCGTCATTCATTTTGCTGGGCGCGAAGATTGGAGCGAAATTCGGAGTGCGTCGCGCTTTCCAGATCGGTGTCCTCATTCCTGGTGTCGCCGCACTGCTCATTGCGACTGCCCAGAACGGGACCACCCTGTTCATCGCGCAGGCTCTTTCCGGGGCGTCGGTGGCATTGTCAGCCCCCGCACTCACTGTGCTCATCGCCAGCAACTATCGCGGGAAGCAGCAGGCACAGGCAATTGGATTCCTGGCGTCGGCGATTCCCCTGGCGCAGGTCATCTCACTGCTCATTGCCGGTTGGTTCGCCTCCACCATCGGGTGGCGGTGGTCGTTCGTCCTGATGGCGGTTCTGGGTCTGCTGAACTTCAGCCTCAGCTGGTTGCTGAAGCCCATTGAGGCGCAGCGCGATCTGGTCATCGACTGGGGTGGTGCAGCGCTGGCCGCGACCTCGGTGATCCTCATCAGTTTCGGTTTCAGCGGTCTCAACGCCTGGGGATTCATCGCCGCAACAGCAGAGGCGCCCTTCAACCTCGCAGGCATGTCACCCGTGCCCTTGCTGCTGGTGGCTGGAGCAGTCTTCGCCCAGGCGTTCTTCGTCCGCACGCGCAAGCGCATGAAGGCCCATCGACCACCCCTGCTCAACCTCAGCGTGTTCCGGTCCGCTGGCGAGAAGGCCACGATCTACTGCATGATGACGATGCTCTTCGTGGGCACCCCGGTAGCGCCGGCATCTCGGTCGCCACCGCTTTGGCAGTGGGACTGCTTGGTGGACTGGTGACCAGCCAGGCATTCTCCTCCCCTGACATCACCCCTGAGGTAATGAGTCAGGTGAACCTCGACAACATCAACTTCATCACGAACGATCAATCGGGAACCGTGCTGTCAGAAACCACTGCGTCAGCCGAAGAGGTGGACAAGGCAGTTCTCATCTACACGGCCGCGAGGCTCCGGGCGCTGAAAATCACGCTCCTCGTCCTTGCCGCACTGGCCCTTCTCGCCGTCATCCCGGCTGGAAGGATGCCAGGATTCCGGGAGGAGGACCTCCCCGTCGGCTACCCGAAGGATGAGGACGCCATCTACGACCTCGCTGAGTGAGATACCGAGTTCATCTTCTGTCGGCTCAGAGAGCGCCGTCGTCCACCCTGGTTCACCATGGTGGCCGCGCCGAAGACAGCCACGGCTGCCCAGGGTGCAAGCGGCCCGAGCGGTGCCTCTGCTTCTGCCAGATCAATCTGTCACGCTCAGTGCGTTCAACGATAGGCGTGTGGACGCGAAATGCCTCCGGATCCCGACCGTGAAGCCAGGTTCTGGAGGCAAAATCAACGTGGTGGTGGAGCTAAGGGGATTCGAACCCCTGACCTTCTCGATGCGAACGAGACGCGCTACCAACTGCGCCATAGCCCCAAGCTTGAACAGCGAGACGATGCTATCACCGGGCTGCTGCGCACGTCGATTCGACGGCGCCGCCGCTACTCCCCGACAGCGCGCTGCTGCAAGTGATACATGTTGTTGGCCTGGGTGTCCTCGAGTTCCAGTTCCTCGACGTCGCGGTTCGGATTGTCCGCAGTGGGCACCACCGGCGTGATGGCGACCACGGGGGCCGACAGGTCGATGGTCCGCACCGTGCGTGGCACGAGCGGCTTTGACACATAGGTGGGGGCGGTGACGGGAATGGGGTCCCAGAGCGCACCCGCGTGGTGCGGGGCGCTGAGGTCGACGGCGATCTCCAGCGGCACCTCACCACGTCCAAGGTCAATGACGCTCGTGTCCTCGTCGCCGTACCCGTCACGGACGCGCCGTCCCCGGGCATCCAGCGACGCCTGCATCGAACGGACACTGAAGCGCGCGACGATGAGGAAACCCGCGAGGAATCCAGCCGGTACGACGAAGGTCCAGACAGGAACAACACCAGCCACCGACAGCCCGCCCAGCACGACGGCGGCGAACGCCAACAGGAGGGCAATGCGGCCACGACGACGGGCCGCAGCAGCGGCGTGCGACCGCAGCTCCGTGAGCTCAGCCTGGCGCGTGAGCGGCGTCGAGACCTCCACCACATCCTCGGACTCCGCCTGCACCACCACCTCGCGGTGCATGATGCGCATCGACGTGGAGAACCGCTTGGAGGGGTGACCGTCGATGTCGTCAGGGACGTCTCGATGGGTGGAGAGCCACGGCAGCCCAAAAGCCAGCCCGGCGACGACCAGGATGAAAATCACGATTCCGGCTAGCACGCCACCTACTTAAACATCATCGGTGTAATTTGGCACGGCGACGCCCCGAGAGAGGTCAAACCACCGCCGAATTCACGTCATTTTCGACCTCAGGTGTCCTCCAGCGGCCAACACGTGACGTGTTCACCCGCATTGACGTTCTCCACGTCCTCGTCCATGACGATCAGGGCGTTGCTGCGGGAGAGTTCCGCCATGGCGTGCGGGTCCGAGACAAGATCCACGCTGGCCGCATGGGAATCGGTGACGAGGTGACCGCGCAGCAGGCGAGTGAGGCCGCGAACCGATTGCAGTGGTGTCCCCGCAACCGCCCGCACCACGGTCCTGTGCTCGCTGGCCCCGGCGAGACGACGGATCAGCGGCCTGACAAATGCGTGGAACGACACGTAGGCGCTGATGGGGTTTCCCGGCAACATGACCATGGGAACCCGCTCCACCCCGATCAACCCGAACGTCTGGGTGCGCCCCGGAGACATGGCGACCTCGACTGTGTCCGTCAGACCGAGTTCCGCCATGGCCTGAGCCACAGCCTCATAGTCCTCCCGGCGCCCGGAGGTGGTGGAGATGAGCAGGTCCGCCCGGATCAGTTGATCAGTGATGGTGGCGCGCAAGGCCTCGGGGTCGCTCGAATGCAGAGCCACGCGGAACACCGTCGCACCTGCCGCCCGTGCAGCGGCGGCGATCATGAACGAGTTGGAGTCGGTGTCCTCCCCATGGTGCACCTGACTGCCGGGCTCGACGAGTTCAGCACCCGAGCTCACCACCACCACCCGTGGTCGTGGTCGGACCAGGACACGGTCGATTCCGGCGCTCGCCATCAGTCCGATGGCGCGGTCGCTGAGGACGTCGCCCTGACTCAGGAGTCGCGTCCCGACGGCCATGTGTTCACCGGCTGCGCGGACGTAGTCCCCCTCGAGGACGGCGTCGATGATGTGCACCCGCCCTGCCTCGACCCTCCCGAAGCTGGCGGGGAGCACAGCGGTCGCACCACGAGGCAGGACGTCACCTGCCCCCACCGCGGCTGCGGAGTCGGCCGCTAGCCGCGCAGAGGCTTCCACCAACTCCAGCGACTGGGGATGTCCTTCACCCAGATCAGCCGCCCGAATCGCATAGCCGTCCACCTTCGAGGTGTTGTTGGGCGGCACGTTGGTCATCGAATCGATGTCCTCGCACATCACCTGGTCCCACGCTTCCAGCAGCCCCATGCCGAACGGCCTCAGCGGCGACACGAGGCTGAGCAGGTAGGTCACGTGGTCGGCGACGCTGCGCAGGCCGTTGGCGTCCAGTGCCGGCGCCTCCGGCAGGGTGGGCGGGTCCTCCTCCACCTCCACCACTTCGGGGACCTCGAGCGCCTCGTCCTCGACCGCAGCGGCGGGCTTCATAAAACCGAAAAGAGCCATGGCCCTTACGATAAACCCATGATGAAGCCCCGCTCGAAGGCCTCCCTCCGCGTCGACGTCCTGATGCAGCGTGGCGCCTTGTCAATGGAGGATTGGGCCGCCGAGGATGCGGCAAGAACATCCCATTTGCTGCATGCGTTGGGTCATCAGCCGGGGACGGTCGCCCTCTACACCTCCCGGCGCGGGGAACCTGGCACCGTCGACGCGATCACCCTCCTGCACGGCTCGGGATGGCAGGTCCTGCTGCCCACGGTGGACGGGGTCCCCGGATGGGCGGTGTTCGACGGTTGGGATGGGATGCGGCCCGCCTGGGGAGGGATCCTGCAACCCACGACGCCACATCTCGGCGGGGAGGCACTCAGTGGTGCAGATGCGGTGGTGGTGGCGTGCCTCGCAGTCGCCCGGGATGGCACGCGGCTCGGGACCGGCGGCGGTTGGTACGACAGGGCTCTGACGTCTCGTCGCCGGGGCGCGCCGGTGTGGGCACTGGCCCGCACGCCTGAGGTGGTGGACGAGCTACCGAGGGAGCCTCACGACGTCGCCGTCGACAAGGTCATCACTCCCGACGGTGTGCACACCTGCGGCGAAGCTGCACTGGGCGGTATTGGGCGCCCGTGGCCACCCGAACTATCATGAGCGTCGTCCCCAACGGAGGTCATCGATACACCATGCCCACATACCAGTACCGCTGCACCGCATGCGGCGAGGAACTCGAAGCGGTCCAGAAGTTCACTGACGATGCACTGACCGAGTGCCCCAGCTGCGCCGGTGCCCTGCGGAAGGTCTTCAGCGCGGTGGGAGTCGTGTTCAAGGGCTCCGGGTTCTACGCCACGGATTCCCGCAAGGCCGACTCCAGCGCCAGGGCTGCAGCGGAGAAGAAGTCCGCACCCGCGACCACGTCAGCAGCACCCTCCGACGGTGCGAAGTCGGCACCCTCCACCCCGAGCACGAGCACTTCCGTCAAGGCCTCCGCCTGACGCGAACCTCCGGGTATCCGGGCAACACCTCTGTGGAGAACCGCGGATCGCCTCGTGGGTCCGCCCACCATGGCAGGCATGACGTGGATTCTCCGCACCATCAGTTGGCATCGCCGCAAAATTGCCGCCATCCTCACGGCGCTGGGCATGTTCGCCCTCGTGTCGCACCTGTCAGGAGCCACCGAGGCCACCACGCAGGTTGTTCTCACCAGCGGCAGTGTCGCTGCTGGGGAACCCATCACCGACTCCGACGTGGCGCTGGCGGCCGTACCGTTGGCCGCCGTGCCCGCGAACGCCGTCACCGATCTCTCTGACGTCGTCGGTCGCAACGCTGCCGCCGCGCTGTCCGCCCGGACCATCCTTCAGCCGGGGCTGCTGGTGTCGGGGGCCCCGCCCCCCGCCGGACGCTCACTTGTCCCCATCACCGTCAGGGACGCACAGCTCCGGGAGATGCTGGCCCCCGGGATGCGCATAGCGCTGGTCTCGGCAAGTGGCGAGGTTCCCGGAATCGTGACGGAGGACGCCGTCGTCCACACGATGCCCATACTGGTCGCCACATCACTGGTGGCGTCAGGACAGGCTGCACTGATCCTCGTGGATGTGGCGACCAGTTTGGCACCGGAGGTGTCGATGCTCGGGCAGTCCGGCCAGCTCACGATCTTCCTCACCGGGTGAGGAGGTGTTCAGCCCCAGTGTGGTGGCCGGTCGGCGGCGAGCCGCCTCTCGGCATCTCCCCATGCCCGTGTGCCCTGCACGGCGGATTGCTGGCCACTCAGCCCCAGCAGGCCGCGCAGGCCTGCCAGTTTCGCGTCGAAGCGGGCGAAGCCCAGCTCGCGTCTGGACTCAATGGGTACGGCGAAGGGCCACGGTTGGCGGGTGGCTTGGCGCTGGACACGGAGGTTCGCCAGCTGGCTGCGGTCCCACCCCAGCGTCGCAAGCTCAGCCACGAGGGCTGCGGGCTCTGTGGCGGTCAACGGGAGTTCCTCACCCGTCAGTGCGCGGCCGAGCTCCACCGCCTCACTGGCCAAGCGTGGTGCCGTCCTCGACACGGCCCGGCTTGCCCTCGTCCGCAAGTGCGACGGCCCCCACAACACGCACGTCGGCGCCGAACGTCCAATCGCCCTTGACCTTCAGTGCGGTGGCATCGCGCAGGGAGGGTGCGTGCGGGATGCGGGCGGCAAACCCGTCCACCTTCTTGTAGTAGCGCGAATCCAGGTCGATCTCGGGCGATGAGTCACCGGTCGCCACCAGGCGGCCGTCATCACCGAGGTCGTAGACGTCCGAGCGAAGCAGCAGCAACTCGTTGGTGGTCTTGACGGGCTGGAAACGCTCACGCCCCACGCAGATGGCGGTGGCGCCCTCGAACACCTCGATGGCCGCCCCCATGGCGCTCTCGATCTGGATGACCGGTGTGGAGGAGCTGTCCGCAGGATCCACGGTCTTCTCGTTGCGGATCATCGGCAGCCCCAGCACGGATTCGCGCTCGAGGAGGGTGTCGCGCAGCTTCACAAGATCGAACCACAGGTTGTTGGTGTGGAAGAACGGGTGGCGGTGCTCGTCGGTGAAGTAGTCCATCTCCTCGGGCGCGGTCTGGGCGGTGTCGCGCAGGATGAGCTGGCCATCGGTCTTCCGTACGGCCAAATGCCCACCCTTCTTGTCGTTGATGGTGCGACGGCACACCTCGGCTGCGTACGGTGCGCCGGACTGCGCGAACCAGCCTGCGATGGTGGCATCCGGTGCCGCCCCCAGGTTGTCCCCGTTGGAGACGCAGGCGTAACGGAAGCCGGCCTCGATCAACTGGTCGAGCACGCCGGATCCCTCGAGCGCCGTGTAGAGGTCGCCATGGCCGGGCGGGCACCACTCGAGGGTGGGATCCGCCTCCCACACCACGGGGGTGAGGTCGTCGGCGCGGAGCTTGGGTTCCTGGTTCTGCATGAAGGTCAGCGGCACGCCGTCGACGGCGAGGTCGTCGTAGCGGGAGAGATGCGCCAAGGTGTCGTCCTCGGTGCGGAAGGAGGTCATGAACAGCACGGGAACGCGCGCCTCCCACCTCCGGCGGGCGGACTGCACCTGGCGCACGATCAGGTCCAGGAAGTTCAGTCCGTCACGCACCTCCAGCAGCGTCTTGGCCTTGTCCAGGCCCATCGACGTGCCGAGTCCACCGTTGAGCTTGATCACGACGGTGGCCCCGATGGCGTCGCGGGCAGCGTCGTCGCTGATCTGGACATCGGAGAGGAAGGGAACATCCACCATCGGGGAGATGGAGTCCTCGCGGATCAGACCGGTCTCACCTGATTCCAGCAGCTTGTAGTAGTGGGAGAACACCTCGATGGCTGGCGTCGCCACACCGGCTGCACTCATCTTTTCGCGTGCGGCTTCCAGACCTGCCTTGGACATATCTGTGTCTCCATTCGTCGTCGTCGCTACCCGATCCTAGTGACGTGGGGCGGACGACCTCCACGCGGGGCATGGCGTCTGAGACGTCAGGCGCCCTCGACCGTGACTTCCTGCAGCGTGAGCATGTCGCCCTGCCTGGACGGAAACTCTCCCAGCAGGCTGAGCAGGAGGTGCCCCACCGCTGCGTAGAACAATGTTTGTGAGTGCTCGATGACGCGCGTGCAGAAATCAGGACCCCACACGCCCAGGTGCTGGCCCACGAACAGCCGCGCGGAGGAGATGAAGTGCGCCGCACGATCGTCCTCTCCGTCCTCCAGTGCATTCAGTGCGGCCAGGCAGAGCTGACCGATGAACGCCACTTCCAGGCCCACGTGGTCGTCGGGTTCACGGTTGAAGGCAGGTGCCTGCAGGCCGTGGTCGGCGTAGAAACGCCGCACCTGCATGGTCTCGGCGTCGAACGTCAACCCCTCCAGGCTGCGGTACACGGACTCGAAGGGGCAGGCGTGCATTCTTCCGGGGCCGAGGAAGAGCGCGTCGAAGTCGGCGTTCAGTGTTGCGGCGTCCTCCGGGTCGTTGACCGCCTGGGCCAGGAGCCGGGCGCCCGTGCGGTGCGCATCACCCGTGAGGGGCCACGAGTCGGCGAGCCCGCTCGCACCGATCTCGGCCACCAGTGAGGGGGCCGCGTCGCGCCGCAGCAGAGCGTGGCTGAGGAACGTGGCGGCTGCCGCAACCTCGTCCAGCCATTCGGCCGTGTCCGACGCTGAGACCGCGGTCATATACCGACCCTGACCATCGTGGCGTAGAACAGCAGCCGTCCGATGAACTCACCGCTGAGTATCAGCACGAAGGCGGCAACCGTGGTGATGGGCAGTAATTTGCTCCACCCTCCCTGGCTCCCCGCCATGCGGAAGAGCAGGAATCCCAGACCTGCCACCCCCAGGAAGATCAGGATGTTCTGAGCAGCCGAGAGGACCATGTATTCGCCGCTCAGCATCTCCAACGTCGCCTGCGCGGCCGCTGAACCCTCGGTGCCGAGGTAGGCCATGTAGGCGGGCTGGGCGATGAACTTCAGACCGAGCATGAAAATGCTGCCGAAAGAGATCGCCTGAATGGTCCGGGTGATCAGGGCCCGTGCTTCAAGATCGACCGGTCCACCCCGGCGGCGACGGATGAAGGAGGCGACCACGAGCGCAGCTGCCACCGCCACACCACCGAGCAGGAAGGTGGTGATGTAGAAGCGCAACGGCGTGTTGAACGTGGACCAGGCGGGGATGGTGCGGAGCGAATACACCTGCGAGATGGCGTACACCAGCGACAGCCCGATGATGGCAGTGACGAGGGCAAGCGCCTGACGCAGGCGGTGGGAACCGAGGCGGAACCACTGGAGCACCGCGAACAGGGCCCCGGAGCCCGCGAAGAACATGCCCAGCAGAATCTCCCTGGAGAGCCACGACGATTGCAGGTGCAGCAACGCGTTGGCGGCCCGCAGTGGCGATCCGAGGTGGAGCGTGGAGGCGGCGAGTCCCAGGACCAGAAGTGGCCCGATGGCATACAGCGCCGGCATCGTGACCTTGTCCAGCGTCGCCTGCGGGGTGTTCCAGTTCAGCAGGTGGATGAGCCCCAGCACCACGAAGGAGCCCACGGACATCTGGGCCGCGATGGTGAAAATGACCAACGGAAGTTCGTGCCACATGTCAGATGTCCTCCAGGTTCGCTATGCGCCCGGCTGTCGACCCGCTGGGTTTGGCCTCGGCGTGTGGGGTGATCACCAGGTTCGGCTGCGTGACGGAGGCGTGCGGCAGTGGGGCAATGGAGGCCTGATCGCCGTACTTTGCCCGCAGGTCGACCACCTCACCGAAGTCCAGTGCCCGGCTGGGGCATGAGGCGACGCATGCGGGCGTCCCGCCCACCTCGATCCGGTCGGCGCAGAAGTTGCACTTCGTCATCACCCCCTTGTCGGGGTCGAACTGGGGCGCGCTGTAGGGGCAGGCCATCTCGCAGTAGCGGCAACCGATGCAGAGGTTGGGATCCACGGAGACGATGCCATTCTCGCCCTTGTGCATGGCCTGGGTGGGGCAGACCGTGACGCAAATGGCGTCCTCACAGTGGTTGCAGGAGATCGACGTGTAGTACGTGAACACCGAGTTGGTGGCGGTGCCGGTGGCATCGTCCACGAGCCAGGCGCCACCCGAGTACTCGGCGACACGCCGCCAGTTCACACCGACGGGAAGGTCATGCTTGTCCTTGCAGGCGATCTGGCAGGCCTTGCACCCGGTGCAGAGCGTCTGATCGAAATAGAAACCCAACTGCTTGTATTCCATGGACTCAGGCCCTCTCGATCTCGGCCAGCGTGGAGTGCTGCCCGTTGCCCTTGGCATAGGCGGTGGTCTGGTGGCTCGTCAGCGTGTTGACGGACCCACCGAGATCGACACCGCCCGGCTTCTCGGGTGTGTACCAAGCCCCTTGGGGGACGGAGGAGACGCCCGGCAGAATCCGGTTCGTCACGTAGGCGGGGAGCTTGATTTCGCCGAAGTCGTTGAAGACCCGCGTCATGTCACCCTCCTTGATGTCGCGTCTGGCAGCGTCGAGGGTGTTGATCCACACCCGCTGTGGGTGGGCCTCCTTCAGCCAGGGGCTGTTGCCGTACGAGCTGTGGGTGCGCTGCTTGTAGTGGTGGCCGATGACCTGGATGGGGTACTTCTCCTGCAGGGGGTCACCGTGGAGTTCCCGGGTGCGCCTCCACATCGGCAGCGCGTCGATCCACTGGTCGTCGTCGTAGTTCCAGTCGAGACTCATCTTGTGGAGGTTGGAACTCCAGATCTCGATCTTCCCCGAAGGTGTTGTGAGTGCGTTGGCGACCGGGTCGTCGCGGAAGTCCTTGAGCGCAATCACCGGGTCGAGTTCCTTGCGGAACACGCCCATCTCGCGCAGTTCCTCGTAGCTGGGCAGATCTGGCACGTTCTTCCGGCTCTCATCCAGCAGCCAGTGCACCCAGTCATCCTGGGTTCGTCCCTCGGTGAACTCGTCCTTGACACCGAGCTTCTCGGCGATGCCCGCCAACTGCTCGTAGACAGGTACCGACTCGTACAGCGGCTCGATCGCCTTCTCCGTGAAGATCGTGTAGCCCATGTTGCCGGCGCTGCCGTGGACGGACAGGTCAACCTGTTCGGCGGTGGAGGCGTCAGGCAGGACGATGTCTGCGTAGCGTGCCGACACGGACATGGTGGTGTCGATGACGACGATCATCTCGACCAGTGAGTCGTCGTCGAGCAACTCGATGGTCTTGTTGATGTCGCCGTGCTGGTTGACCAGGGTGTTCGAGCCGTAGTTCCAGATGAACTTGATGTTGGAGTTCAGCGTCACGTCGTTGGTGACGTTGGCGTTGGAGTTGAGGTTCCTGAGGTCCCGGACGCCGTCCTTGTACGTCCATCCCTTGCCCTTGGTGATGGCTTCGGTCCACTGATAGTAGGAAATGACGGGACGCACGGGGTTCTCCAGAACGGGGAAGGCTGCCATCGGCAGCCTCGCGGATCCCTCCCTGGCACCAGTGCCCCCGCCGGAAATCCCCACCTGTCCGATCATGTTGGACAGGAGCATGGGCGCTCGCGACTGGCTCTCCCCGTTGCTGTGGCGCTGGATGCCCCAGCCCGCGTTGATGGAGCAGGGCTTCGTGGTGGCGATCTCCCTGGCCAGGGCCCGGATGCGATCTGCGGGGAGACCGGTGATGGCTGCTGCCCACTCGGGTGTCTTCTCGATGCCGTCCTCGCCGAGGCCCATGATGTAGCTCTTGTACGACGCGTTCGCCGGGGCACCTTCAGGCATGTGCTCCTCGTCGAAGCCGCTGCAGTAGGTGTCGAGGAACGCCTGGTCGTGCAGGTTGTTCTCGATCATCACGTGCGCCATGCCGGCGATCAGCGCGAGGTCGGTGCCCGGGCGGATGGGGACCCAGTCGTCGGCGAGGTTCATGACGGTGTCGCTCTGACGCGGGTCGATCACGATGACCTTGTGCCCGGACTGTTTCTTGGCCTGCTGCGTGACGAACACTTCCCCGCCGCCGCTCATGCGCGTCTCGTGGGGGTTGTTGCCGAACATCACGACGAGCTTGGAATTGCGCGTGTCGTCGTTGCTGTTCGACGTCACGTAGTCGCCGTAGTGGAAGTCGCAGGCTGCCTCGATGTTGCCGGCGCTGTAGTCGTTGTAGTGATCGAGGTAGCCACCGATGCAGTTCATGAGCCGCGACACCGCAGTGGCACGCGGTGGCCAACTGGTGGCAATCGTCGCGCCGATCACGCCAGTGCCGTAGTTCAGGTAGATCGACTCGTTGCCGTGTTCCGCGATGAGTGCCGTCAATTTGTCGGCAATGAGCGTGTAGGCCTCATCCCAGGAGATCTCTTCCCACTTGTCCTCGCCACGCCTGCCCACGCGCTTCAGCGGCTTCTTCAGGCGCTCCGGGGAATAGATCCTCTGGCGGATGGAACGGCCACGCACGCAGGCTCGAACCTGCTGGTCGCCAATTTCGTTGCTTCCACGGTTGTCGGGATCCACGCGGACGATCTGGCCGCCCGCCACCACCAGGTGCAACGGACAACGTGAGCCGCAGTTGACGTTGCAGGCGCTCCAGACACTCTTGTCCCCCACCGCTTCAGGAGACTTCTCATCCTTAGGCTGCAGGCCGCAGGAGCCGAGACCCATCGCGCCCGCTGTCCCGCCGGCCACCGCACTCCATTGCATGAAGCGTCGCCGCGAGACGGGTGTGTGTGCTGCTTCGTTGATGGCGTTGGAAACACCCATTGTGCTGTCCTCTCGGGGGCGGCTGACAATCGCTCCATTCTACGACGGACAGTAGTACGACGCCGGGGTGGGGTGGCCTACCCAGAGGTTCACCACGCGCGTAGGTTGTTCGAGACGAGCGCCACCATCTCCGGCGGCCCGTCCAGGGAGTGGAGGAGGCGAAATGCCCCAGCCTCACGGCGCCCAACCACGGCGCGACGACCACTTCTTTCTCGCCGCGCAGCGCTGGCTCCACCTCCATGAAGTTTCTTCGGTGCTGCTGGTCTGCCAGGGACAGTCCCAACCGTTGGGTACCCGACAGCTTCCCGCCATCGAAGTTCCCGGCTGCCTGAGTGAGCTCCCCCTCCACCGGTTGGTGGATCTCTCGCTGGCTGGCGTACAGGAGGTTTCGCTCACATCCGGCTCCTGCTCCCCGGGGTGTGAAGCAGCCGTCACCCTGCAGGGCTGGAACGCGGTGGCGGACCTCTTGGCCTTCACCGTCGCCCACGCCGCGCCCGCCCGAAGCTGGGCATGGACTGTGTCCCCGTCCCGCATACCGGTGGACAGGAGGGGGCTGCTGGGCCTGACCCGCCAGTCGTCGCCACCATGGCCGACCCACCACGGCGACGCGGATGAGCGCACGAGACTTCTCACGAGCCTGAGGGCAGCCGGCGTGGCGACACTGGGGGCTCCCACGCAGGGGGTGGCGCTGCTCGCGTCCGGCTGCACGGCATGTGGCGTGTGTGTCCAGGCGTGCCCACACGATGCGCTGTCGCTGGCAGTGGACGGCACCCACACCTCACTTGTGCACTCCCCTGACACCTGTCTCGGGGAACAACAGTGCGTGGCGCTCTGCCCCGTCAATGCCCTCAGTGTTTCCGCCGCCCTCTCATGGGAGGAGGTGCTGGAGGGGTCCCCACGCGTGTTGGCCACCCTGGAAGTGGCCGTGTGTGAGCGCTGCCAGACCCGCTTCCCAGCAGAGCGGGGGGCGAGGTGGTGTGAGCCGTGCCGCATCCGACGCAGCGACCCGTTCGGTTCCCACCTCCCCGCCGCAGCCATCGAACTCCTGCGCGCCCGTGGACACCACCGTCCTTGAGCGCGGACATGGCGCACGATTTCCCACACATCCCGGATGGGTACTGTGGAGACATGTCCACCACGTCGTCCTCCCACGTCATCACGGTTTCCGACCGCGTGGCCTCGGGCGAACGCACCGATGCCTCCGGCCCCCTGGCAGTGTCCCTGCTGACCGCAGCCGGCTACACCACGGCGGCCTCCTGCGTGCCTGACGGTGTCGACGGTGTGACCGCTGAACTCCACCGCGTCCTGGAAACCGGTGCCCGACTCATCGTGACCACGGGCGGCACAGGTGTCTCGCCACGCGACCAGACGCCCGAGGCGACCGTGCGGGTCCTGGAGCGCCACCTGCCAGGGATCCCCGAAATGTTCCGCGCCGAGGGCCGGAAGAAATCTCCCCATGCCGCCCTGACCCGTGGGGTGGTCGGCGTCACTGGACGGGCGCTGCTGGTGAACCTGCCCGGCAGCCCGGCAGCGGTGTCGGAGTCCCTGGAGGTACTGCTGCCTCTGGTGCCCCACATCCTTGACCAACTCGACGGAGGCGACCACTGATGCCCCTGATCCATTCCGATGTCACCACCGACGCGCTGGACGTCAACGCCCTGCGCGCCGCCGTGGAGTCACCCACCGCCGGCGCCGTGACCTGCTTCATCGGCCAGATCCGCGACCACGACCCGGAGGCCGACGGCGTGGTCACCGGCATCGACTACACCCACCATCCCGACGCGGACAAGATGATCGGTCCCATCGTCGAGCGGGTGCTGGAGCAACTCGACCCCGATGCCCAGGCGAGTGTCTCCGCCGTACATCGTGTGGGACACCTCGACGTGGGTGACCTCGCGCTGGTGGTGTGCGTCGCCACCGCCCATCGCCGCCAGTCGTTCGACATCTGCGAGGCGGTCGTGGAAGCCATCAAGGCGGAACTGCCCATCTGGAAACAACAATTCGAAGCAACGGGCCGCCAAGTGTGGTCCAACCTGGGGGTCAACCTGTGAGCACACTCATCGACGGCTTCGGCAGGGTGCACCGCGACCTGCGCATCTCGCTGACCGACCACTGCAACCTGCGCTGCACCTACTGCATGCCCGCCGAGGGTGTGCCGTGGCTGCCGCGCAACACACTGCTGTCGCCCACCGAGCTGATGCGCATCGTCGAGGTCGCGGTGGCCGAAGGCATCACGGAAGTGCGGCTGACCGGTGGCGAGCCCTTGCTGCGACCCGACGTGGTCGACGTCGTTGCCGCCATCCACAGCATCGAGAACGCCCCGGAGATCTCCATCACCACGAACGGCATCGCGCTGCCCAAGCTGGCGCAGAGGCTCGCCGACGCCGGCCTGGCACGGGTGAACATCTCCATCGACACCCTCGATCGCCTGCAATTCAAGGTCCTCACCCGCCGCGACCGTCTCGACGACGTGCTGGAGGGGATCGATGCGGCCAAGGCCGCCGGGCTCTCGCCCGTGAAGATCAACAGCGTCCTGATGCGAGGCATCAACGACAACGAGGCCCCCGCCCTGCTCCGCTGGGCCATGGACAACGATCTGCAGCTGCGATTCATCGAACAGATGCCGCTGGATGCCGGTCACACGTGGAGCCGAGAAGGCATGATCACCGCCGCCGAGATTCTCGCCTCGCTGCGCAAGGAGTTCGGTCTCGAGGCCATTCCGGGCCGGGGCGCCGCACCTGCGGAGCGTTTCCTGGTGGACGGCGGCCCCCACACCGTCGGCATCATCGCCTCGGTCACCATGCCGTTCTGCGGAGCCTGCGACCGGCTGCGGCTGACGGCAGATGGCCAACTCCGCTCCTGCCTGTTCTCCAACACCGAGTCAGACCTCCGCGGCCCACTGCGCTCCGGCGCCAGTGACGAAGAGGTGGCCGCGATTCTGCACCGCTGTCTCGGGGGCAAGCTCGCAGGCCATGGCATCAACGAGCCCGGCTTCCTGCAGCCACCCCGTCCCATGAGCGCCATCGGCGGTTGAGCCCCGGAGTCTCACCTGCCGGTCGGCGGGGAGGCGAGCTGGAAAGCCCAACCGGAAGGCCCAGCCGGTTTAATTGTCGGTGACCTCCACCACGCCGTGGGCGCCGCGCTCGGCGTCGATCATGACGTGGCTGACCACCGGGTAGTGTCCCGCCTCGGGGAACTCCAACTCCACGAACCCACCCTGGGCCACGTGCAGCCCCAGCACCTGTGAGCCACCCCCCGCGCTGCCGAAAGCGTCGACGCCGTCCTTCAACTGGTAGCCGCCCTCGAAGTAGACGGTGTCGAACTGCCCGCCGACGATGTGGAACGCGCTGGGGCGATTGGGCCCCACGTCGAGCACCCAGAACCGCACCCGCTCCCCCACCGTGGCCTTGAACATCTCCTGGTCGTACTGGTTGGCCACCCCGTTGAACACCACCTTGTCCGGCTGTTCGGCGGTGACTGCATCAGCGTCGACCTCGGTGGCGTTCTCAGGTGATGTGCCTCCCTCTCCGAGGAACACCTCGGACTGGACCAGGACGTATTCGCGGTCCACCTCGGGCAGCCCCTCGGGGTCGATGATGACGGCGCCGTGCATGCCGGCGGCGATGTGGGCACTCATCGGCATGGTGGAGCAGTGGTACATCCAGATGCCGGCCCGCTCAGCTGTGAAGGTGTAGACGAGCGACTCGCCGGGCGCGATGGTGCGCATCGGTACGTCAGGGGCCAGGCTGCCCGCGTGGAAGTCCACGGAGTGGCCGATGGCGCCGTCGTTGATGAGCGTCACCTCGAACACGTCGCCCACCCGCCCGCGCAGCGTCGGTCCCACGCTCTGTCCGTTGTACGTCCATCGTTGCTGCCAGATTCCCGGCGCAACTTCCAGGCTCTCGTCTGTGGCCCGCAACTCCACCTTGCGCAGGCGCTCGTCAGTGGCCGGTGGCAGTACCGGATCAACCACGCCCTCGATGCGCGGCACTTCCGCGGTCTCGCCGTGCTCGTGCTCCGTTGGCACCGCCGTGGCTCCCGGGGAGGGGTCCGACGCGGCCTCGTCCGTGCCGCGGACGACGATGTCGAACACCATGCCCATCTGCCGGTGACCCACCACGGTGCACCAGCCCTGGACGGAGGCTTGCATGGGCCCAAGATCGAGTTCAGCGCGCTCACCGGACTTCAGGCGTGGTGTGCGCTGGTCCCCGACGGCGAGGTCGTGGACGGTGGTGGAGTCCTCGTTGACCAGGTCGATGATCAGCCTGTCGCCGCGTTCCACCTCGATGCGGTTGGGCGTGTAGATCATGCCGTTGGCCACCACTGACACGCGGACGGTCTGCCCGGAAACGACACTCTCCCCGGTGCTGACCGAGGCGGTGGAGAGGCCCGCGGCACCGGGATCGATGCCGATGCCCAGGCTGACCGCCAGGGCGAGGGCTGCCACCCCGGCCATCAGGCCGGTGCCCGTGAACGCATCGGGGCGATCCGCAGCCGCAGCGGGCTCACCTGCCAGCGCACGTCGTTTCTCGACGACGGACGCGCGGATCCCCGCGATCATGAGCGGCAGGAACGAGGCCAGGGCCACCAGCACCAGCGAGGACACCGTGACACGCACCCAGCTCGGCGTCGGCAGCAGCCACAGGAGGAGGCCTGCGTTGATGACCACCAGTCGGGCAGAGGCGAACTTGTCGAACCACAGGGCGCCGGCCCGCACCACCCTGGGGCCACCACCCACCACCGATGGCAGCAGGTAGGACAGCGCTCCGGTGACCAACTGCACCAGGAACCCCGCCACCCAGATGGACGCGACGATGGGATAGCCGGTCCCCACTTCGATGTCGGAGGACACCAGGACGTGGATCGCCGTGGCAATGAGGGCGACGAGTGCCCACACGCACGCGGCAAGAATGGAGGCCGACGCGAACTCGCGCGGCTGGCGCTTCCGCAGTGGAACCACGAGACAACGCCCCCACCACAGCAGCGCCAACGTGTAGCCCACAATCCCGACGAACGCCACGGGTCGCATTCCGATGAGCGAGCCCGCCACCACCACTGCGAGGGAACCGAGCAGCACCGGCAGCACCTGGCGGGCCAGCTTCTCCGCGCGGTCATCCATCCGCGTGCGGAGCACCGTCGGCCAGAACGTCACGAGCGTCCCCACCACGGTCAGGCCGATCCATCCCAGGAGGTTCGTCATGGTGTGCGCCACCAGGAGGTTGGCATTCCAGCGGTCACCGAGCCCGAAGGCGAGGGCAGCACCGAACCCCGCCCCCACGGGCAGGCAGCACGCAGCCGCCACGTAGTACCGAATGCAGATGCGGAATCGGCCAGGCAGGGCGCGCCGAAGGTCGGAGACGAGTTGCACCGCATGCCACAGGACGGCACCGGAGATCACCACAGCTCCCGCCACCACCAGCCACCAGAGCGTGGTGGGGACGCCAACGAACACCATCAGGGAGCCCGCCCCGAGCAGCGCCAGGCGCATCGTGGCCCGAGCCCTCGTGGCGTCGTCGTCCCTGGTCTTCAGCAGTGCAGCAGTGAAGTGGGCGCTCCACACCATGGCGGCATGCGTCATGGCTCCGAGTGCGACGAGGTGCACGAGCAGCCAGGTGGCCTCCGGCACCCACCTGTGGATGACCGCGACGGTGGCGGCGGCAACCAACCACACCACCAGCGGGAAGTCGCGCAGCGGTTGTCTGCCCCGCTTCACGGACGAACCACGGAGTACGCCGCCGTGGCGACGAACAACAGGATGGAAAGCACGTTCACGATACCGCCAGTCCTCCAGAGAAAATCAAGTCCCGCCAGGTCCCCCAGGATACGGAGGGCCAGGCCTGCGTGCAGTGCCACGAGAGGCACCCACAACGCTCGCTTGTAGGGTAGCGGCCGTCCAATGACGGCCGGAAAAATGATGGGTGCGTGCGCCATGACCATGGAGAGTCCGAAGCCGAGGAAGACTCCGTGGATCGCGATGTCGTAGAGCCCCCGGTCCACCGGCTGTCCCACGATCAGCCACACCAGTCCTGACGCGGCAAGCCAGACGTTGCCCGCCATCAGGGCGGCGGCGTTGAATCGGCGCAGTCCGGAGGTCCGGATCATGCGACGCCCCACGTCGTCGCGCAGCAGCCAGAGCGCCACCAGCAGGGTGGATGCTCCGAGAAGGCGGAACCCCACCGCGGGAGCGAAGAGGCTGATGACCCCGCCCGCGGCCAGCAGGGTGGCCATCAGGAGCAGAGTCGGCATGGCCCGCGCACCCATGATGAGTTGCGCCAGTTCGGCGCGCTCAGCCGCGATGGTGATGATGAGGAACACGGCCAGCAGCGGAAGGATGGTGGCCACGTCCAGACGCACCCACAGTCCAGCCGCCAGCGCAGCAAAGAACGCGCCGAGTGTCTGGGCCGCCACCAGCGGCAGCGGCGCACGCACCCACAGCGCCCCCAGGACCGCAGTGAACGCCAGCGCCCCGTCGAACAGCAACAACTGCCCGAGCAGCAGTGGCGCCCCGGCGACCAGCGCCAGTGCCCCCGCCCCCAGCAGGGCGGGGGCGAGGTATGCCAGCGGGTTCCGCAGGGCCTGGGCGCGCTCCAACGAGATGAGCGTGCCCAGGAAACCCAGGACCATCACGGGACCGTGCAGGTCACCGACACGTTCAGAGGCGACTGGCGCCCACACACCCAGCCTCACGAGCCCGGCGTTGAGCCCGGCCAACAGGCTCAGGCCCCCCAACGCCATCAGCAGCATTCGCCCGCGAGGAAGGGGCTCCACCCGCCTTCCGGGTCTGGCGCGAGGTGGAGCAGTGGGCAGGGTGGACATGTCAGACGCGCTCGAGCTTCAACTTCCAGACCTCCGGGCCGCTCTCCAGGTAGTCAGGAGAGATGGCTGAGCCATGCCGCTGGCTGATCTGGGCAAGCAGGGGCAGGGGGTCGTGGTTGGCGACGATGACGACGGCAGCGCCCGGAGCCAGGTTGTCGACGACGCCGTGGATGGCCGCGTGGCGCACCGCGTGCGGGATGACGCGGACGTCGAGTTCGGGGAGTGCCTCGTTGGGTGCGCCACATGCGCAGGAGGACTTCTTTTCTGTGATGTTGAGGTCAGTCATGGCGCGGACGTTACTACATGGCCAGTTGGATAAATGAGATAGGCTTGGGCACGTGATGCACGCAAACGGACCTCGACCCCTCACCACGCCGCCGACGCTGTCTGCGCCGCGGCGGCGTGTGCTGCAGGCTGTCCTTGATCTGGGCGGCAAAAAGATCACGATCAACAACGCAGCCGAGCACCTCGGAGGCCATCCCAATTCTGCCCGCCAACACCTCGATGCACTCGCCGCGCTCAAGCTCCTGACGGCCGCTGACATCCAGTCCGATCGCCCTGGACGCCGTCCGCGCGGTTACACGTTGACCGCGCTCGGACGGCAAGCGCTGGGGGCCGGCCGCATGGACGAAACCCGTGATCTCGCCGATGTGTTCGCGTCCTACCTCATCGCCACGGGCAGCGGCCCGGAGCAGGCGCAGGAGATCGGCAGGGCATGGGGAACCAAACGCGCTGACGAACTGGGCGACGGCGAATCGCGGGAGGCACTGGACGCCGTCATGGAGGTCCTCGACATCCTGGGCTTCGACCCCAGCACCATGCACACGGAGCAGGGGGATGCCGTCATCCTGCGCACCTGCCCGCTGTTGGACATGGCCCACGGGTCGCCCGAATTCGTCTGCAACATCCACAGAGGTTTGATTGACGGCGTTCTGCGCCGGATCGGCGCCAGGGAGGGAGTGGAGCTGTTGCCGTTCTCCGAGCCCGACGGTTGCACGCTCAAACTCACGCCCCCTCCTGAACAGGAGAACCGCCGCGCCAGCTGACGAGTGACTGCTGATCAACCCCCGGCAAACGGTGGCAGGATGTCGACCACCTGGGCGTCGGACAGCGACTCGGCCGGGTCCGTGACGGCGCGACCGTCCACCAGCACCGAGCACCGGTCCAGCACCGCAGCGAACTGTTCACCGTGACGCTCTTGCAACTCGCGGACGAGATCTGCCAGCGTCTCGGAGGAGACGTCCTCGGACGCAACGCCCGCGGCGTCGGCAGCAGCAGCGAAAAGACGTACCTGAATCATGAATGCTCCTTCGGTACGGGAGCCGCAGTCGCGACATCCTCGATGACGCGGCGCAGGTGCTCCGCGTCGGCGCCGGCGTCCAACCCCATGGCCAACCCCAGCAGGTAGGAACTCACGGGGGCCATGGGACGAGCACCCGCATGCGCAACTTCCCGTGTCATGTCCAGGACGGCGTTGACATCCACCAGCGCCGGGTCCACCCCCACCGCCTCGCAGGCGCTGCGGATGAACATCCCCCACCCCTCGTGCTCGGTCTCCATGTTCTTCCTCCAGCGCTTGTCCCAGGCCTCGTAGTCGCCCCAGGTGTCAAGATCCTTGCCCACACCCTCGACGTCGCTGATCACGGCCAACCTCAGGGGGGCCAGAAGTCCGCGGACCGAGCGTTGCCTCGGGTCACCATAATCGGCGGCTGCACGACGCAGCGCGTCGCTGCGATGGATGCCGAGCAGCCACTGCGGAGTGCCATCGGAGGAGCCCAGGCAGTGCCCGTCGGCGTCCCCCCCGTCCGCCATCGCGGCCTCGAGCAGCTGCGGGACCGCCTGCTCAGCGCCCGGCAGATCACAGGCCAGGATCAGCGTCCATTCAGCAGGGTCCTCGACGGCGTCCAGCCCGGCGACGAGCCCAGCGGCGGGACCTGAGCCGGGCGGGTCCTCCACCACCTGTCTGACACCGTCAGGCACGTCGACCATTCCCACGACGATGCGTTGCCGGGCGTGCCGGGCAGCCAGCAGAACCCTGTCCAGCAGACGTTGCCCGCCCACCTGCAGGTCCGCCTTGACCACGCCGCCAAGCCGGGAACCACGCCCGCCCGCGACGATGATGGCGTCAAACTCCAGGGGCATCTCAGGCATCTCGCCTCCACGTCCCGGAGCGGCCACCCTCTTTGGCGAGTACCCGGACGTCGCCGAACCAGGCTGCGCGGTCCGTACCCTTCACCATGTCCACCACGGCCAGGGCAGCCACGGCCACGCACGTCAGCGCCTCCATCTCCACGCCTGTGCGATCCGCGGTGCGGACGGTGGCGGTGATCTCGATCCCATGCTCGACGAGTTCCAGGTCACAGACCACGCCGTGGACCCCGATGACATGCGCGAGCGGGAGCAACTCCGGCGTGCGCTTGGCGGCCTGAATGCCTGCGATGCGTGCCACGGCAAGCACGTCACCCTTCGGCACGGTCCCGGAGCGGAGCATCTCCATCACTGCCGCTGAGCAATGGACCGTGGCCGCGGCCGTTGCGCTGCGCACTGTCGGCTGTTTGGCCGTGACGTCGACCATGCGTGCATGTCCCGCATCGTCGAGATGGGTGAAGCTGCTCATCGATACCTCCTGAATGACACGGTGTCCCCCTCGTGGACCTTCTCCACATCGGCCTCCACGACGGCCAGGCCGTCGGCTTGTGCGGCCGCGGAGACCATGTGTGACGCGGAACCCCGACGGTGCACCGGGCGAACCAGTTGCCGGCCCTGTGCGTCGACCTCGACGTTGACGGGCACGAACTGGCGGCGTCCGATGGGCGGCGTCCATGCACAGCCGGCCACGGCGACCTCCCAGCCGGGTGTTGCCCGCCCACACATGCGGTCCAGCATGGCGGCGACGAAAAGGTCGAAGCTCACCATCGTGGACAGCGGGTTGCCCGGCAGGGCGACCAGCGGCACCGATCGACCGTTGGCCGCTTGCCACAGCGCCCACCCCTGCGGCTTGCCGGGTTGCATCAGCACGTGCCGGAAGGCGGACGTGGCACGCGCCTGCAGCACGATCCTCACCACGTCGTAATCGCCGACGCTGACGCCACCGCTGAGCACAACGAGGTCAGCCTCTGAGGCCGCAGCCTCCAGCCCGGCAGCAAACTCGTCGTCAGCGTCAGGCAGGCAGAGTCTGGCGACCACCTCTGCACCTGCCGCCGTCAGCGCCGCGGAGAGGAACAAGCCGTTGGACTCAAAGATCTGTCCACGCTCCAAGGTGGCGCCGGGAGGTCGAAGTTCATCGCCCGTGGCAACCACGGCAACCCTGGGACGGCGAACCACCGAGACCTCAGGTACCCCGGCACCGGAGACGAGGCTCAGCTCACGCGGCCCCAGCACGGTTCCCGCCTGCAGCACCTCCACACCCCGCGTGAAGTCCTCCCCTGCGCCCCGGACGTGGGCGCCGGGGGCGGGGATGGCCAGCAGGGTGATGCTGCGCCGGTCTGACGACTGGTCCACGAGTTCGACGGGCACGATGGTGTCGGCGTCGGAGGGCACGGGAGCGCCCGTCATGATGCGGCAGCACTCCCCCGGCCCCAGCGGTGGGTCCAGTGGGCTGCCTGCTGGGACGTCGGCCACCACGGACAGGACCCTGCCCACCTCCAGCTCATGGGAGCGGACGGCGAACCCGTCCATGGCGGAGTTGGCCATGCCGGGGACGTCGCCAGCCGCCACCACGGACCGGGCCAGCGTTCTGCCGACGGCCTCGGCCACTTCCACGACGTCGACCTCCCCGAGCGGCGCCACCAACTGCAGCAACTCCCCGAGGTACTCCTCGACGGTCAACTTCACGCGCTCACTCACGGACACGCCCCTTCAACGGCAACTCCAGCACCCTCGCTCCGAGGGTGTCGATGTACATGACGCGGCCCGCGAGGGGCTCTCCGAGTCCGGTGATCACCTTCAGGCACTCGGTGGCCATCACTGAGCCCACCCAACCGGTCATGGGACCCAGTACGCCCACGTCGTCGAGTTTCGGCATCTCGGCCGGCGGCCGAGGAAAAAGATCGCGCAGCCCCAGCCCCAGTCGTTCCCAGAACACCGAGACTGCCCCGTTGACGGCCTGCACGGCGCCCCAGACGAACGGCATGTCGAGCATTTGGCAGGCATCGGCCGTCACCAGACGCGTCGGCAGGTTGTCCACGGCGTCCACCACGAGGTCATGCCCGGCGAAGATGCCGGCGGCTGACTCTGCCGTCACGCGCTGGCTGACGGCCTTGATCGTGATCAGCTCGTTCAGGTCACGCAGACGCACCGCGGCCGCCTCGGCCTTGCCATGCCCCACACTCTGGTGTCCGAACAGGGTCTGCCGCTGCAGGTTGCGCACTTCCACGACATCGTCGTCGACCACCGTGATGTGGCCCACCCCTGCTCCTGCCAGGTACTGCAGGACGGGGCCACCGAGCCCACCCGCACCCACGACGCACACCCGCGCCGACTTCAGCCGTCGCTGGCCGTCAACCCCCACGCCATCAAGGGAGATGGTGCGGGCATATCGTTCGAGTTCGTCAGCGCCCAACGTTGCTGTGGGCTCCACAAGCGGCCCCGGCCAGAGCGTCATCGTTCTTCGGCGGCAGCCATGATGGCCTGTCTCAGGACTTCCGGGTCCATCTCGGGGTGCACACCCCGCGCCAGTCCCCAGATGTGGGCCGCCACGGGACCCATGGGGCGCGTCCGGGCTTTCGACACCGCACTGGTCAGCTCGTGGATGATCGGGATGGACACGGTCGAGGGGTCCATGCCCACGCTGGCAGCGACGGTGTCGACCCACGGCTGCCAGGCTTCTTCGTCGACTGGTTTGCGTTCCACGCCCTTCATCATGCCAGTCATGGGGGTGTCCAAACGCTGACATCCGCGGAAACCGGCGCGGCACGCGGACTAGATGACCCCACGGGCTTGTCGGAGAAAAGACTCATTTATCATCAAGCGACCGGTGAAGGCCCATGATGGAGCGACGGTCGATGACGCCCAATCACCCACAGTGGAGGACAGATGAGCACCACCGGCACCCCCAACGCCGCACCCGGCACCACAGCCAAGGGCGCCAACCGTGTCCTCACGCTGTCCACCATTGCCTTCACGTTGATGTTCGCCGTGTGGCTGATGTTCGGCATCCTGGGCAAACCGATCCAGGCCGAGTTCGGCCTGAGCAACGTCCAACTGTCGTGGATCAGCGCGGTCGCGGTGCTGAACGGTTCCCTGTGGCGGCTGCCTGCAGGGATCCTGGCGGACCGGTTCGGCGGCAAGAAGGTCATGGTGACCCTGCTGCTCGCCGGTGCCGTCTTCTCCTACCTGGTGTCACTGGCCGCCAGCTACGAGATGCTGCTGGTCCTCGCCTTCCTCGTCGGGTTCGTCGGCAACAGCTTCTCCAGCGGCATCGCCTGGAACTCCGCGTGGTTCCCGGACAGGCGCAAGGGATTCGCCCTGGGCGTGTTCGGCGCAGGCAACGTGGGTGCCTCCGTGACGAAGTTCATCGGCCCGCCCGTGATCGCCGCAACTGCCGGCACGACGGTGATCTTCGGTCTGCAGGGTGGTTGGCGTCTGATCCCGAGCTTCTACGCCGTACTGCTGCTGGTGTGCGCGGCACTGGTGTGGTGGCTGGCGCCCAAGCATGACCGGATGCCGGGCAAGGCCCAGCCACTGGGGGCGATGCTGCGCCCGCTCTCCGACATCCGGGTGTGGCGTTTCAGCCTCTACTACGTCATCGCGTTCGGCGCCTACGTCGCTTACGCCGCCATCCTGCCGGGGTACTACATCGACACCTTCTCGCTGGACCTGACCACCGCAGGGCTGCTGACGGCCACGTTCATCTTCCCTGCGTCGCTACTGCGCCCCGTGGGTGGGTGGTTCTCCGACGTCTGGGGTGCCCGGGTGGCGATGTATGCCACCTTCTTCACCATGATCGTTGCGCTGGCTGTGCTGTCGACCCCCAGCGGTCGAGGTGCCTCTGGTCCCTACGGCCTGCCCCTGTGGCTCGTTGTGACCCTGATCTTCGTGGTCGGCTGCGCCATGGGCGTGTGCAAGGCCGCCGTGTACAAGCACATCCCCACCTACTTCCCTGACAACGTCGGCTCAGTCGGCGGCCTCGTCGGCATGCTCGGTGGCCTGGGCGGCTTCTTCCTGCCCCCCATGTTCGCCTACCTCACGCTGGTCACGGGTGTCTCGTCGACGCCTTTCATCGTGCTGATGGTGCTGACGATCATGGCGCTGGTGTGGATGCATGTGGTCATCACGCACATGGATGAGAAGCTGCCGGATCAGCCGGACCTGCTGGAAATGCCACCCGAGCATCGCGAGCATCCAGCCGGGTCCTAAGGTTGGGACATGGCTGAGACACGCAACGAGACAGACAGCATGGGCGCCCTCGAGGTCGCCGCCGATCGATACTGGGGTGCACAGACCCAACGCAGCATCGGCAACTTCCCGATTGGACGCGACACCTTCGTCTGGGGTCGCTCCA
>JAUNVL010000145.1 GCA_030537675.1 Propionibacteriaceae bacterium | reverse complement strand
CGGGGGCAGCTGCGGTGACGCCGAAGGCATCCTCGAACAGCTTCACGAACTCGGAGAGTTCGATGAGGGTCATTTCCTTGAAGGCATCAAGGAGTTCGTCGTGGCTGAGCTTGGCCATAGTGGTGTTCCTTTCGGTAAATCGTCAGCAGCGCGAGCTGCAACGGATCATTCCGCAGCTGCTGCTGCTTCTTCTGTTTCCGCCTCGGCGGCGGGAGCGTCGTCGCCCTGGGCGACGTCACTTGTTGCGGCCTCTTCCACAGCACCGGCGCCGCCGATGAGTGAGGGGTCGGCCTGCGCGGCAGCTTCCAGTGCACCGAGGACGCGAGCGCCCTGGGACAGCGGAGCAGCGAGCATGTAAGCGGCTCTGGACAGGTTGGCCAGAAGCGCGCCTGCCATCTTGCTGAGCAGAACCTCGCGGGATTCGAGATCCGCGAGCTTGAGCACTGCCTGGGCGTCAAGGAACTTGCCGTCCATGACGCCGCCCTTGATGACCAGGGCGGGGTTGGCCTTTGCGAAGTCACGCAGACCCTTGGCGACGGTTGCAACGTCTCCAGAGATGAACGCGATGGCCGTGGGGCCGACGAGGGTGTCTTCGACGCCCTCGATTCCGGCTTCCTTGGCGGCGATCGCGGCAAGGGTGTTCTTCGCAACGGCGTAGGTGGCGTTCTCACCGAGGGATCGACGCAGGTTCTGCAGATCCTTGACGGTGAGCCCGCGGTAGTCGGTCAGCACCGTGGCAGCGGAGCTGCTGAATGCCTCAGCGAACTCTGCGACCTTGGCGGCTTTGTCCGGCCTCGCCATTGGGTCTCCTTTCCGTGGATAAGTCGCCGGATCCGTCCTGGTTGGATGGACTCCGGCACCGAATCGCGACGGTGGGGAAACGAAATGCCCCGTCGCCGGTGGGCGCGGGGCATGAGAAGCAGCTCGAGCGATCACCTGCGCGGGTGCCCCCCATGGGAGGCATCAAGACGAAAGTCACCTGCGGTCTTCGGTACTGGGAACTGTAGCCCGGCGTGGGAACCACCGCCAAATCAGCGTGCAGGGGCGTTGGCCATTGCGGGGCCATGGTGGCGTACGTGTCGTCGATGGCCTTCACCGGATGTGGGTGCATTAGCCTGAACTCGTGAACATTCATCTGCTTCCCACTGGAGGATCCATGCGCCTGCGCACCCTTGCTGTCGCGGCACTCGCCGGTGCCCTCGCACTCTCAGGCTGCTCCGCGGATGAGGGCGGGACCTCTGAGTCGGATCTCTCCTACGACACCTCCGGTATCGCCAAGGTTGACGAGATCGCGGCGCTCGTCCCACAGGAGATCCGCGACGCGGGCAAGCTCGTGATCGGGGCGTCCATCGACTACGCCCCGGCGGAGTTCCGCGCCGATGACCTGCAGACGGCCATCGGCTACGACGTCGACCTGGGCAAGGCGCTGGGACGCGTGCTCGACCTCGACACCGAGGTCAGCGCAGCGGAGTTCGCCTCGATCCTTCCGGGAATCGGCTCCAAGTACGACGTCGGCATCTCCTCGTTCACCATCACCGAGGAACGAACGGCCAACTACACGATGGTCAGCTACATCTCGGTCGGCTCCTCGTACGCCGTGAAGGCGGGCAACGACAAGGGCTTCGATCCGGATGACATCTGCGGTCGCACAGTGGCGGTGCAGACGGGCACGTACCAGGAAGAGGAACTGGCCACCTTCTCCACCGCCTGCACCGATGCAGGCAAGGCCGCCGTGGACGTCCTGAAGTTCGGTTCCCAGGCCGATGTCACCACCAACGTGGCGGGTGGCAAGGCAGAAGCCATGTACGCGGACTCCACCGTGTCGGAGTACGCCGTGGCCCTGACCAACGGACAGGTCGAGGTGGTGGGTGGTGTTCGTGATTCCGCGCCGCAGGGCATCGTGGTGGCCGCCGACGACACCGAACTCGCGGCTGCGATCCAGCAGGCACTGCAGCACCTCATGGACGACGGCACGTGGGTGAAGATCCTCGAGAGCTGGGGTCCGAAGGACGCTGCGCTCTCCACCGCCGAGATCTTCCCGGCTAGCTGATCGGGCCCGACGTGGAGAACCAGGTGCCCGAACTCATCAACGCCAGGCCCGTCCCACGCCCCAGCACGTGGGCGTGGGCCGCCGTGGTGCTGGTGCTCGTGGCCATGTTCATCAACGGGCTGTTCACCAACCCCAACTACCACTGGGACGTCGTCGGGCAGTACCTCTTCGACCGACGCATCGTCGCCGGCGTCGGGTGGACGTTGCTGCTCACCGTGGGCTCCATGCTCATCGGCATCGTGCTGGCCGTCCTCATGGCCATCATGCGCCAGGGCACCAACCCCGTCCTGAAGGGAGTGTCCACGGTCTACATCTGGTTCTTCCGCGGCACACCCATCTACACGCAGCTCGTGTTCTGGGGCCTGCTGTCCGTGTTGTACCCGACGCTGTCGCTGGGTATCCCGTTCGGCCCCGAGTTCGTCACCTTCGAGACGTCCGTGGTGTTCAACGCAGCCATCGCCGCCCTGCTGGGGCTGGGCCTCAATGAGGGCGCCTACCTGGCAGAGATCGTGCGTGGCGGGCTGAACTCCGTCGACAAGGGGCAGTGGGAGTCGGCGACCGCGCTGGGCATGAAGCGCTCCACCACGCTCTGGCGGATCATCATCCCCCAGGCCATGCGCGTGATCGTGCCGCCCACCGGCAACGAAACCATCTCCATGCTGAAGACCACCTCGCTCGTGCTGGCTGTCCCGTTCACGCTTGAGCTGACGTTCGTCACCAATGCGCTCGGCAACCAGAAGTTCCTACCCGTCCCGCTGCTGGTGGTGGCCGCCATCTACTATCTGGTCATCACCTCCATCCTCATGGTGGGCCAGCACTACGTGGAGGCCTACTACGGCCGCGGTTTCGACGACGCATCGGTCTCGAAGGCCGCCTCCAAGGGCATGTCGAAGCGCCAGCAGTCGATCCTGGCCGCCGGAACAGTCCGCACCGACACGAACCTGGACGTGACCCCATGAACGAGATGGTCAAGATTTCCGGCGTCCACAAGCTCTTCGGGGACCTGCACGTCCTGCGCGGTGTTGACCTCGACGTCGCACGCGGCGAGGTGTGCGTGATCCTCGGCCCCTCAGGTTCCGGAAAGTCCACGCTGCTGCGCTGCATCAACGAACTCGAGAGGATCAGCGCCGGCCGCATCATGGTCGACGGTGAACTCATGGGTCTCATGGAGGTGGAAAAGGGCGGCACCACCGAGTTGCACCGGCGCACCGACAAGGACATCGCCCGTCAGCGTTCGCGCATCGGCATGGTGTTCCAGCGGTTCAACCTGTTCCCCCACATGACAGCACTCGGCAACGTCATGGAGGCGCCCCGGAAGGTCCGCGGATGGGATCGGGCGAGGGCGCAGAAGAAGGCCGAGGAACTGCTCACGATGGTGGGGCTTTCCGACCGGATGGAGCACTACCCGGCCCAGCTCTCGGGCGGCCAGCAGCAGCGTGTCGCCATCGCCCGTGCCCTGGCCATGGAACCGGACCTCATGCTCTTCGACGAGCCCACGTCGGCGCTGGACCCTGAACTGGTCGGCGAGGTGCTCGCGGTCATGAAACAGCTCGCCGAGATCGGGATGACGATGATCGTCGTCACGCACGAGGTGGGGTTCGCCCGCGAGGTGGCTGATCAGGTGGTCTTCATGGACGAGGGTCTCGTCGTGGAACGCGGACCAGCGGACCAGGTGATCGGCAACCCCCAGCAGTCGCGCACGCGGGACTTCTTCGCCAAGGTGCTCTGAACCCCACCGACGCGGGCTTTCGTGCTCGCAGTCAGTGGCCTGCCCAACGGATGACCGCGGTCACGGCTCGCACCAGGTCCTCGAACGAGAGGCCCGGGGCAGGCGCTCCCCCGGCATCGGCGTCGGTCTCCGCTCCGACGACGGCCACCCCCATGTGGCGCACGGCCGGCACGTGGATGAAGGCGGCCGGCATGCAGTGGTCCCTGAGCAGTGCGCGAAACGTTGCGTTGCAGACGAAGAGACCTGCATCCGACGACGCTTCCGCGGGCACTCCCACGGAGCGGATTGCCTCTGCCACGGCGTCGGCGTCCAGCCGGGATCCGAACGGTTCCGGGTGCCCATCCAGCTGCTCGTTGCTCGGCGCGTGGCCTGCATTGTCGGGGATGCGTGCGTGAGCGAGCGGACCTGCCCAGCGCTCGGGTGTGACCAGGGTACGGCCACCCGCCTCCCCCAGGCAGATGACGACATCAGGTGCGACGTCCACGATCGTCGCGGCCAGTGCACGAGGTGCACCGTCGAACTCCACGGGCAGTAGCGCGGTGACAAGGTCGATCCGGGAATCGCTCCAGGACCCGGTCAACTCGTGGAGCACCACGGCGCTCGCGTTCTCGGCATCGCCCCCGAACGGCGCGAATCCGGTCACGAGGACGCGCATGGCAGGCCTTCCTGTTCCGGGGAACAAAAAATGGGGCGGGCGCCCTTCGGCACCCACCCCATCATTGTGGTCGTGACGGTGGTGATCAGTCTTCGGCAGGCTTGGTGGCCGAGCCGTCGACGAGCACGCTGGGGCTCATCGTGGCCGACACCGCGAGCTTCTTGATGTAGCGACCCTTGGACGCCGAAGGCTTGAGGCGCATCACTTCGTCGAGGACGGCGAAGTAGTTCTCCGCCAGCTGCTCGGCCGAGAAGGACGCCTTCCCAATGAGGTACTGGAGGTTGCCGTGACGGTCAATGCGGAATTCGATCTTGCCGCCCTTGATGTCCGAGACAGCCTTGGAGACGTCCATGGTGACGGTGCCCGTCTTGGGGTTCGGCATGAGGCCACGAGGGCCGAGCACGCGACCCAGACGACCGACCTTGCCCATCAGGTCGGGAGTGGCGACGACTGCGTCGAAGTCGAGGTAGCCGCCAGCCACCTTCTCGATCAGCTCGTCGCTGCCCACTTCGTCTGCTCCCGCAGCCAGTGCCTGCTCCGCGCGGTCACCGGTGGCGAAGACAAGGACCCGTGCCGTCTTTCCGGTGCCGTGGGGGAGGTTGACCGTGCC
>JAUNVL010000144.1 GCA_030537675.1 Propionibacteriaceae bacterium | reverse complement strand
CGAAGACAAGGACCCGTGCCGTCTTTCCGGTGCCGTGGGGGAGGTTGACCGTGCCACGGACCATCTGGTCCGCCTTGCGGGGGTCGACGCCCAGACGCATGGCGACGTCAATGGTCTCGTCGAACTTCGCGGTAGCCATCTCCTTGACGAGGCGGATGGCTTCCTCGGGGCTGTGCAGCTGCGTCTCGTCACGCTTCTCGGCTGCCTGTGCGTAAGCCTTGCTGTGCTTCATATCTCTGGTTCCTTGTTGTCAGCCAGCCTCGTGGGTCTGGTCCACCAGTTCCTGGTCTCGTGGGGCGGCGCCCCTCCCAGGTGAGTGAGTGAAAAAAGTCAGTTGATCTCGACGCCCATGGAGCGGGCGGTTCCTTCAACGATGAGCATGGCGGCCTCGACGTCATTGGCGTTGAGGTCGGGCAGCTTCTGGGTGGCAATCTCGCGGACCTGGTCCTTGGTGAGCTTGCCCACCTTGGTGGCCAGCGGGTTGTCTGAACCCTTGTTGAGGCCGGCGGCCTTCTTGATGAGTTCTGATGCAGGCGGCGTCTTCGTGATGAAGGTGAACGTGCGGTCCTCGTAGATGGTGATCTCGACGGGGATGACGTTGCCACGCTGGGATTCGGTCGCGGCGTTGTAGGCCTTGACGAATTCCATGATGTTGACGCCGTGCGGACCGAGAGCGGTACCGACCGGCGGTGCGGGCGTGGCGGAGCCAGCCTTCAGTGCGACCTTGACGAGGGCCGCAACCTTCTTCTTGGGAGGCATGAGGGGGTCCTTTTGTTGATGGATGGTGCCGTGCCGGCAAACGATCCTTGGCGGGTGGCGTTACCGGTACGACGGTTGAGGTCAGACGACCTTTTCGACCTGCTTGAATTCGAGGTCGAGGGGCGTCTCGCGGCCCATGAAGTCCACGAGGGCTTTCAGGCGAGCGTTCTTGGGGTTGATCTCGGTGATCGTTGCGTGCATTCCGGCGAAGGGGCCGTCGGCAACCATGATGGAGTCGCCGATCTCGAAATCGATGACCTCCACCTTCTTGCCGCGCTGACGCGCCGAGGTGCCGCTGGTCTCAGCTGCGACCCTGGCGATCACCGACGGGGTGAGCATGTGGAGCACCTCGTCCACGCTGAGCGGGACGGGCGTCTGGCCGTGGCCGACGAAACCGGTCACCGACGGCGTGTGGCGCACGACGCCCCACGACTCATCGGTCAGTTCCATGCGCACCAGGACGTAGCCGGGAAGGACGCAACGCGTGACCGTCTTGCGGGTGTTGTTGCGGAGTTCGACAACGTCCTCGGTGGGGACGATCGTCTCGAAGATGTAGTCCTCCATGTCGAGGGACTGCGAGCGTGCGTCCACGTTCTGCTTCACGCGGTTCTCCATGCCGGAGTACGTGTGGATCACATACCACTCGCCGTACTTCGACTCGAGTTCCTGCCGGAGGGCTTCGATGGCGACGTCTGTTGCGTCGTCACCCTCGTCCTCCTCCTCGGGCTCCTCGGCGAGTTCAGCGAGCTCGGGTACGTCTTCGGGCTCGTCGTCCGTCAGCGCGCCGAGGTCGATCTCGACGTCGTCGGTGCTGGGCTCGGGAGTCTCGGGAACCCCCAGGTCGATCTCGAAGTCGTCGGCCGAGGTGGTGTTTTCAGTCATCAGGAGTCTCCTAGCGTTGCCAGCAGGCCCCAGCCGAACAGCATGTCAAGCCCACCCACGAACGCGATCATGAAGAGCACGAAGATCAGCACGGACAGGAACAGCACCGTCAACTGCGGCCACGTGGGCCACACGACCTTCTTGATCTCGGAGGCGGACTGCTTGACGAACTGGGCCGGGTTGCTGGCGGTGTACGGGTCGTACTCGTCCTTCTGTGTCTCAGAACGTTTCCGCGTGGCGGTGGTCTTCTTCACAGGCGCATTGCGGCTGCGTCGCATCTCGGAGGCTGCCGACTGCTCTTCAGCAGTGAAACCGTCCTCGAGATCGGCGATGGCCATGTCGTTGGCCTCGGGGTCGACGGCGGAGGCGCCACGACGCACGGGCGCCGACGAGCTACGACGGCGGCCGCCTGCTCCAACCCTGCCGGCTGTGTCGGACGGCTCCGACGCACCCTCGACGCCGGTGGCGTCGATCTGGTCGTCAGAAGCGTTTCCGAGCGCGTCGGAATCGCGTTCAGAAGCCCCCGTGGATTCGGGAGTCTTGTCGCTCACGCGGTTTCCCCTTCGGTCAACAAACAAAATGCCTCACCGCCCTAAAGGACGGCAGGCGCCTGGAAGCAGCCATGCTGCTTCGCAGGGCAGGAGGGACTCGAACCCCCAACCTGCGGTTTTGGAGACCGCTGCTCTGCCAATTGAGCTACTGCCCTTCATGGCGTTGCCGAAGCGCTCGAGTCGTGACCCGAGCATGCAGCATCACCAGTTCTGCAATGGTACGACACGAGCAACCGCTGAGTCGAACCGGAGGAGTTGCGCATTGCTCACAGCGTGACGCCCAGGATGTTGACCTCGGGTTCCAGCCGGATCCCGTAGCGGGCCTCGACGCCGTCCCGGACCTCCCGGGCCAGCGCGACGAGATCGTCGGCGCCAGCCTCTCCCCGGTTCGTCACGGCAAGCACGTGTTTCGTGGAGAGGGCTGCCAGGTGGTTCCCGTACCCCTTCGCGAATCCCGCATGCTGGATGAGCCACGCCGCGCTGGTCTTCGTGAACTCCCCCGTGGCGAACCGTGGGGCCTCCGGCGGTAGGGCAGCGGCCTGTTGCGACGTCAGGAGCGGGTTGGTGAAGAAGGATCCGCCACTCCACGTGTCGTGGTCGGCCTCGTCCAGGACCATGCCCTTGGATCGGCGGATGCGCAGGACGGCGTCGCGCACCTCTGCCGTGTCTGCGCGATCACCCACCTCCACCCCGAGTGCCCGTGCCAGTTCCGGGTAGGCCACCGGTGCGCTGAGGCTTCCCAGTCTGAACTGGAAGGCGACGTCGAGGATGCAGTAGCGGCCGGGCATGCGCTTGAACAGCGACGACCGGTAGCCGAATCCGCAGTCGACCGCCGGGAATGTCCTGACGCGCCCCTCCTGCCTGTCGAACGTGCGGACGGCACTGATGGTGGCGGACACGTCTGACCCGTAGGCACCGACGTTCTGGATGGGGGTGGCGCCCACGGATCCGGGGATACCGGCGAGCGACTCCACTCCGACCCATTGCTGGCCCACGGCGAATCCGGCGAACTCGTCCCAGTTCTCCCCCGCCTGCACCCGAACCATGGCGCCACCGCACGAGGACACCTCGGCAGTGATCCCCCGGTTGGCCACCTGCACCACCGTGCCGTCAAAACCTGCATCGGGCACGAGCAGGTTCGAGCCGCCGCCAAGCACGAGCACCGGCTCGCCGCGCGAGTCCGCCTCGCTCACCACCCCGATCAACTCGTCCTGGGAGGTGGCTCGCACGAAACGCCCGGCGGGACCGCCGACGCGGAAGGTGGTGTGCTCGGCGAGTCTGATCGAGTCCGAATCGTCGGTGGCCTCACCCGAGTGCGAGACGAAGGAGACGTCGCACGCCTGTGGTTCAGTCAACGCGCACCTGCGCGCGGGCTGCACCCAGCACGGTGTCGTCACCGCACGTGGCCGTGATGGAGACGGTGGCAACGCCGTCGACGATCGCCTTGACCTCAGCGTTGTAGAGGACGTCGACCCCCTCGTCCGTGTCAGGAACCACGACCGGTCGGGTGAACCGGACGAAATACTCCAGGACCCTCGCAGGGTCGCCGATCCAGTCGGTGACGATCCGCAGACCGGCACCCATGGTCCACATGCCGTGCGCCACCACGCCGGGCAGGTCGATGGCGCGCGCATGGCGGTCGGAGAAGTGGATCTCGTTGAAGTCGGTGGAGGCACCGGAATACCTCACGATGCCAGCACGGGTGATGGTGACCCGCAGTTCGGGCAGAACGCTGCCCGTGGTGAGCGTCTCAGGCATTGCTGTCCTCCTGGGTGTGCATCAGCGTGGAACGGGCGGTGCAGGCCGTCGAGCCGTCGACCACGAGGTCCACCACGACCGTGACCATGTCGAGGTTGCCACGGGTGCGGACCCTCTCGATGCTCAGCGTCGCGACGACGTCGTCACCGTCCCTCAGCGGGCGTGCGAACTGGAACCTCTGGTCGGCGTGCATGGTGCGGTGCAGGGCCAGCCCCAGTTCATCGTCCTCGAAGATCGCTCCCCAGGCCTGGGCGGCGATGACCGCAGCAAACGTGGGTGGGGCGATGGCATCATCACCGGCGTAGGCGGGGTTGTCGTCCCCCAGCGCCGCGGCAAACTCCGCGATCTTGGCCGCGCTGACGCGGTACGGGGCGGAGGGCGGGTACGTGCGGCCAGCGTGCTCTTCACTGATGGGCATGCGGCAAGGCTACTTGAGCAACCGGTGGATGTGCACTGCTGGCCACCGCGGGAAAGCACAAACGGCCGTACCCATGCATGGGTACGGCCGCCTGCGTTGCTTCAGATGTTCAGCGGGTTTCGCGGTGAGCCTGGTGGGTCCGGCACCTGGGGCAGAACTTCTTGAGTTCGAGCCGATCAGGGTCGTTGCGCCTGTTCTTCTTCGTGATGTAGTTGCGCTCTTTGCACTCGGTGCACGCGAGGGTGATCTTCGGACGGACGTCCTGTCCCTTCTTGGCCATGATCTCTTTCCTCTTGCTTGGCGCTTGTGGCGACGGTTGGATTCAGCATCGGTGACGAGGGCGGGAATCGAACCCGCGACACAGCGATTATGAGCCGCTTGCTCTACCGACTGAGCTACCCCGTCAAGTAGTTCCCACCCGAGGATTCGGGAAGAAACAGAGCCCTCATGCGGAATCGAACCGCAGACCTTCTCCTTACCATGGAGACGCTCTACCTACTGAGCTATGAGGGCCAGCCGACGACCAAAGATACACAGGATCGACTCGGGGTACCAAATCGCGTTCCAGACCGGTGCAGGCTGGTCGTGAACAGTGTCGCAAGGAAACGGCACAGGTCCCGAATCAATCCGATTCGGGACCTGGTGGCAGATGTTGGATTCGAACCAACGAAGGCGTAGCCGACGGTTTTACAGACCGCTCCCTTTGGCCGCTCGGGCAATCTGCCGTGCTGG
>JAUNVL010000143.1 GCA_030537675.1 Propionibacteriaceae bacterium | reverse complement strand
CCGAGTTCGTGGTGCTGTTCCTCGGCAGCGACGAGTTCTACCGGCTCGCCCAGGAACAGATGCCCGACCTCCACGAGTTCGCCGCTCGACGCAACATCATGCTGGCGTGCCCGGGCACCCTGATCCCGATGCTGCACATCGTGGCCCATGGCTGGAAACAGGCGGCCCTGGCTGACTCCGCCGCGCACGTGTCACGGCTGGGACGTGAACTCCACGAGCGCATCTCCACCATGGGCGATCACTTCGACAAGCTCGGGCGCTCCATCAACTCCACCGTCGGCAACTTCAACAAGGCCGTGGGCACGCTGGAGAGCCGCGTCATGGTGACGGCCCGCAAGTTCCGTGACCTGCAGGTGACGGAGCAGGACCTGCCCCAGCTGGCCACCGTGGACGGCCTCACTCGCGACGTGGTGGTGCCGGAGATGCTCGAGTACACCGATCCCCGCACCGAGTTGTCGTTGCTGGACCACGCCGTCGAGATCGACGTCGACCCCCTCACCACCGTGCGTCCACTCACCCGTCGCACCGGTACCAGCGAGACCTGAGTCACTGGGCGCGGATCGCCGCCAGCGGCGACAACCGCATCGCGCGGTACGCCGGGAGCAGCCCCGCCACCGTACCGATCGCCGTGGCGAACACCACTGACCCCAGCATCAACCAGACGGGGATGACGGAGATTTTCTGCCCCGTCGAGCCGCCCATGCCCATGCTGGAGCCCAGAAGGAGGTTGAGGATGCCGGAGATGGCCAGGCTCAACAACAAGCCCATGATGCCGCCGAGGAATCCGATGGCGGCGGACTCGATGAGGAACAGTTTGCGGATGTCCGAGAGTGCAGCACCCAGCACCTTCATCACACCGATCTCCTTGGTGCGCTCGTACACCGACATCATCATGGTGTTGGCGATGCCGATGGCGGCGACGAGGAGCGAGACGAACCCGATACCTCCGAGAACGGCCTGGATCAACACAGCCGTGTTCTGACTCTCCCGGATCCACTCGATGTCGCTGTAAACTTGGAAGCCCTGTTCCTGCAGGTGGGTGTACAGCTGCTCGGCGGCCGTGGAGTCCTGGGCAAGGACCCTGAACTCGCTGTAGATGAAGCCGCGTTTGGGCTTGCCATCTGCCGTGGCCGGCTGGCCGGGGAGCGCCTTGCCCGGGAAAGCTTTCTCCAACGTCTTCACCAGCGAGGTCTGATCCGCTGCGACCAGATCGGAGTAGGGGCCCCACTGACCCTCCACGCCCGCGAGGATTCCCGCCACCGGGACGATGAACTTCTTGGGGGGCTTCGGCGGAGTCGCTGGAGCCTCCTCACCTCCGCCCTCGCCGGGCATGGGCATGTACTCGTTGGGGTTTTCGCTCTGGAACGTGACGAATATGGGCTGTGCCATGAAGTCGATGTCAACCGGCTCTCCGGTGCTCGGGTTGTAGAAGTACTGGTCCAGCATGTCGCCGATGACGAAGGACAATGGTTCCCCCGCCTCCGGCATGCCGCCCTCTGCAAAGGACAGGTTGAGCGCCTCGATGGCCTCCAGCGGCAGTCCCTGGATCTCGGTGCCCGACGTATAGGACCCCACTTTGACGTCTGCGTAGACCTTGTAGACCGGCCACACGCTCTCCGCACCAGGCATCGCTTGCAGCGCTGAGAGCATTTTCTCGTCCATCGCTGTCGGGAGGCTGGGATCCGCCGTTGCCTCCTGCTGAGGAGGCCCGATCACGGTCACCTGGCGCAGCGACAGGTTGGTTTCCATGGAGCCCGTGAACGTTGCCGAGAGTCCCACGCCGATCGACACCATGACAATCACCGACGTGGTGCCGATCACGACGCCCAGCACCGTCAGCAGGGTGCGGAAGATGCGCTGACGAAGGCTCGAAAAGCTGGCTCCGATCAGATCCGACCAGCGCACGGCTCAGCCTCGCAGATCATCAGCGGGCATCAACGGGTCCCCGCCGATCATGGAGAGTGATTCCATGTCATCGCGGTCGCGTCCCCGACGGCGTGACCGCCGGACCAGGGCGATCACCAAAATCAGCAACAGCAGGAGGACCAGTCCGATGATCCAGGGAACCATTCCGAACCCGCCCCCCTCGTCCATCGGCATCTCGTCCGTCGGGAACTCTTCGGGGACCTCCATGGGCATGACCGACAGCGGCACCTCCTTGCTGAGGGTGGTCACCTGGCCGTCAACGTCCTCGTACGTCACGTCGACCACCATGGGTTCGGTGCTTTCAGCCTCGGCACGAATCAGCATGTCCACCGCACCGGAGCTGCCGGGCTCGATGGTCCCGATGTAGATCTCCTCACCGGTGACAGGCTGCCCGTCCTTGATGACGGCCTTGGCGTTGAAGAGTTTCGTCTTGCCCTGGTTGTGGATGTTGAAGGTGACGGAGGCATCCTGCCCCACCTGAATCATTTCCGGCATCACCTGCGGTGCGGACGTGTCTGCCCGGATGGTCTGCTTGACCGGGACCGACACCGTCTCCTGCGACTGGTAGGCATTGGCGACGGCGTCCTCGTACTCCACGGACATCGTCAGTTGATAGGGCCGTTCTTCCAGCGACGGCAACGAGTGGAAGGCCATGGTCTGGATGGAATCGTCTCCGGCGCTGATGCGCTCGATGAAGATCGACGACGATCCGTTGGAAGGTAGGAAGGCCGCGCCCTCCCCCGAGGACATGGTCACCTTGATGTTCTGCACGCGAGTCCGCTTGGAGGTGTTGCGCAGCGTGAAGGATGCCGTGAAGTCCTGCCCTGCCCCCACGACCTCGGGCGCAGTCGTGAAGCCGGACAGCATCAGCCGTGGTGTGGACAGACCGGGCACCACCGCACCTGGGTCACCCGACCCGCTCCCGGTGCCGGGTTCACCGCCACCGGGACCGCCGTTGCCGCCTGTACCCGTACCTATACCCGTGCCGCTGCCCGACCCGGTGCCGAGGCCGTTGCCGCCATCCCTGGCAGTGCCCGTGCCATCACCACCGCCCCCGGAGCCGGCACCGTTCTCGGAGGGGACCACCTGGTCCCCGCGCGGCAAGTCTCCCGGACTCGCCTGTGCGTCAAGGGCCAACCCGGTCAGGCAGAACGCCATGACGACGGTCATGACCGATGAGACAAACCTCTTCATGTGGAGACCTCTTGTCCGTGGGGCTGGGTATTGCCCTGTGAATCGTGCTGGATGTGCGTGATGTCAGTGATGCGGCCGTCGCCGATGGAGACGATGGTGTCGGCGAAGCTTGCGAGGTGGTGGTCGTGGGTCACCATGATCCACGTCTGTCCGAAACGTTGGATGACGGCCCGGAACAGCTTCAGCGTCTCCTCGGACGTCCGGGAGTCCAGGTTGCCCGTGGGCTCATCGGCGAACACCAGAGTGGGCTCTACCGCCATGGCTCGAGCGATGCCCACCCGCTGCTGCTGCCCACCGGAGAGTTGCCCCGGCCTGTGGTTCAGGTGCCCTCCCAGCCCCAGCTGCGTCAGGACGACGCGCGCCCGGGCAAGCCGGGCATGCTTGCCGATGCCCCGGAACGACAAGGGCAACGCCACGTTCTCGAGCGCGGTCATGGACTCCAGCAGGTTGAACGACTGGAAGATGAAGCCCACCTGCTCGCGGCGGTAGCTGACGAGTTGCGACTCGGAGAACCTGTGCAGCGGCTGCCCCGCCACGTAGATCTCACCGCCGGTGGGCTGCTCCAGGCCGCCGAGCATGTTCAACAACGTTGACTTGCCTGATCCGGACGTACCCACCACAGCCGTGAAGGTTCCGCGTTTGATCTGCAGGTCGACACGGTTGAGGGCGATCACGCGGGAGTCACCCACCCGGTAGACCTTGCTGAGGTCGCGCGTCTCGACCAGCACCTCACCCAGTGCGGGAAGCCCTCTGGGGGTAGCGAGTTGAGACGAGGCCACTGTGCCCACTTTCATCAGCTGTGTTCGACTGAAGATACGAGGCCCAAGGCTCATTCTGCAAAGCAACACGCAGCTTTGTGACCATGGTCGGGCAAGGATGAGACCCCGGTCTGACCGAGGGGCTCCACGCGACGTGCTCGCGCTGCTGCCGCCCCGGGGGGACAATGGGGGCATGAGTGCGCTGACTGACCTGGCCGAGCTGATTCCCGCCGCCGTGACACGGCTGTCCGGCGTTGCAACACTCACCCCTGTTCAACAGAGTCTCCGGCTGTCCGAGGCCACGGGAAGCCAGATCTGGCTCAAGCGAGAGGACCTCCAACCCGTCCGCTCGTACAAGCTGAGGGGCGCGTTCAACCTGATCAGCCAACTGTCCGACGAGGAGAAGCAGGCCGGGGTGGTGTGCGCGTCCGCCGGAAACCACGGCCAGGGCGTGGCCTTCAGCTGCGCTGCGCTCGGCATCTCGGGCACCGTGATCGTCCCCACCACGACCCCCCGGCAGAAGCGCCAACGGATCGTCAATCTCGGGCGTGGTCACGTGGAGTTGGTCATGCGTGGCTCGAACTATGACGAGGCCGGGGAGGCCGCAGCCGCACACGTCGCAGAGCACGGCGGAACAATCGTCCCGGCCTTCAACGACTCCCGCACCGCCGCTGGCCAGGCCACGGCCATCGTCGAATCCATCGACCAGCTCGGGTTCGTGCCGGACGTGATCGTCCTGCCGGTCGGGGGTGGCGGCCTGCTCGCCGGCGTCGCGGCTTGGTTGCAGACGACGCATCCGGGCGTCAGGCTCGTCGGCGTGGAACCCGAAGGTGCACCCTGCGTCGCCGCCGCCATGTCTGCTGGCCGACCGGTGACGCTCCACGACATCGACACGTTCGTCGACGGTGCAGCCGTCAGCCGGATGGGCGACTACACCTACAGCGTCATCTCCGAGGCCGCGGTGGAACTCTTCCGTGTTCCCGAGGGCCAGGTCTGCTCCGAAATGCTCGAGATGTACCAAGTGGACGGCATCATCGCCGAACCGGCCGCTGCCCTGGCATCCGCCGCCCTGCCGACGGGAGGCGTGGGCCCAAGGATCGACCTGCCCCAGGGATCACGGGTGCTGGTGTTGGTCTCCGGTGGGAACAACGACGTCGCCCGCTACGCCGAGGTGGTGGAACGCTCACTCGTCCATGAGGGACGCAAGCGCTACTTCATGGTGGAATTCCCCCAGGAACCGGGCGCTCTGCGTCGATTCCTCAATGACGTGCTGGGCCCCGAGGACGACATCACCTACTTCGAGTACGTCAAGCG
>JAUNVL010000142.1 GCA_030537675.1 Propionibacteriaceae bacterium | reverse complement strand
ATGATCCCCACAACGGCGCCCCAGACGTTGGGGTCGGGCAACAGGAGCATGACCACCCAGAACACCAGCAACATGGGCCACACCAGCAGTAGGACCATCGTCAACTTGCTCATCGGCTGACGATAACTTGGAACCGGGTCCCACAATGGGGTGATGCTCTTGAAGGTGCTCGTGGATGCCTCCACCGCCATGCGCTCGACGCGTTCGCGGTTGGCCAAGAAGGCCGCCCTGGCCGCGGTCCTGCGGAGCGTCCCTCCGGAGGAGGCAGCCATCGCGGCGTCGTACCTCTCAGGCGTACTGCGGCAACGACGGACCGGGCTGGGGTGGAAGTCGATGTCCACCCTTCCGCTGGCTGCGCAGGAAGCGAGTCTGACCCTGACCGAGGTCGACGAAGCATTCGAACAGATGGCCGCACTGTCTGGAACAGGCTCGAAGACTCGCAGGGCAGCGATGTTGGACGGACTCCTGCGTCGGGCCACCGCTGATGAACAGACACACATCGTGGCACTGGTCACCGGGGAACTGCGGCAGGGAGCCCTCGACGCATTGGTGGTGGACTCGCTTGCCGAGGCTGTGGGCGCACCCATCGATGCCGTTCGGCGGGCCGTCATGCTGGCGGGAAGCACAGCCACCGTGGCGGAGGCGGTGCTCACAGATGGGCTGGACACACTGGCACGCTTCTCGCTCACCGTGGGCACACCCGTCCGGCCCATGCTGGCCTCCAGCGCCAGTTCGGTGACCGAAGCACTTGCTGCACTCGGGGGCGAGGCGGTGCTGGACGCCAAGCTCGATGGGATTCGGGTGCAGGTCCACAAGAGGGGCGAGGACGTTCAGGTCTTCACCCGCACGCTCGAGGACATCACACAGCGGGTGCCCGACATCGCTGCCGCCGTCGCCGCGCTGCCCGTCGATACGGCCGTGCTCGATGGCGAGGCGCTGTTGGTGGGTGGAGATGGCAGGCCCCGGGCCTTTCAGGACTCCTCTGCCCGCATCGCGAGCGTTGGCGCAACAGCGCAGTTGTCTGTTTTCTTCTTCGACGTGCTGCACCTCGACGGCATCGACCTCATCGATCGACCAGCACACGAACGCTTCGCACATCTCGCGAGTCTCCTGCCACTGGAGATGATGGTGGACAGGACGACCACCACCGACGCCGAAGTGGCCGAGGCCTTCTCCACCCGGGTTTTGGCTGCCGGGCACGAGGGCGTGGTGGCCAAGGACCCCTCAGCCGTGTACGACGCAGGGCGTCGGGGAGCGTCGTGGATCAAGGTGAAACCAGTCCACACGCTGGACCTCGTGGTCCTTGCCGTGGAGTGGGGGAGCGGGCGGCGCAGTGGGAAGCTCTCCAACATCCACCTCGGTGCGCGGGACGGTAAAGGTGGGTTTGTCATGCTGGGCAAGACGTTCAAGGGCATGACGGACGAGATGCTCGACTGGCAGACCACGCGGTTTCTCGCACTGCAAACCTCCCGCCACGCGCACGTGGTGCACGTGAGGCCCGAACAGGTCGTGGAGGTGGCCTTCGACGGCGTCCAGCGATCCACGCGGTACCCGGGCGGGGTGGCACTCCGGTTTGCACGGGTGCTGCGCTACCGGGACGACAAGTCGGCCGACGATGCCAACACCCTCGGCGAGGTGCTCGCGTTCGCTCCCGTCCAGTGATGCGAGCGGTTCACACGCCTCGAGTGCTGTCGAGTTCGGTGATGAGCGTGCGGGTGGCCGTCTGCCTGTACGACGAGTCCAGCAGTTCGGCCACCTCCGTGAAGTCGGTGTCCTCGTCGACGTCGATGCCGATCCAACCGCTGGGACCGAGGTGGGCGGGGATCCATGAGCGCTCCTCGGACAGCAGCGCTTCACGTTCATCGGCGTCGAGTTTCACCACGATCACCTGCGGGTGCTGCACCCACTCGTCACTCACCTTCAGCGAGCCGCTGTAGTACGCGAACACCTTGGTGGTGAAAAAAGCGGGTCGGCCGTGGCTGATCTTCTCCTGCGCTCCGGGCAGCGCAAACGCGATCGAACGAACCCGGGCGAGAAGTTCATCGCCGTCATCGAACATCACAGCGTGCTCCATCACCCCATCCTAGTTTCGTGGTGAGGCCTGGGGGAGGGGGAGGACACGTCGTTCTCGGGCTGCAGGTGACACCAGACCCGCCACCGCGATGAACACGAGAACCACGAGCAGCGCTTTGAGGAGTCCCACCTGCTGGCCCAGGAAGCCGATGAGTGGGGGACCGGCCAGGAACGCGACGTAGCCGATCGTGGCGACGGCGCTCACACGCGCGGCGGCGAACTTGAGATCGTCCGCAGCCGCCGACATCCCCACGGGGAACCCGAGGGCTGAGCCGAGCCCCCACGCGATGATGCCGAGCATCACGATCACGGGTTGGGACATGAAGATCACCGTGGCCAGACCGAGGGCCGCCAGCACCGCGCTGGCCCGCAGGACAGGCACCCGGCCGAACCTGTCGAGGAGACGGATGCCAGCGACCCTGCCCACCGTCATGGCGGTCAGGAAGACACCCAGTGAAATGGCGCCGCCGGTGTTGCTCTGGCCGTGACCATCGACCATGGCCAGCGCCAACCAGTCATTGGCGCTGCCTTCAGCCAGTGCCATGCCGAGGATGATGAGGCCGAGGAACCACGTCAGCGGCTGCTTCCAGACGGCCAGTCGGGCCGAGGTGGTGCTGGGTGCGCCGTCGTGGGCCACGCCGTCGAACTCCGGTTGGATGCGATGGTTGGTGAGCCAGATGGCCACCAGACAGGTCACGGTCAGCGCGCCCACGTGGAGGACGACGGGGATCTGCAACATCTCCGCCAGAGCACCCAGCCCTGCTCCCACCATGGTGCCGACGCTGAACAGCGCGTGGAACAGCGGCATGAGGTTGCGGTGCATCCGCTGCTCGTTGGCTGCCGCGGAGACGTTCATGGACACATCGGTGATGCCGAGACCGAATCCAAAGATTGCCAGGCCAAGGAACAGCACAGCGAAGGATGAAAGGGAGGCGCCGGCCCCTGCAACGATGACTCCACCGGTGAGGATGGTGGTGAAGACAAGAATCGTGCGTCGGGCTCCCAGCCTTGCCAGCACATGGCTGGAGAGCACCATGCCGCTGATGGAACCCACGGCGATGGAGACGGCCAACACCCCCATGTCTGCGGTGGAGGCACCGAGGGTGTCCCTGATGTGGGGCACCCGGGACATGTAGGAGGACAGCGCCAGCCCACAGGAGAAGAAGACGAAGAACACCGCGTTTCGCCATGCCAGCAGGGAGGGCATGGGGGACGAGGACGAGTGGGTCACGATGAGTCACCCTAGCGTCGCGGAGCCCGGCGTGATTGGTACGAGCCCAGCGGCGGTGGTACTGTTTCACACGGTCACCAAAGTTGGCGCCAGTGGTTGCTGCATTGCCCACTGATTCAGTATTTCCCTTTTCTGTCTGCGTCCATCCCTGACCGTCCCATCTTGTTTGGTCGGAGCGCTGTCGCGTACTCGCCTCCGGCACATTGGAAGGAAACCTGTGACCGATTCCGGTTCCAACACTCTGGCCGGCATGAAGCTTGTCGAGCTCAAATCCATCGCCTCCGGCATGGGGCTCAAAGGCGTCTCCGCCATGCGCAAGGGGGATCTCGTCGCCGCCATCGCCTCCGGACAGGGGGCTTCCCGCAGCTCCTCGACGTCGCAGGCACCGCAGACGGCTCCCGCCGAGAAGCGCTCGGCGGCGTCCACTCCCGAGAAACGTCCGGCGTCAGAGCCTGGGCGAGCCTCGTCCGTCACCCCTGAAGCAGCGCCGGTCGCCGACGCCAACGCCAACGCCGGCCAGCGCCCTGAGAAGCAGGCGCAGGTGGAAGCCGCGCCGCAGGCCAGCCAGGACAAGAGCGATTCCCAGCAGGCTGGATCGTCACAGGGCTCCGAGCAACGTCAGGATGGCCAGAGCCGCAACAGCCGACGTCGCCGTGACCGCAACGGTCGTGACCGCGACCGCTCTGCCCAGGAAGCCGTGAACGAGGAAGTGGGCGAACGCCTCGCCGCTGCCATGGGCTCCACAGGTGGTGCAGCGCCGTCCACGGGCGGCGCAGGAACCGCCAAGCAGGGCGGCAGCAAGGCCCCCAGCACTGCCCCCAACACCCCTGCCACCGCGCCCGTGGGCAACGAGTACGGCCCCAGCAGCAACCGCTACGACGACGACAGCGCCGGCGGCTCCACCCGTGGGCGTCGCAGGCGCAGCAGGGACCGCCAGCAGACCCGGCGCCCAGCCGGCCGAGGTTCCTCGGGCGGCATGGACCGCTTCGAGAACGATCCGCAGGTCAGCGAGGACGACGTGCTCGCGTCGATCTCCGGCATCGTCGACATCCTCGACAACTACGCCTTCGTCCGCACCACCGGCTACCTGCCCGGTCCCAACGATGCGTACCTCCCGATCACCACCGTGCGGAAGTACGGGCTGCGTCGCGGCGACGTCATCTCGGGTGCCATCCGCACGCAGAAGGAGGGCGAGCGCAAGGAGAAGTTCAATCCGCTGGTGCGCGTCGACTCCGTCAACGGCGACGACCCCGAGAAGGCTCGCAACCGGCCGGAGTTCTCCAAGCTCACGCCGCTGTACCCCCAGACCCGACTGAAGCTGGAGACCCCCGGCCCACAGCTGGCTGGTCGCCTCATCGACCTGGTCTCGCCGATCGGCAAGGGCCAGCGAGGCCTCATCGTCTCGCCCCCCAAGGCGGGCAAGACCATGATCATGCAGGCCATCGCGAATGCGATCGCCGCCAACAACCCTGAGGTGCACCTCATGGTTGTCCTCGTGGACGAGCGTCCCGAGGAGGTCACCGACTTCCAGCGGACCACTTCCGGTGAGGTCATCGCCTCCACGTTCGACCGTCCCGCCGAGGACCACACCATGGTGGCCGAACTGGCCATCGAGCGCGCCAAACGACTGGTGGAACTGGGGCACGACGTGGTGGTGCTGCTCGACGGCATCACCCGGCTGGGCCGCGCCTACAACCTGTCTGCACCGGCCTCCGGGCGCATCCTCTCCGGTGGTGTCGACTCCGCGGCGCTCTACCCGCCCAAGAAGTTCTTCGGTGCAGCCCGCAACATCGAGAACGGCGGCTCCCTCACCATCCTGGCCACGGCTCTCATCGAGACGGGCTCCAAGATGGACGAGGTCATCTTCGAGGAGTTCAAGGGCACCGGCAACATGGA